>JAYREN010000165.1:0-7315 GCA_041908845.1 Holophaga sp. | reverse complement strand
AAGATCCACCGCGCGACCGTGACCCGGGCCGATCTGGACTACGTGGGGTCGATCACCCTCGACCCGCTACTCATCGAGGCCGCGGGCTTCATGGAAAACGAGAAGATCGACATCTACGACATCACCAACGGGTCCAGGCTCTCGACCTATGTGATCCCCGGGATTTCGGGCTCCGGCGAGATCGGCATCAACGGGGCCGCGGCCCACTTGGTAGATCAGGGCGACCTGGTGATCCTGGCGGCCTACGGCTACCTGACGGAGGCCGAGGCCCAACACCACCAGCCCAAGGTGGTCTTCGTGGATGCCCGCAACCGGATCACTGCCAAGGAGCACCTGGAGCGCACGCCCCCTGTCCAGGATGCCTTCGCCTAGATTGTTTTTTGAAATGAACCTTCCCAGGGTTTCTCCACCCTGGTAAAAAATGGAGGTCCCCAGGCTGGTACGTCCTGGCGGACAGAGGGAAGCTGCAGGTTGCGTCTTCGCCGAATTCAAAGAGAGGTTACAGCCATGGAAGTCCGCCGGTCTCTGGTGGTCAACTCGACCCCCCTGGAGACTCGCATTGCCCTTCTCGAGAACGGGCAAGTCTGCGAGCTCTTCATCGAACGCAGTTCCCACCTCAGTCAGGTGGGGGATGTCTACAAGGGCCGGGTGGCCAAGCTCCTCCAGGGGATGCAGAGCGCCTTCGTGGCCATCGGCGGCCCCAAGGACGGCTTTCTCTACCTGGATGAACCCGAGGCCCACCGCCTTGGGGCCGAGGATGCCGCCGAGGAGGAAGACCACGATGACATCCTGGAGTACGAGACCCCACCCTTGACCCTTCCTCCCGTCAAGGAGGGCGAGGAAGTGCTGGTGCAGGTGGTGAAGGATCCCATCGGCACCAAGGGCCCGCGCCTCTCCCGCCATATCAGCTTTCCGGGCCGCTTCCTGGTCTTCATGCCCGGCGTAGAGCATGTGGGCATCAGCCGCAAGATTACCGATCCCGAGGAACGGGATCGCCTGCGGCAGCTCATCAAGAGTCACGCCCAGCCCGGCGAGGGTTTCATCGTGCGCACGGCGGCCATCGGCGAAAAGGACGAGGATCTGGTCTCGGATGTGGCAGCGCTTCGGGAACTCTGGGCCGAGGTGCAGGGCCGCAGCTGCAACTGCCAGGCCCCCTGCCTCGTGTGGCAGGATTCAGGGCTCCTGCAGAAGGTCCTGCGGGATCTCTTCCGGGAGGAAGTGGCCAGTTTCTGGGTGGATCGCACGGACACGTACCAGGAGGTCGTGGACTTCGTGACCCGGCTCCATCCCGAGTGGGCCAGTCGGGTGAAGCACTTCACCAGCGACCTGCCCATCTTCGACGCCTTCGGCATCGAGAAGGAGGTCGACCAGGCCCGCCATCCCAAGGTCTTCCTCAAGCACGGCGGTTCCATCGTCATCAACCAGACCGAAGCCCTGGTGAGCGTGGACGTGAACACCGGGAAGTTCGTGGGGAAGAAGGATCTGGAAGAGACGGTCTTTCACGCCAACCTGGAAGTCATTCCCGAAGTCGTGCGCCAGCTCCGCCTCCGCAACCTGGGGGGCATCATCGTCATCGACTTCATCGACATGATGGAAGCGGCCCACCGCGAGGCGGTGATGAATCGGCTCCAGGAGGAGTTGAAGCGGGATCGCAACCACGCTCGGGCCGTAGAGATCAGCGACTTCGGCCTGGTGGAGATGACCCGCAAGCGCACGGGCCCCAGCCTGGACCGGATCCTCACTTCACCCTGCCCCCACTGCGAGGGCTCCGGTCGCCGCATCAGCCCCGAGACCGCATTGTTGTCCGTTTACCGGGAGATTGCCCGCCTGGGCGAAAAACTGCGGGGCGCGACTCTGCGGATCTCCATGCATCCCGAGTTCCGTGCGGCCCTTTCCCCCGAGACCCGGGATGGCGTGCATCACCTGGCCCGGGCCTTCGGCGCCCAGGTGGCCTGGATCGACCGCAGCGAGGGGCCGGCCCATGCCGTGGGCTTCGACATCGCCCGATGAATTCCGATTTCTGGAGCCTGTCATGTCCTCTCAGCGCGCCGCCCTCAAGGACCAGGTCTTCCTCCGGATGGCCCTGGAGATTAGTCGCCTGGGCACCTGCTGTCGGCTGAAGGTGGGCTGCATCCTACTGCGGCCCGATGGGGGCATCGCCTCTGGAGGCTTCAATGGCGCTCTCCCCGGCATGCCCCACTGCACCCCAGAGACCTGCAATCCCGCCCAGCGCTGCCTGCACACGAGCCATGCCGAGGAGAACGCCCTGGGCTTTTCCGGAGGCGAGGTATCCACGGCCTACGTGACCGACGAGCCGTGCCTGACCTGCACCCGCGCTTTGGTGCGTCGCGGCGTGCGCCGGGTGGTCTTCCTGCGCCCCTACACCAGCATCGCTGAACAGGAAAAGGCCGAACGCGCCGCGATCCTGGAACACTTCGGGGTGAAGTGGGAGCAGATCAGTTTAGAAGAAAACTAATCCACCACGGAGGGCACTGAGGCCACCGAGAAAAGAGCATGGAGATTCATGATTTTCTCTCCGTGTCCCCTCCGTGAACTCCGGCTCTCCGTAGTGAATTCTTTTGGAGTCCCCATGTCCCACGAATTCGTTCTCCCCCTTTTTCTGGGCTCCTGCGAACCCGAGGCTGCCGATATCGCGCTCTTTGGCGTCTGCTGGGACGGCACCAGTTCCTTCAAGGCCGGTTCGCGCTTCGCGGGTTTCGCCGTGCGGGAGGCCTCCTTCGGCATGGAGGAGTTCAGCTTCTACCAGCAGCAGAGCCTGCTGGACATCAAGTTCGCGGATTACGGCGATCTGTTTCTGCCTCCGGGCCAGAAGGACCGGGTCATGGCCGACATCGCCTCGGCGGTGCAGGAGATCCGCGCCAAGGGGCAGTTCCCCATCGCCTTCGGCGGCGAACACCTGGTGGCACTGCCGCTCATCCTCGCCGCCCACGAGGAACACCCCGACCTGGCGCTCATCCACTTCGATGCCCACGCGGATCTGCGGCCGGATCTCTGGGGTGATCCGCTGACCCACGCCACCATCATCGGCCGCGCCGCGGACCGCATCGGCTACGAGAACCTCTTCCAGTTCGGCATCCGCAGCGGCTCCATCGAGGAGTGGCAGCTTGCCCAGCGGCACAAGACCATCCGCCCCTTCACCCTGGAGGCCATCGACGAGGTTCTCGCGAAACTAGGCGATCGGCCCATCTACATCACCCTGGACATGGATGTGCTGGATCCCAGCCTGTATCCCGGCACAGGCACCCCGGAACCCGGCGGCATCGGCTGGGAGCTGCTCATCGCCGGGCTCAAGCGCTTCCAGGGTCGTCGCCTCGTGGGGATGGACTGCCTGGAACTGGCGCCCCACTACGACAGCACCGGAGTCTCCGCCATGACCATGGCCAAGACGCTGCGGGAGATGATCATGCTGGCCCAGGGCCGAAAGCGGTAGGTTTCCTACTTTACTTCGATATCACGGAGGTCCTTGCCGGGCTTGAAGCGGATGCTCTTCCCCTTGGGGATCTCGACACTCTGGCCCGTCTTGATGTTGCGGCCCAGGCCGCGCTTGCGCGGGCGGGGCTCGAAGACGCCAAAGCCGCGCACTTCGATGCGTTCACCTTCCAGCAAGGCCAGCTTCATGCGCTCGGTGAGAAGATCCACCACCTGCAGGGCCGTGGCCTTGGAGATGGGAAGGGTCTGCATCAGGGTGTTGGCGATATCGATCTTGATCATGGAGGCCTCGGCCTTGGGGGGTCTCAAAGGTTTAGCAGGAGCTGGCGCGAGGAGGAAGGGGAATCCGAAAGTTTTCCTTACCAGGCCGGATTTTTCGCAAGCAGTTCTTCCGCCTGAGCGGCGGGCAGGGGACGGGAAAAGAAATACCCTTGGCCCTGATCACAGTTAAGAAGTCGAAGCCGATTCAACTGTGCTTCGGTTTCGATGCCTTCGGCAGTGACCCGCATGCCCAGGGACTTGGCCAAGGAAATGATGGCCCCCACGATGGCTGTGCTCTCGGGGTCCTTCCCTAGTCCATCCACGAAACTCTTGTCCACCTTCAGGGTGTCCACGGGGAACCGCTTCAGGTAGCTGAGAGAACTGTACCCCGTACCGAAGTCATCGATGACCAGATGGATTTCCAGACCCCGGAACACCTTCATGGCCTCCAGGCTGGCCTGGGGGTCCTTCATCATCACGCTCTCGGTGATCTCGAGCTTGAGGCAGGAGGCCTGGAAGTTGCTGGCCTCCAGGGCCTCGGTCACGGTGGTGATCAGCTCCTTCTGCTGGAACTGGCGGCCAGAAATGTTCACGTTCATGAGCCGGGGCGGGGCCGAAGGGAAACGATCGTGCCAGGCACTGGCTTGTCGCATGGCCTCCTGAAGCACCCATTTGCCGATGGGCACGATGAGGCCAGTCTCCTCCGCCAGGGGGATGAACTCCAGCGGCGGCACCATGCCCCGTTCGGGGTGTTTCCAGCGAACCAGGGCCTCCCAGCCCTCGATGAGGCCTGTGCCGAGGGAAATCAGCGGCTGGTAGAACAGGATGAACTCTTCCCGCTCGATCGCTCGTCGCAGCTCGCTTTCCATCTGGAACCGGGCCAGAGCCTGGGCGTTCATGCTGGGATCGAAGATCTCGATGCTACCTTCGCCCTTGGCCTTGGCCCGGTACATGGCCACTTCCGCATCCCGCACCAGTTCGGAGGGGATCGTATCCGCCACGGAACAGAGGGCGAGGCCCATGCTGCAGGTGGTGAAGATCTCCTGGCCGTTGAGGGGGAAGGGCACCTTCATGCTCTCGGAGATGCGCTCTGCCACCCGCAGACCGTCATTGGCCGAAACCAGATCCTCGAACAGGATGACGAATTCGTCGCCTCCGAGGCGGGCCACCGTGTCTTCGGGGCGAAGGCAGCCCCGTAGACGCTTGGCCATCTGCATCAGGAGATGATCTCCCGAGTCATGCCCGAGGCTGTCATTAACCACCTTGAAGCGATCCAGGTCGATGAAGAGGACGGCCGTGGCCAATTTCCGCCGCTCGGTGCGAAGGATGGCCTGGGCGAGGCGTTCCATGAAGAGGGTGCGGTTGGGCAGAGAGGTCAACCGATCCCGGAAGGTCTGGATCGCGAGCTCCGTCTCCGCCGTGCGCTTTTGGGTCACATCCTCGAAAGTGAGAATGACATCGCGGATTGCACCCTCTGAATCCACCCTAGGCTCGGCCGAGACCGAGGCCCAGACCCAGTTCCCGTCCGAACTCCGCTCCAGGCCCAGCACCACATCCCGCACACTCTGGCCCGTGGCCAGGGCCTGAACCAGGGGCCGATCGGCGGGCTCCATGGGGTTGCCGTCGGGCTGCAGAACCAGCGCATCGGAGCTGGTCCAGTCCAATCCCTTGGCCTCTTCCGCCTCCAGTCCAAAGAATTCCAGTCCCTTCTGGTTGCACCACACTAGGTGCCCTTGGCTATCCGTGATCGCCGTCCCCACCGGCAGCAGTTCCAGGAACTCCTGGAAGTCCTGCTCCGCGGTTTGGCGAGCCACTCGGGCGGCATCCACGAGGCTGGCTTGCACCTTGAGATGGATCAAAAAAGCCGCGAGCGTGGCGAGCACCCCCAGTCCAAGGAGCAGCAGTCCCAGCCGAGCCACCTCCCCGAGGCCGGGCTCCCAGCGGTAGACCCCGATCACCCACAAAGCGCCCCCGATCCCGAAGGTCGGGATCATCCACCACGGCAGGCGCCGTCGGAAGTTGCTGGGCAGGTTGGGGGACATCTAGGGATTTTTCAGGAAAGCAGACATGGAGCCTACCCTATTCCTTTCGGGGATTCCCGCCTTGGGGTTAACTTGTTGCAGGCAAATTTCTTCTGGAGCATCCCTTGGAGCTGCTTGAACCCTTTCTCGACGCGGCTCGGGCCTCTCTGAGGCACCCCCAGGACCGTGCCCGGGCCGAAGCCCTGCTTCTGCGGTGGGCGGCGGCTTGGCAGGGTTCCGCCCGGAGGCTCACCCTTACCTCATCCAATCACGGTGCCTACCTGCACTTTGACCAGCGGGTGGGCACCGTCTGGTCCCAGGTCTTCAGTTTCCATGCCGCCCCTCGGGTGGGTCTCGCCATGCGCGGCCCCGACCCCGACCGAGTTCGCAAATCCCACAAGCACCGCGCCAACAAGCTGGATCGCAATCCCCTGGACGCTCTCTTCGAGGCCTGGTCGGCCCATGGGGAGGCCCATCCGGCCAACAATGTCGTGGAGTTTTTCCTGGTGGAGACCCCGGATGAAACCTGGGAGGCCTGCCTGCAGGAGGCGCTGAGCCTACTTGGAAAAGCCTAGGTTCTAGGTTTCGGTCTTGATGAACTGGGGCTTGGCAATGCGCTCGGCCTCCAGGAGCCGCTGAATGGAGGCCTCGCGATCCCGGGAAGCCAGGGCCGCAGCGATGGTGTGCGAAACCACAGCGAAGGAAGCGATGCTATGGGTGAACATAAGGTTTTCCCCGGCTACGGGCACCGTGAGATCCGCGTGGCGGGCCAGGGGAGAATCCAGGCTATCCGTGAAGGCGATGACGGGCGTGCTCCGCTTGCGGGCATAGTCCACCACATCCAGCGTCTCCTGGGAGTAAGGCGGAAAGCTGAAGGCGATGAGTAGATCCCGAGCGTCCAGATTGGCGACCTGGCGGGCGAATTCGGCGGGGCTTTCTGCCACGGTGACATAGCCCGAAACCGTGAGCAGGTAGCCCAGGTGCTGGCTCATGATGCGTGAGACGCCGTGACCCACCAGCACTCGGAAGCGGGCCCCCTCGATGCGCAGCACTAGCCTCATCAGCAGGTCTTCGTTGATGCCCTGCACGGTACGTTCGATGTTCAGCATGTCCTGCTTGGCCACTTCCACCAGCATGGCAGCGGCCTCCCGGGGGGCGCGCAGCAGGCGGTCCTCCGGGGCGGTCTTGGCCTTGGCCTGGGCCACCAGGGCCTGTCGCATCTCCATGTAGCCCCGGTACCCCAGTTTCTGGGCGAACCGCACCACGGTGGCCACGCTGCTCTCAGCCCGCTCGGCTACCTCTTCCACCCCCCAGAAGGCCGCCTCGCCCAGGTTCGCGAGCAGACACGTTGCGATCCGGCGCTGGCTGGAGGACAGGCCCTTGGCGGCATGCAGCCGGGTGACGAGGGTGTTCTTTGTGGTCATACAGACAAGCCTAGCCTGGGTGCTCACCCGCCCATGCGGAACATCTCGATCTTGGGACTTGGCGCAGGGGCTTCCGAGCGGAGCTCGGAGTAGCGGTCCTCCCGGCGCCGCCACCGGGATTCCACCACGGCGGCCAGATCCCTGTCCAAGGATCCAGCC
>JAYREN010000164.1:0-7455 GCA_041908845.1 Holophaga sp. | reverse complement strand
GGAGGGTGCGGACCTACGCCGTGGACGAGGCCGCCGACTACCGCGCCACGGAAGTGCGCCTGAGTCCCACGGGAACAGCCTTCAACCTTCAGACCCCCGAGGGGACCTGGCCCGTGGAGAGTCCGCTCCTGGGACGGTTCAATCTCTATAACCTGCTGGCGGCCATCGCCTGCTGCGCCGAGGCTGGTTTCGATCTGGGTACAGTTCTGGAGGCGGTACCCGGGGTGAAGGGCGCTCCGGGGCGACTGGATCGCGTGGACTGCGGCCAGGCCTTCGGTGTGATGGTGGACTACGCCCACACCCCTGATGCGCTGGAGAAGCTGCTGGCCGCGGGCAAGGATCTATTGCCCCCGGGGGGCCGCCTGCATGTGCTCTTTGGCTGCGGTGGCGATCGGGATCGCACCAAGCGCCCCCTCATGGCCGCGGCGGTGGCGGCCGGGGCCGATGTCATCTGGCACACCAGCGACAACACCCGCACCGAGGATCCCCAGCGCATGCTCGATGATGCCGCCGCCGGCATTCCTGCTTCACTGCTGGCCGATCCTGCCCGCTACCACCGCCTGGCCGATCGCGCCCTGGCGGTGCAGGCGGCCCTGCGGGACTGCCGCCCAGGCGATCTTCTGCTCCTGGCGGGCAAGGGGCACGAGCCCTATCAGGACATCCAGGGCGTGAAGCATCCCTACAGCGATCGCAGCGCCGTGGAAGCCGTGTTGCGTGGCGAGGCTGTGCCCCGAGCCTGGGCCAAGCCGACCGGGGGCCAGCCATGACCCTCTGGTCCCTGGCGGAAGTGGCGCCGCATCTCGGGGCGCGGATCTTGGGCGACCCCTCGGTGGTTCCGGTCGCGCTCTCCATGGACACCCGCACGATACCTGTTGAGGCCTGTTTCGTGGCCATTCGGGCTGAGCGGGATGGCCATGCTTATGCGGCGCAGGCGTTGGCGAATGGAGCTTCCTGCCTGTTGGTGGATCACGAACTGGACCTCGCCTGCCCGCAGCTCATCGTGGGCGACACCCTCGAGGCCATGCAGCGATGGGGCCAGGCGCGCTTGGCCTCCGTGGCGCCCCAGGCCGTCTTCGGCGTCACGGGCTCCGTGGGCAAGACCAGCACCAAGGAGCTGCTCGCGGCGGCGGTGGGCGCCTGGAAGACGCCGGGCAACCGCAACAACACCCTGGGGATGCCCGAGGCCCTGGCCACGCTGCCCGTCGGCACCCGGGCCGTGGTGCTGGAGATGGGCATGAGTACGCCCGGCGAGATCAAGCGGCTCACGGAGATCGCGCCCCTGGATTTCGGCCTGATCACCATGGTGGGCAGTTCCCACGTGGAAAACTTCACGGAGGGACCCCTGGGCATCGCGAAGGCCAAGGGCGAACTGGTGGCGGGGCTGAAGCCGGGGAGCCCCTGGGTGCACCTAGCCTCCGATGACTGGTGTCGCTGGGTCGGCCTTCAGCCCTGGGCGGCCCATGCGAAACCTGTGGCTGTGGGCGAGGGGTGTGCCTTCGGTTGGGAGTCCTGGGAACCCCTGGGTGTTCGAGGCGAACGGTTTACCCTACGGACCCCACAGGGACATGTACCCGTGACGCTCCGGCTGCGGGGCGCCCACCAGATGCGCAACGCGGCACTTGCCGGTTCGTTGGCGATCCTCGCGGGGTTCGACCTCGAAGCTGTCGCTGAAGGGCTTGGCCATGTCGAACCGGGACGAGGCCGCCTGCATGCGCTCCAGCGGGACGGCTGCTTGCTGGACGAGACCTACAACGCGAGTCCGGATTCCATCCAGGCATGCGCGGCTTCCCTGCTGGAGTTGCAGGGCGGGGAGCCCGTGGCGGTGCTGGGCTGCATGCGTGAGTTGGGCCCTGAATCCGAGCGGCTGCACCGGGAGACGGGCGAGGCGCTGCGCGTCCTAGGCATCCAGCGCATCTGGGCCTTCGGGGATCAGGCAGGAGCGTTGGCAAAGGGTTTCGGCGTGGGCGGGCGGGCCTTTCCTGATTTCGATTCGCTGCGGGATGACCCCATGGGCCTCGGCGCTATCCCTGAAGGGGCCAGGATTCTGGCCAAGGGGAGCCGATTCTGGCGAACAGAGCGGGTGGTGGAGTGGCTATTGGCGCGCCGGAGGAAAGATTGATTCACCACGAAGGCACAACATCCTGAAGAAGTCGTATCGATGGCAACCTAGGGGTGCGGAGCGCTCCTAAAGACCTCACTTCGCAACATCCAACTTCGCAAGCAACACCTACGGACTGACTCCATGATTCCTTGGCTCTTCCATCCCATCCGCGACCTGTTTCCGGGCGTCTCGGTCTTTCGTTACGTGACATTCAGGACGGGCCTCGCAGCCGCCACGGCCTTCATCCTGGCCTTGCTGCTGGGGCCGCTGGTGATCCGCACCCTCACCCGTCTGAAGATGGGGCAGCACATTCGCCAGGAAGGGCCCGAGCATCATCAGGTGAAGGCCGGCACGCCCACCATGGGGGGAATCCTCATCCTCGGCGTGATCCTGCTCTCTACGCTGCTCTGGTGCGAGCTCAAGAGCGGCCCCATCTGGATCGCACTCCTGGCGCTGCTGGGCTTCGGCGTCGTGGGCGCCTTCGACGATGCCCAAAAGCTCTTCAAGAAGCAGAACCTGGGTCTGCGCAGCTGGCAGAAGATGGCGCTGCTTACGGGCATCTCGCTACTGGTGGCCTTCTTCATCCTGCATTTCGGCCTGCGCGGCACCAACACGAGCCAGTTGTCGGTGCCCTTCTTCAAGAACTTCCGACCAGATGTGGGCATCCTGCTGATCCCCTGGATCTGGCTGGTGATGGTGGGCACCAGTAACGCTGTGAATCTCACGGACGGCCTGGATGGGTTGGCCATCGGCGGCATTCTCATCGTGTCGGTCACCTTCGCGATCCTGGCCTACGTGGCCGGCCACGCCAAGATGGCGGCGTACCTGTTTGTGCCCCATGTGGTGGGGGGGGCGGAATTGAGTGTCTTCCTGGGGGCCATGGCCGGGGCGAGCCTGGGCTTCCTCTGGTTCAACGCGCATCCGGCGGAAGTGTTCATGGGCGATACCGGCAGTCTCGGCCTGGGCGGCGCCCTGGCCACGGTGGCGCTGATGATCAAGCAGGAACTGCTGCTCGTCATTGCGGGCGGGCTCTTCGTGCTGGAGGCGATGAGTGTGATTCTCCAGGTGGGCAGCTTCAAGCTGCGGGGCGGCAAGCGGATCTTCCGCATGGCACCCTTCCATCACCATCTGGAACTGGGCGGACTCAAGGAGACCAAGGTCGTGATCCGGCTCTGGATCACTGCCATCGTGTGCTCCATCCTGGCGCTCAGCTCGCTGAAATTGCGGTAAACGCGCGTCAATCCAGGTTCGAGCCGAGCCTCAGGGGTACGGGTTCACCAAAGATGAAGCCCTGGCCCCAGGAGACATCCGCATCGATGACGGCCTGGAGTTCGTCAGCGGTCTCGATGCCTTCGGCGATGTAGCCCACGTTCATTCGCTCCGCGAAGACAGACAGGGCGTTAAGCAGGGCGGCCTGGTAGGGACGGCGGTGCACCTTGTGGACGAGAGAACGGTCGACCTTGATGAAATCCGGCGCTAGTCGGGCCATGTGGGCGAGGCTGGCGACGCCGCTGCCCAGGTCATCCACCGCGAGGCGAAATTCCAGCGCGCGGATCTGCCGGGCGAAATCCTCCAACTTGTCCATCTCGTGACCCGCGTAGGACTCGGTGATCTCCACGACGATGCGGTGGGGCGGAATGGAGAGATTCCAGAGCCAGGGGCGGATCTTTTGCCAAAAGTCTGGCGAATCCAGTGTCATCGGGTGGAGGTTGATGAAGATCAGGTGGTCGGTGATGGGGTTCTCCGCCAGGGCCTCGAAGACGGCACCCAGGCAGAGCAGATCGAGCTGGACCCTGGTGGCCGGAGCCAGGGTCACATCCTCCAGCAGACTGCCCACCGTTCGCATCTGCCCATCGAAGTCCTGGAATCGCGTGAGCAGTTCGGTGGCGGCGAGCTGTCCCGTCTTCAGGTCGATGATGGAATGAGAATAGGTAATGGCGGCGCGTTCGCCGCTGAGAATGGCGTGGATAGTAGACTCTTTCATCGATAGCTATCGTAGAACAGTTTGGTTCATTCTGGAGTGGAAGCGGAGGCGGCATGGGACGGATCGTGGTTATCGGTGCGGGGCGATCGGGCTTGTCCGCCGCCGCCTACCTGACGAAGCGCGGCCGCGATGTTGTGATGAACGAACGCCGAGCTCAGCCGGATGCCGCCACGGTGACACGGCTGGCGGAGCTGAACATACCGGGCGTCTGGGGGGATCATCCCTTGGCGCTGCTGGACGAGTGCGATGAAGTGCTACTGAGTCCTGGCGTGCCGCCGAGTATTCCCTTCGTGCAAGAGGCCCAGGCGCGGGGCATTTCGGTCATCGGTGAACTGGAACTGGCCCACCGCGTCCTGCGCGAGCGCAAGGATGGTGGACAGCTCCTGGCCATCACTGGCACCAACGGCAAGAGCACCACCACGGACCTCACGGCCCATCTGCTGAAGGCGGCGGGGCTGCCCACGGTGGCCTGCGGAAACCTTGGCATCCCCCTGATCGAAGCCCTGGAGGGTGCGGTTCCCGAAACTCGATTCGCCCTGGAATGCTCGAGCTACCAGTTGGAGACTGTCCGCACCTTCCATTCCGAAGGTGCCGTGCTACTCAATCTCACCCCCGATCACTTGGCCCGCCACGGGAACATGGATCGCTACCTGGATGCCAAGCTGCGTATCTTCGAGCGGCAGGAACCAGGCGATCTGCGGTTGCTGCCTGCGGCGGAGACCTTCCGCCCCAAGGTTGCGGGGCAGGGCAGGGAGGCCTTCTTCGGTTGGACCGATCCCGGAGTCCAGGGTGCCTGGTGCGACGGAAAAGGATTCCTGCAGCTCCGCGATCGCGAGGGGCGAAGCCACGAGTTGATCCATCGCACTCAACTCCGCATTCCGGGCGATCACAACGTGGAGAATGCGCTCGCTGCTGCCGTGCTGGCCCATCACGGGGGTGCCGGGGTTGAGGCGCTGCGCACGGGCCTGAGTAGTTATCCGGGGCTGGCTCACCGCATCGCCTTCTGCGGTGAGCGTGGCGGGGTGCGCGCCTTCAACGATTCCCCGGGCACCAACGTGGACGCGACGCTGACGGCCATCCGCGCCCTTCCGGGCCCCCTGATACTGCTACTGGGTGGGGAGGACAAGGGCACGAGCTACCTTCCGCTGAAGGAAGCCCTGGCGGGCAAGCTGCGGCAACTGATCTTCCTGGGGGACGCCATTCCCCAGTTGGAGCGGGATCTGGGGGAGTTTCCCCATGTCTCCATCTGGTCCTTCGACGAGGCAGTCCAGAGGGCCTTCGCCACCGCCCAGGCCGGTGATCAGGTGCTATTGAGCCCTGCCTGCGCCAGCTTCGATCAGTTCAAGAATTTCGAGCACCGGGGCGAACACTTCGAGGCGCTGGCCAAGGCGTGGTGTTCAGGAGATGGAAACTGATTCACCACGGGCGGCGCAAAGGTCGAGGGCGAAGGTGAGGGCCATGCAGTCCGCCACGCCGCCCATGGTAAGGCCCAGCCTGCAATAGTCCTCGTTGAGAGTCTGCAGCGCAGGGAGCGGGTTCTCCCGCCGTTCCAGCAGGCGCTGCAGGTGCGCTCCATCCTGGCGCAGGCGGCTGAGGCCCTCGGGGCCGCAGCGTCGGATCGCCGTGGTGTCTTCCACCCGCTGCATGAGCACCGCCATGAGGTAGAACCCCGCATATTCCTGACTCCAGCCTGCATCAAGGGCGGCCTGGTAGGCGGGCCAGCCGTGCTCGAAGATGGCGGGCAGGCCCCGTTCCGCTTCGGCGCGAATGCCCCCTAGGCCGCGATTCGCACGGATGGAGGCGCCGGGAGTGTCTCGAGGCTCAAAGGCGGAGAAGAAGGCGACGGCCAGTTCCGCGATGGCTCGCCGCAGGCCCGCCACCTCACCATTCGCCTTTGCAGCGGCCAGGAGCAGGAGCCCCGAGAGGAAGATATAGCCCCTGTGTCCATTGGCTTGGATCTTGGCGTGCATGCGGTTGCCCGCATCGATCCCGTGCTGGACGAAGCGGCTCAGCGGGTGGCCTTCCCGGATGCCCTGGAGGAGCGTCTCGAAATAGCGGGGCAGGAGGTCGATGGAGGCCTGCATGGATGCATAGGAGAGATCGGGGTGGGAGCCCTGGTCATGGCGGTCCACCAGTCCGGGTTTTGGCGTTAGGTGGAGTTCCATGCGGGCACCGAGGACCAGGCTCTCGGCCAGATCCTGCGGCCCTGGGATCGCAACCGCCTTCAGCAGTCCCTCGGCGTGGGCTCTGAGCTCATCTGGCGGATGCCGGAGAAGGCGGATGCACTCACCGGCGGGCTCTCCGCAGAGCAGGCAGGCGCGGGGCGCCAGTCCCATCTCCGCACGGCCGATCTGAGTTCCATGTGAAGAGCAGACATCCAGATCCAGGAGTCGGGCGGAGGGGTTTTCCTGCTCAAGGATCACGGCCCGGCCCTTGGCCTCCCGGGGCGTGAGATGGCAGCGCGCCACATAGAAGGGGCCGAGGGCATCCGGGCCCGCGTGAAGCATCTGGAATCCCGGCCACCGTCGGAGCGTTTCCACGGTCTGTTGGACCCTGCGGGAGAGCCCCAGCAGGAGTTTGGGACTCCCGGGCACGTTGGTGGAGACCACGACGAAGGAGGTCTCGTTCCCGGCTACGGTTTGATCGAAGGCCCGCTGGAGCTTGCGTTGGCGTTCGTCCCGGGTTTCCAGATATAGGGCTTCGAGGGGAAGGGTCATCAGGCCGGGATCATTCGTGGACGCGGCGGACCACATCGATGATGGAACCGTCGCGGTACTCGATGAGGGCCACGATATCGTCCTCGAATTCCACGGGGCGAGGAATGCCGGTGATCCCGGTGATCTCCTCGTGGAATTGGTGGATGTCCTTGACTGGCAGGTTGCGCCGCAGCAGTTCCCTCTTTAGATCGGCATGTTTGTCGGCGATGCAGATGCCCCGCTCCGTCACGATGACATCCACGGTCTCGCCCGGGGTCGTTACCGTGGTCACGGACTCCCGGACGATGGGGAGTCGGCCTCGGATGGAGGGTGCCACCACGATGGCCAGCTTGGCGCCTGCCGCCGTGTCGCAGTGCCCGCCGGTGTTGTGCAGCAGGTAGCCGCTGGATTCGGTGTTCACGTTCACGTTGAAGTCCACATCCACTTCCGTGGCCCCCAGGATCACGCAGTCGAGCATGTTGACGACGGAACCGCGGTTGAAGGGGCTGGCGTAGAGATCGGCGCTGATCTCGCGATGCCCCGCATTGCGGGCGATGGATTCCACCGCCCGCAGATCGAAGCACTGCACATCGAACAGAGTCTCGAAGTAGCCCTCTTCCAGCATGTCCACGAAATAGCCGGTGATGCCGCCGCAGCCGCAACTGCCCGTCACC
>JAYREN010000163.1:0-7462 GCA_041908845.1 Holophaga sp. | reverse complement strand
CTGGAAGACATCGCCCGCATCCAGCAGCAGTACATTGTCGAGCTGGCTCCGGAGTTCCTTCACGAGGGTGGCCCTGCGGGCCATGCCCCCCTTGCCGGAGAGCGCGCCGTTACCGGGACCAAAGGGCTCAATCCGAGAGTGGGTGTCATTGGTGTGCAGCAGGGTCAAGCGGACGTTGGCGGAGGAGGCATCCTCCCGGCGCAGAGGGGCGCAGGAGGCCAGGCCAACGGCTCCCAGTCCTGCGAGAAAATTCCGGCGTTCCATGGTTGCTCCTACCGGCTCAACTTCTTGTCGCGGATGGCCTGCCTAATATCGGCGGGGAGGATGAAGCGCTGGGCGGCAGGGGGCAGCAGGGGCGTCTTCAGGGCCCCCAGCCGAGCGCAGCCGTCCAGAAGGAGATCGCGCAAGGGAATGCCCGTGGTGATGGGGCGCCGCCCCTTCTGGAGGGCCGACATGCCGTCCCCGCTGGAGAGCAGATAGTCCGTGAGGGCCACCTTCACCACGGCCTGGGGATCGATGGGAGTACCGTCGCTCCAGCGGATCGTGAATTCGGGCTTCTCCACCGTGCCCGTCACTTCGGCCTTGATGCCCGAACAGGGCTCGCCCATGCGCCGATAGATGCCGTCCTTCACGATCTGGAGAATCTCAGCGCCGGTGTACTCCGCCACGACCAGTTCGTTCTCGAAGGGCATCACTTCGTAGATATCGGCGATCTTCACCACGCCGGGACGGATGTTTCCGCGCAGGCCGCCAGAGTTGGTGATGGCGAAGGGCACCGGAGCACCCACGATCTGCTGGGCGCGCTCCCGCATGAGATCGGCCACCCAGTAGCCCAGCAGGTTCTCCTCGCCCCCCCTGCCCCGAAAGAGTCCCTGGGGCGCAGCCACCAGTTCCCGGCCGAAACTGGCGCGCAACTCGGCGCTGAGGGGCGCGATGACCTTGGCCACGGCGGGATCATCCGCAGTGACATCCGTCACGGGAACAGGCTGGCCCCGCTGAAACTTGGGTGCGTTCTGGGCGCCCAGCGCCAGACTCAGGAAGAAGATTGCCGCAATTCTTGATTTCACGGTCTGCACCTCACGCCTCGACAACCTCGCCGGCCGCGCGCCGCCGAAGGGATCGGATTTCGTCTCTCACCGCCGAGTCATGACGCCAGAAGAGCGCCACGACGCGGAGCATCCAGCCCATCACCCAAGCCGACACCAAGGTGGCCAGGGCCTGAAGGGCGAGAAAGGCCCACACTTTTGCAGGCGTGGCACCGCCCCACCTCCAGGCCAGGACCAGCACCAGGAAATGCAGGCCGAAGCGCACCACCACACCACCCGCCAGGAGCAGCGCCCACTGAAGGCCGTTGAGCCAGAGCCGCAGGAAACTGTGGCCATAGTGGCGCCCCAAAACCGCCCAGGAGCCCATCCGCAAGCCTGCCGTGGAGGCCCCGGCCCGACCGGCCCGGCAGAGCCACCACTGGAGCAGGAAGGCCGAAACGGCGGTGAGCCGAAGCAGGGTTCCGCCCACCAGGTTCAGCCATCCGAGCCCCTGGATTCCGGTACCTCCCATTTTGCCCAGGCACCAGGCCAGGGCCCCTTCCACCAGCAGGATCGGCAGAAGGCCGATCAGCAGGGCATCCACGAAGCCCAACGCCCAGGGCCCGAACCCGGCACGCGTGCCGAGAGCCTTCGCCTGGACTTTCCAGCCCGCCCAGAGCGCCCAGGCCAGGAAGCCCATGGCAATTAGCGCGGTCCAGAAGCCGATGGGATGCTCCCCCAGCTTGCCGTTCACCACCAGTTCCCAGACATCCCGCGCCGAAAACTGTTCGCCCCAGAAGGTCGGCAGGCTGCTCCATCCGGCAAGGCCCCGCAGATGCTGGGCCCACAGGGAGCTGGAAAGGATCTGGAAGCCCAGCCATGCCAGCAACAGTTGTAGGCCCGGTCCCGAGAAACCGCCGGGAATGGCCCTTCTCAGAAAGGCCCATGGCCCAATGAGGCCAAGGGCCTCCTCATCGGCGGCGACATCGGGGGGGGGCTGGCGTTCAGGTTCCATGGTCATTCCTAGGCCCTTTCATGGAACCACAAAGCCGGCCCGCCCGCGCCGAGAATCGCTACCCGCAGAGCACCGTGCCCCCATTCACGTTGAGGATTTCACCATGCACGGCCACGGCCCAGTCGCTGAGCAGGAAGACAATGGGCCCCGCGATGTCCTCGGCCAAAGGGATGTGGCTCAGGGGGAAGATGGCCTCCACCTTCTTGCGTTGGGCCGGGTCGGCCCGCAGGGCCGAAGCCGAGAGGTCCGTGTCCACCCAACCGGGCGCCACGCAGTTCACGCGAATGCCCGAGGGGCCCAGCTCCGTGGCCAGGGTCTTGGTCAGGGAGATCACGGCTCCCTTGCTGGCGGCATAGGCGCCGTAGCCCGCTTCGCCCCGCTGCCCGGCGGTACTGGAGATCAGCACGATCATGCCGCCCCCAGCCCGCTTGAGGGCTGGAACGATCTCCGCGTGCCAGCGGAAGAGCCCCGTGAGGTTGGTCTCCAGCACGGCTTCCAGGTTGCCTTCATCCCCCAGTTCGACGGGAGTCGGCAGCCAGACGCCCGCATTGCCCACGAAGGCATCGAGCCCGCCCCAGGCCGCTTCGAGCGAACGCACCACGCTCTTGGCATCCTCCCGGGAGCGCTGATTGGCCGGGAAGGCCAGCACCTCGTGGCCCTCGGCCCGCAGGGACTCCACCAGGGCCTCCGCCGCATCGCTGCGGATCTGATAGGTAAAGGCCACCCGTGCACCGAGATCAACCAATAGCCGCACAGTGGCCTCGCCGATGCCCCGGCTGCCGCCGGTGATGAGGATCCGCTTGCCGGAAAGGGAAGGATTGAAGGTCATGGAAGACTCCGTGGTGAATCAGTCTATTGGCTCGAGGTTCAGGCGTGGTGACCGAGCTTCGTCCGGACACCACGCGGGGAGGACGAGGGGGACACAGAGGCCGCGCAGCGACCGGGCGGTCCCCCTCGTTCAGGTCAGGCGCAAAAGCAGTGGGTATGTAACCGGGGAATCAGGGTGGGCAGACGCGTTTCCGGTATCAGGAAGGCCAGAGAAACCCCCGTATCACCGGCCAGGATGCCCGCGATGGGTTCGTCCTGGAGCGAAGCCAGCAGGCCCAGGGCGCGGCCGGGGGCCTGTCGCAGCCCTTCGCCCACCAGGGCCACCACGGCCCAGCCCCACTGGAGATCGAGGCCCGTGGCCACGAGCTCTTCCAGCAAGGCCTCGGTGGCGGCCGTCTCCGGGCGCACCACCAGGAGGCTGCCATCGGGCGTGGAAAGCAGGCCGTAGCGCACGGCTCCTGCCTCCTGAAGACGCAGCGCCGCGTTGAATAGCGGCTCCAGATCCTGGGCCGGGGGCAAGCGGAGGCAGACCAGGCCCTCCTTGTAGGCCACCGAGGTAATTTCGCCGGGCTGCCGCTCCGGCGAATGAACTCGTATCTCCGTGCGGCTCGCCTCGGATCGGTGCGTATTGGCGACCACCAGGCGGAAATGGGCCCGGGCCAGCGGCGCCAGGGAATCCGCATGGAGCACCTTGGCGCCGAAGGCCGAGAGGGCAGCAGCCTCCCGCAGGCTCATCACGGGGATGGGCCGGGCCTCGCGCACCAGGCTCGGATCGGCGCTCAGCACCCCGTCCACATCGGTCCAGATCTGCACTTCGTCCGCGCCGAGCGCCTCTCCCAGCAGAGTGGCGGTGGTGTCCGATCCTCCGCGCCCGAGGGTCGTGGTGGCGCCGTCCGGTGCCACCCCAAGGAAGCCCTGAGTGACGAGTACCGCGCCCTGCTGGATCGCTTCACGCCAAATCCAACTCGCGGCCTTGATGGCCTCCAGGTCCGGCGTGGCCCGCCCATGGCGGGCATCGGTGCGCATCACCGCCCGAGCCTCCCGGAACTCCGCGGGACAGCCTTCCTTCTCCAGAAGGGCCGTCAGCAGATGGGCCGAGAGGGTTTCCCCCACGGCCAGCGCGCCATCCCGAGCCCGGGGCGAGGCTTCCCAAAGGAGACCCATGCCCTCCAGGATGCCCGCAAGGCGCTCGAACAGCGGTTCCCAGGCGGGCTGCAGGGTTTCCAGAAGCCCCAGTTCCCGGGCCACGGCCAGGTGCCTCCGCCAGAGCACATCATGGCATTCTCTCGCCTCCTGGGTCTGACCCCTGGCCGCACGCTCCACGGCCTCGAGGAGTGTGTCCGTGGTGCGGGATAGGGCGCTCACCACCACCATCCCTCCCGTGGGAAGTTCCTTCTGCACGATGGCTGCCGCCCGCCGCAGGGCTTCCGCCGTGCCGACGCTGGTGCCGCCGAATTTCAGCACCCGCATGGCGCAACCTCCCGGAGCAGGTTGCGCAGCCAGGCCTCGACCTGGGGCCACTCGATGAGAAAGGCATCGTGGCCCTGGATGCTGTCAATCCAGGCCAAAGTGCAGCGCACGCCCGCGGCGGCGGCGGCTTCGGCCAGTTCCTTCACCACCGGCGGAGGAAAGAGCAAATCCGGGTCCATACCCAGGATGAAGAGGGGGGCCCGCAGGCCCGCCAGGGCCGCCACGAGCCCCTTGCGGTCCCGGCCCAGATCGTGGTTGTCCATGGCGTCCAGCAGGGCTAGATAGGATGTCCGCGTGAAGCGGGCCGCCAGGGCCTCACCGTGGAAGGCCAGCCAGCTGCGGATCTCCGGGGCCGAAGTGAAGCGGGCGTTCAGGCTCTCAGGCGTGCGGAAACTCAGCATGGCGGCGTGGCGCGCCAGAGCGATGGCCTCGTCATCCGGCAGGCGGGGACTCTGGAGGATGGCCCGCTGCACCTCGTTAGTGCCCCAGAGCCACGCATCGGCCCGGCCTCCGCACCCGATGACCCCCACGGAGCGGAAGCGCTCCGGCGCCAGCAGCGCCAGTTCCAGAGCCACCATGCCTCCGAGGGAACCGCCTACGAGAGCATCGAAGGTCAGATCCAACCCTCGAATCCACTCGGCCAGCACCCGGGCCTGATCCCGGGTGCTCAGGGTCGGGAAATCCTCGTGTCCATCCGGCCCGGTGCTGCCGTAGCAGCTCCCCGCCAGATTGGGCGTCCACACGGTAGCGGCATCCTCGGCCAGGGGTGCGCCGGGGCGGAACATGGGGGCCCACCAGCCCTTCACGCCCTCGCGGTCGGCGGCGTCGGGGCCTCCAGTGAGGGCATGGAGCAGCAGCACCTTGAGCGGTCCGCTGCCCGTGACTCGGAAGGCCGTGTGGGCCTTGTTCAATGCGTTCATCCCTTCACCCCACTCAAGGCCTGGGCCAGATCCTCCTTCAAGTCCTCCCCATGTTCAAGGCCGACGGAGAGGCGGATGAGGTCGTCCGAAACGCCCGTAGCGGTGCGTTCCGCGCTGGAGAGCTGCTGGTGGGTGGTGCTGGCGGGATGGATGATGAGGCTCTTGGCATCCCCCACGTTGGCGAGACGCGAGAAGAGGTTCACACCATCGATCACGGTCTTTCCGCCCTCCAGGCCACCCTTCACGCCAAAGGTGAGGATGCCGCCGAACCCCGCGCCGGGACGGAAATAGCGTCGGGCGAGCCCGTGACTGGGGTGCGCCTCCAAACCGGGATAGTTCACCCAGGCCACCTTGGGATGGGCCTGCAGCCACCGGGCCAGGGCCAGCGCGTTCTGCCCGTGACGCTCCAGGCGCAGGGGAAGCGTCTCGATCCCTTGCAGCAGCAGGAAGGCATTGAAGGGCGAGAGGGCCGGCCCGAAGTCCCGCAGGCCCTCGATGCGGGCTTTGACGGCGAAGGCCGCCGGTCCTGCAATATCCGCGAGAATGGCGCCGTGGTAGGCAGGGTGCGGCTCGGTGAACTCGGGGAACTTGCCGTTGCGCCAATCGAAGCTCCCGCCATCCACGATCACGCCCCCCAGGCTGGTGCCATGGCCTCCCAGGAATTTCGTGGCGCTGTGCACCACGATGTTGGCGCCGTGCTGCAGCGGCTGGCAGAGCCAAGGCGAGGCCAGGGTATTGTCCACGATGAGGGGCACGCCGACCTCCCGGGCCAGGCTGGCCAGGACCTCGAAGTTGGGCACATCCAGCTTGGGATTGCCCAGGGCCTCCACGTAGAGGGCCTTGGTGCGAGGCGTTACCGCCCGGCGAAAGGTCTCGGGATCGCCGCTGTCCACGAAGGTGACCCCGATGCCCTGGCGCCTCAGGCTCTGGCTGAAGAGCGTGTAGGTGCCGCCGTAGAGGTTGTTGCCCGCCACGATGTGATAGCCGCTTCGGGCCAGGGTGAGGATCGTCAGCGCCACCGCCGCCTGCCCCGAGGCCGTGGCCAGCCCCGCCACGCCTCCTTCCAGCTCGGCCACCCGCTGTTCCAGCACCGCCACCGTGGGATTGCCGATGCGGGTGTAGATGTTGCCGGGCTCCTCCAGGTTGAAGAGACGGGCCCCGTGCTCGGCGGAATCGAACACGTAGCTGGAGGTCTGGTAGATGGGCACCGCGCGACTCCGGGTGTCACCATCGGGTGCGTGCCCGGCGTGGAGCGCCAGGGTCTCGAAGCGGTGGTGGACAGCAGCTGTCTCCGTCATGGTGGACTCCGTACAGAGCCTCCCCGACCCCGTCGGGGGGCTGTTTGATGCGCCCTTGTCCCCCTGTTGTCAGGGCCTCCGGGCGCGTCGAGGGAGTCTCGCCGCTCCTTGCGAACCACAGAAAAAACGAAGGGGCCCGATTGCTCGGGCCCCTTCGTGTGTCAGTCAAACAGCTCGACATCTCTCCGGCAAATCCGCCGGCAGGAATTGGCACCTTACGAATCGAATCGCAGGTTGCCAAGGTTTCACAGGGCCCGTCCCTCCACCTTTCTGGATAGCTCGCTATGGAACTGACAAAGATCTCAGAGACTCCAGTCTGAGATGGCGTCGCCGGAGCGTCAAGCCCCTTCCCTCATGACCACCCGCGCACTTCCTCGATGATCTCGCCGGGCGCCTCCAGCTTCGTCAGACTTCGCACCAGCCGCGCGCGGTACCTCGCCAGCAGGTCACGGCCGCCCCAGGTCGCCCGGTCCCAATCCAGCAACAGCAGTCCTCCCTCAGGGGTGACCATCACGTTGGTGGCGTTCAGGTCCGGTGAGTAGAGCCCCCAGGCGCAAAGGGCCTCGATGAGGGGTCGGAGCCGCGCAGTTGGCTGGATTAGTGCGTTCCAATCGCGGGGCCAAGGGGTGCATTCAGCGTGGCGACTGAGGAACATTCCCTCGACGCCCCAGGCTCGGCGGCGCACCGCGTAGCCCAGGGGTTCCACCGTGGGGAAGCCCGCCAGCCAGAGCGCTCGATGCACCAGGAATTCCTGGGCGAATCGCCCGGAAGATGCATAGATTCTGGCGTTGAGAAACCGCACCAGTCCGCCCCGCCGGTACGGCCGCAGCACCACCTGCCCCAGCCGCCGCACGCCACCGCGCCCGAAGGCCCCGGAGAGCCCCGCAGCCTCGCCTTCCAAATCCA
>JAYREN010000162.1:6153-7477 GCA_041908845.1 Holophaga sp. | reverse complement strand
CCACGCCGGGTCGAATCGAGCTGGCCGAGGGGGGCACCCTGGTGCTCGATGAAATCGGTGAACTGCCCTTGGCCCTCCAGGGCAAACTGCTGCGGGCCCTTCAGGAGCGCACCGTGGATCGCCTGGGGGGCAATCGGCCTATCCAGGTGGATGTCCGCCTGATCGCCCTGACCAACCGCGATCTCGCCACCGAGGTGCGGGAAGGGCGCTTCCGCGAGGATCTCTACTATCGGCTCAATGTGATTCCGCTGCGCCTGCCTCCGCTGCGGGAGCGCACGGCGGATCTGGTGCTGCTGGCCGTCCATTTCGCTGAACGCTATTCCCGGGAGAATGACCGCGACACACCCAAGCTCTCGCCAAGCTTTCTCGCGGCGCTGGGGCGCCATCCATGGCCCGGCAATATTCGTGAACTCGAGAACGCCATCCAGCGCTGCGTGGTGCTGAACCCCGGAAATACCCTCTCTGAGCGCGATCTCCGCTGGCTGCTGGACGCCGATCAGATGGAAGGTCTGCCGGAGGATCCGCCGGAGCCCCTGACAGACAACGCCCCAACCGCACCCTTCGCGACGGTCTTGCCGGACCTGCCTTCGGGGGTGGTCATCGCCGATCCGAAACGGCCCCTGCGAGATGTGAGCATGGGCACCCTCGTGGCGCTGCCCCTCGGGCTATCCCTGCCTGAACTGGAGCGCTTCTGGCTGCTTTCCACCCTGGCCGCCCTGGAGGGCAACCGCACCCACTGCGCGCAACAGCTCGACATCGCTCTGCGCACCGTGCGCAACAAGATCAACGAGTACCGCGCCCAGGACTTCGAGATCCCGGCCAGCGGGCACGGGCGGGACAACGGCGACTGAAGGTCAGTCCTGCCTCCCGCCCCTAAGGTGGGTCGGAACTTTGATCCCTGCAGTGCTGCTGGTCTCGTGGCGATAGAAGGCGGCAGTGATTTCGGCGCCCAGTAGGAAGATGGCGCAGGAATAGTACAGGAAGGTCAGGCCTGCCACCATGCTCAGCATCGAACCGTACATGATGCCCCAGGTGAAGGTGTGGTTGAGGTAGACCGCGAAGCCCCACTTGGCCAGCCACCAGAGCGTGGTGGAGATGGCCGCCCCGAGAAAGGCGTGGCGCCAGTTCACGTGCAGGCGGGGAATGTGCTGGAGCAGTACCGTTACCACCACGAGGCAAAGCAGGGGTGGCAGGTAGGGCAGCAGTTCTGCTTGCTGGAAGGGCAGATGTCGATAGAGGGCGCCACCCGCCAGCAGGGCCAGGAAGAGCACCAGCAGTACCATGCCTCCCACCAGGATGTAGAGCTGGCGAAGCAGTGGGTTCT
>JAYREN010000162.1:0-6143 GCA_041908845.1 Holophaga sp. | reverse complement strand
CTTGCGGGTCTGGCGGTGCTTCTTGTTCCGCAGGCCAAAGACATGAGCTAGGCTGGTGTCCAGCTGACCGATGCCCCAGTAGCTGCCGAAGACCAGCACGGGAATGGACAGCCACAGTCCACCGATCTGCTGGCTGTTGCGGATGGAATCGGCCACGAAGCCTGGGGGGAGGAAGGGCACAATGGTTTCGAGCACGCGCTGGGTGGCCTCGGCATAGGCGCCCTTGCCTAGTATCAGACCCAGCATTTTGAAGAGCAGGGTGCTCATGGGGACGAGGCTGATGATGAGCCAGAAACTGAGGCCCGCGGCATAGCTGAAGCAATCGTCCTTGTAGTATTTCCTGAGCACTTCCCAGGCAAAGGCCACGCCGCGGCCGAGGCGGGGAAAGGTCACGATGAACCGCCGCCACATCGAGATCCCCGCGGCCTTAAGGGCCCGGTTCGACTGGTTCAGATAGGCGCGGATCCGCCGGAACACTAGCGACTAGAACCGGATGGGGTGGAGGGGCAGCAGATACATCACCCAGGCCAGTACCAGACCGATGCCCAGCAGCCCCGCGGCGTGCTTCAGGATGCTGGCCCGGGTTCGCTCGGGGCGCAGGGTGGGATACAGCAGTCCGAGCACCGCGGAGATGCCTAGACCCATGATGAAAAAATGGAGAACGTGGCTGCTGAGAAAGTGCATGGGAAAAGAGTATCAGCGAACCGAACCGAGGGCATCCAGCCAGGCCTTGAGCACGTAGGCCGTGGCGCCCCAGAGGGGGGCCACCGGCAGCTCCAGCCGCCAGGCCTGGATGGAAACGCCCTGGTGTTCCAGATGTTCCGGAGTCCATGGGGCGTGCAGCAGGGATGCCAGAGGAAGGCTCAGGGCGGCGTGGATTTCGTAGCCGGGGTGGAACCGGATGTGGGGGGCATCCCACCGGAAAAAGACAGGCGTGAAGCGAGTACGGGCCTTGGCCACGCCATCGGGGAAACAGCCCAGTTCCCAGAGACCTTCGGTGATGCCCAGTTCCTCGGCCAGTTCCCGCCGGGCGGTGGCCGGGAGGTCCCGGTCCCCGGGTTCCACCATGCCTCCGGGGAAGGCCAGTTCCCCTGCATGCTGGGGCGCCGAATGGCCTCGCTGGACCAGCACGAGGCGGCGAGCCCCGGCTTCATCTCCCCAGAGCACCACGGCCACTGCGGCACGGCGCGGGGACTCGGGCACCCAGGGGCTCAGCTTGTGAGGGGAAGGAGCGCGATTGGCGCAGCGCAGGCTCTGCTGGACGGTGGACCAGGGAATGGGCGGGGCCTCTTCGGGTGGCAGCCACGCGTTCATGGGGTGTTATCAGCGGGTGGAGCCGAAGATGGACCCCCGGACCCGCTCCACGGTGAAGACACCTTTCAGCCTGCGAACGGCGGCCATGAGTTCCACGATGTGGGTGCGATCCTTGACGCGGAGCGCGATGTGGAAGAGGCCGGCGCCGCCTTCGGTGGTGGAGGCGTTGAAGCGCTGCATGCTGAAGCCAGCGTTCTGGATGGCATCCGAAATGGCGGCCACCATTCCTGGGCGATCCTCGGTGGTGACAACGATCTCCGTGTCGAAGAGCCCCTTGCTCTGCTTGCCCCAAGCCACGCTGACGAGGCGCTCGGGGTTGAGGGCCGCGGAGGCCAGGTGCGGGCACATGGAGCGGTGGATGCTGATGCCCCGGCCCCGGGTGGTGTAGCCCACGATTTCGTCGCCCCAGATGGGCTTGCAGCATTGGGCCAGGATGTAGAGCACGCCCACGTTGTCATCCACGAGCACCGTGTCGTCGCCGAAGGTCGTGGCCTTGTCCTCGACCTTGCGATGGCCCTCGGGCAGCAGAGGTTCCAACAACTTATGGGCCGAGATGCGGTTGAATCCTGCGGCCGCGTAGAAGGCCTCCCAGCTGGCGAGGTGCAGCTCCTTGAGCCTAGTTTCGAGGGCCGCGTGAACCTGGGGGTCCTCGAGATGGATATTGTGGGCCCGAGCTTCCCGCTCCAGCCGCTCCTTGCCCATGACGATGGAATGGTTCCGCTCCTCTTCGCGGATGAAGGCCTGGATGCGGCTGCGGGCGCTGGCGCTCTTCACGATGGTGAGCCAGTCGCGGCTCGGCTTGTGGTCCGCCCGAGTGAGAATCTCCACTCGGTCGCCGTTCTCCAGCACATGGCGCAGGGGCACGATCCGGCCGCTCACCTTCGCCCCCACGCAGTGGTGGCCAACTTCGGTGTGGATGGCGTAGGCGAAGTCGATGGGCGTGGAACCCTCGGGCAGGCTGCGGAGATCGCCCTTGGGCGTGAATACCTGGATGCGACGGAAGGACAGCTCGCCCTTGAGGTTGGCCACCAGGTCGCGACTGTCCCGGGCGTCCTGGTGCAGTTCCACCATTCGGCGCAGGAACGAGGCCTGGTTGATCTCCTGCCGGTTGGCGATGCGGCCTTCCTTGTAGGTCCAATGGGAGGCGATGCCCGCCTCCGAATGCTCGTGCATCTCGTGGGTGCGGAACTGCACCTCGAAGCTGTCCCCCGAGGGCATGAATACCGTGGTGTGGATGCTCTGGTAGCCGTTGTCCTTGGGCAGGCTGATGTAGTCCTTGAAACGCCCCGGGATGGGGCGGTACAGCGCGTGAACGAGGCCCATGGCGGTATAGCACGCGGCGCGGTCGGGGCAGATGACGCGGTAGGCCAGCCAGTCGTGGATATCCTCCAGGCCCTTCTCCTGCACGCCCATCTTGCGCCAGATTCCATAGAGATGTTTCACCCGCCCGTGCACCTCGGCCTTGATGCCCTGGGCCAGCAGGGCGGATTCGAGGGTTCGCTGGATCTGATCCATGAGGGTGGCGTTCTTGGCACGTTTGGCTTCCACGCCGCGCTTCAATTCTTCGAAGCGCTGGGGCTCCAGGGTCGCGAAGGCCAAGTCCTCGAGTTCGGATCTCACCATCCCCATCCCCAGGCGGTTCGCCAGGGGCGCGAAGAGTTCCAGCGTTTCTCGGGCGATGCGCCGTCGTTTTTCTTCCCGCATGGAACCTAAGGTGCGCATGTTATGGAGGCGATCCGCCAGCTTCACCAGCAGTACCCGCACATCCTTGCCCATGGCCACCAGGAGCTTGCGGACATTCTCGGCGTTCATCAGGGTGCGGTCCGTGAAGTCCAGCTTGGACATCTTGGTCAGACCATCCACGATCTCGGCGATCTCTTCGCCGAAGGCCTTGCGAACATCCTCCGGGTTCATGAGGGTGTCTTCGACGGTGTCGTGCAGCATGCCGCAAGCCACACTTACGGCGTCGAGACGCCACTCTGCCAGGCTCAGGGCGACGGCGAGGGGATGAAAGAAGTAGGGCTCGCCACTCTTGCGCCGCTGGTTCTCGTGGGCCGCCTTGCCCACCTTGAAGGCCTTGTCCAGCAGGGTGGCATCGCCGCCGGGATGATGTTTCAGAAAGGCCTGGCGCACCTCAGCGTAGGCGCCCTCCTGGGTAGGGCAGGTATCCGGGCCCGAGGCGATATCCTCCCCCTCGCGGAGGACGATTCCCTTGGTGCTTTCGCCGTCGGCCATGGAATGAGTTTGCGTCAGGGACGCCTTGCGTTCCAGGGGGAGGAGCGAAAAGAGGCTAGAAATCCTGGGTCAGTTCCGCCACGAGTTCTCTCACGGAGACGAGTTCCCGCAGCTTGTAGCCGTTGCTTCCCGTGAAGAAGAGACCGGTCTCCTGCTTGCCAGCGCGGGCATCCTCCAGGCGGTCCGCGATGCAGTAGCCCACGGCGCGGGCCCCCTCGCCGTGGGCGCAGGGGCTTACGCAATCGCTGATGCAGCGGATGGCGGGGGCTTGGCCCTCGATGATGGATTTCTGCAGACCCGAAAATACGGCCCGACCGGGCATGCCCACGGGAGATTTGACCAGACGAATGTCTTCTTTCTCGGCGCGCAGGATGACTTCCTTGAAGGCCGGGGCGGCATCGCATTCCAGGGTGCCGATGAAGCGGGTGGCCATCTGGACGCCTCCGGCTCCGAGGGCGAGGAAGCGGTCGATATCGGCGCGATCCCAGACCCCGCCCGCCACGATCACGGGGAAATCGCCCCATTTGTTTCGCTCCTCGACCACGGGGCCGAGGAGCGACTCGAGGGCAAAGGCAGGGTCGATGCACTGTTCGGCGCTGAAGCCCTGGTGGCCGCCGGATTCGGGGCCTTCCAGCACCACTGCGTCGGGCAGGCGGTTGAACTTGCGCTGCCATGTCTTGCAGATGAGGCCCAGCGCGCGCGCGGAGGAGACGATGGGAACGAGGGCCACATCCGCATCGCCAACGTATTCCGGCAGACTGAGGGGCAGACCGGCCCCGGAGATGATGAGCTTGGCGCCCGCGGCCACGGACGCTCGCACTACCGGCTCATAGCCCTGGATGGCGCAGAGGATGTTGACACCCACCGCGCCATTGCCTTCGGAGAGCCGAATGGCCTCCTTCAAGATCCGCGCCAGAGCATCCGGATTATTGAGATTGTGGGGGCCGAGGGGCCTGCCCTGGCGGGATTCCACCATTTCAGGATAGTGATTGCCCGTGCCTATGGCAGAAACGATGCCCACGCAGCCCGCGCGGGCCGCTGCTCCAGCCAGGCGTTCCCAGGAAACCCCGACACCCATACCACCCTGCACGATAGGGTAGGTGATCTCGAGATTGCGAATCTTCAGCTTGGGGAGTTTGGGAGCCCCCTCGCCCAGCAGTTGGGCCGGAAGCTCAGAGAGTCTCGCGAAGCCTGGTATCTCTGCTGCGGCCCCTGCGTGGAGCAGGGCTGGCGAACGGAGCTGGAGACCTGCGACTCCTTCGATCTCCAAAAGGTCCTTGGCCTGCTCGACATCGCGTCCGGCCTCGGCCAGGAGCGGCAGACCTGTGCGTCGGTGGATCTCCGCGAGGCGCGCGGGGAGGTCAGGACCGCTCTCCACCACTAGGGCGTGGACGCCTTTCTGGGCAGTTCGCTCGGCTTCGTCGGCGCTCTGCACGAAGGCGAGGCGGGGGATGCCGCAGTCCTGGAGGCTTTCCAACAGTTCCGGGGCGGGGTCAGCACCATGGGCAATGAAGGGCACGCCGCGCTGGCGAGCCAGCTCGACGACCTCCTTGAAACGATCCATGAGGCCCTTGAGGTCCAGTCCGGCGCCTCGGGCCTTCTCGATCCAGGCTTCCAATTCGCCTTCACGGGGAAAAGCGGGGACGCGCAGGAGTCCCAATGCGCCACCTTGGGCCATGGCGCCGGCAAGCTCGAGTCCCTGACCTGGGAACCAGCCCTGCAGCAACCAAGGTTCGGTCCCGGGTTGGCCCAGCTTGGAAAAAAGATCCATCAACCGCCTCCGCGATCCACCGATTCAACCTCTGATCGTGAACCTCGGCTGGTCCGCGAACGAGACCATTCTAACCCGGAGCCTCGCTATTCCTCGTCACATTCCTGGTGGAGTTAGGATGAACCACATGCGTGAATCATCCCGATTGGTACAACTGGAAGAAGCCTTGGTCCTCCTGGCAGAGGCTGTGCCATCGCCATCCTGGGGGAGCATCAAGGCCGATCGTGACGATCCGGCTCTGGATCGGAGCGCCATGGATGGCATCCTGGTGCGCGCCTGCGATGGTCTCGCTCCCCGCAGAGTGTTGGGCACGGTATTCGCCGGAGATGATCCAAGTCTCTTTTTGGTGGAGCCTGGGACCTGTCTGCGGATCATGACCGGGGCCTGCATCCCGGAGGGTGGAGACGCTGTCGTCCCCATTGAGTGCCTCGAAGCACGCGGAGATTTCTGGGTGCCCCTGGAGGCGCCCAAGGTTGGGGATTACATTCGGCGGCGCGGCGAGCAAGCCCTGGCGGGTGCGTCCCTGGTGGCGGAAGGCCAACCCTGGAATGCCGCGCGCCAGGGCCTTTTGGCCCAAGTGGGCCTGCCGCTGGCGCCCCTGGGGCGGGTGAGAATCGGCATCGCACCTACCGGGGATGAACTTCGTGGCGATCCCGCGCCCTGGCAGATCCGAGACTCCAATGGTCCCATGCTGGCGGCTCTGGCCCATTCGCTGGGAGCCGAGTCCCTCGAGTTGCCTCCGGTGCCCGATGAACCTGCGGCAGT
Source organism: Holophaga sp. (assembly GCA_041908845.1). Classification (GTDB taxonomy): domain Bacteria; phylum Acidobacteriota; class Holophagae; order Holophagales; family Holophagaceae; genus JAYREN01. The sequence continues at coordinate 58 of JAYREN010000162.1, read as the reverse complement.
GGCGAATTTCTTCTGCGCGCGAAAGGATTGTCGGATCCTGCTCACCGCCGGAGGGGTC
>JAYREN010000161.1:0-7507 GCA_041908845.1 Holophaga sp. | reverse complement strand
CTCGCCGAACTGGGCATTGGCCAGGGGATCGAGCACACCCTGGTTCCAGAGGGCGTTCACGCTGCGTACGCGCTCGCTCATGTCCGGGCCTCGCTCCAGGAGGATGGGTTCGATGCCGTAGTCCAGAAGGCGCAGCGCGCAGAAGGTTCCCGCCGGTCCCGAACCCACCACCACCACTCGAGGCTTCTGACTCAGGGGGGCGACCTCGAAGGAGACCGGCTCCGGGGCAGCTTCCACCTTGGCCCCGGGAGGCAGGGGCAGCCCCGAAATCGGACGCTCCGTCTCAAAGCTCAGGCTCACGAGAAAGCGGATATTGCCTTTGTGGCGGGCATCCAGGCTGCGGCGCTCCAGGGTCGCCTGGGCGTAGTCCGAAGGGCTGCCACCGAGGCTCCGGGCCAGTACCTGATCCAGGGCGTACGTCTCTTCTCCGAGATCCATGGGTAGATTGGAAAGCAGGTATCTCATGGGGCCTCGGCGTGGGGATCCGGTCTGGATCAATGCCAGTAATCATCATAGCGGCGCAGGGAGCCCTTCACGCCAGGCCCTCCAAGCCTTCAGAATGGACAGGAGCCTTCCGGTCTGTCCGAGGGCCGGAGATGCATTCATGTCCTTTCTGCTCAGTGCCTACCGAACCCTTCGTCCCCTGCTCTTCAGGATGGATCCAGAACCGGCCCATGGTCTGGCCTTCGGCCTCGGAAAGGTCGCTCAGCGGGTGCCCGGCGCCATGCCCATCCTGACTTTCATAGCAGGCAGGCCCGCTCCCAGCCTGGCCCGGAATGTCTGCGGCCTGCCTTTCGCATCTCCCATCGGCCTCGCCGCTGGCCTGGACAAGGGCGCCGAGCTGCTGCCCATCTGGAAGGCCCTGGGCTTCGGCTTCGTGGAGATCGGCACCGTCACGCCTCGGCCCCAGCCTGGCAATCCCCAGCCCCGGCTCTTCCGCCTGCCCCAGGAGGGGCTGATCCTCAACCGCATGGGCTTCAACTCCGAGGGCGCCGAGGTGGTGGCCCGTCGGCTGCGCCACCGCCCGGCAGGCCTTATCGTGGGCGGCAATATCGGCAAGAACAAGGTGACACCCGAGGAACAGGCCCTGGACGATTACCGGGCCGCTTTCCGCCTCATCGCGCCCAAGGTGGACTATACGGCCCTCAACATCAGCTCTCCGAATACGCCGGGCCTTCGCCGACTCCAGGCTCCCGAAGCCCTGAAGCCCCTCCTCGCGGGGATCCTGGAAACCCGCAAGGAATTGGGCCTGGAGGCCCAGCCCCTGTTCGTGAAACTGGCTCCCGACCTGGGCTCCGAGGAACTGGACGCCATCGTCGAGGTAATCGCCATCTCCGGTGTTTCAGGCATCATCGCCACGAACACCACCCTGGATCGCGGCATCGTTTCCGAGTCGAACCGTCCCAGGGTGGAAGCCTGGGGCGAGGGCGGCCTCTCCGGGCGCGGCCTGAAGGTGAAGGCCACCGAGGTCCAGCGCCGCATCCTTCAGCGCCTGCCCCGGGAGATGAAGCTCATGGCCTGCGGCGGCCTGGAGACGGGCGCCGAGGCCCGTTCGGCCCTGGAAGATGGAGCCGCCCTGGTGCAGGTGTACTCCGCCCTGATTTTCCAGGGGCCGGGGCTGGTGGCGGCGATGAATCGCGAACTGGCCTAGACCCTAGTTCGTATCCCCATCCACGTAGACCCACCGCCCGTCCTCGCGGCGGAAGGTGCTGTGCTCGCGATGGAGCATGCGCTTGCCGTTGATCTGGAGGCTGGCGTGGAAGATCACGGTGCCCGTCTCATCCTGGGGACCGCCTGCCTGACGGCTGAGGATCTTCAGGGAGATGCAGGAGACGGCGCGACAGTAGCGGCCCAGTTCATCCCGATCGAGTTCCGCGCGCTTTTCCGAGGCCGTGGTCTCCACAAGGTAGTCGGGGCGCCGCAAAGCATAGGCCGTGAACCTGCTGCGCATGAGCTTTTCGGCGGTTTCGGGAAGGGCCTTCCCGGTGAGGTAGGGCTCACAGCATTTGTCGTAAGAGAGTTTGGAGGTGCAAGGGCAGAGACGGGACATGACAACCTTTCAACCGATGTGGGCTACTTGCGAAGGCCGACTTGGCTCAGGATCCAGGCGTATTCAAATGCCTTGTCCTTCAGCGCATCGTAGCGCCCCGAGGCGCCGCCGTGACCGGCTGGCTCCATCTTGCACTTGAGCAGCAGGGGATTCTTGTCGGTCTTCAGGGTGCGGAGCTTCGCCACATACTTGGCGGGCTCCCAGTACATCACCTGGCTGTCGTTGTAGCTGGTGGTGACCAGGATCGAGGGGTACTTGCCCTTCTTGAGGTTGTCGTACGGGCTATAGGACAGCATGTAGTCGAAGGCGGCCTTCTCGTTGGGATTGCCCCATTCCAGATACTCGCCCACGGTCAGGGGCAGGCTCGCGTCCATCATGGTGTTCATCACATCCACAAAGGGCACGGCGGCGTGGAGCGCCTTGAAGAGATCGGGGCGAAGGTTGGCCACGGCCCCCACCAACAGCCCGCCCGCGCTGCCACCTTCCGCCACGATGCGATCCTTGGCGGTCCACTTGGCCTTGATCAGGTATTCGGCGCTATCGATGAAATCGTAGAAGGTGTTCTTCTTCTTCATCAGCATGCCGTCGTCATGCCAGGCCTCGCCCATCTCGTTGCCGCCCCGGATATGGGCGATGGCGTAAACCATACCCCGGTCCAGGAGCGACAGCCGCGCGGAACTGAACGTGGCGGACATTCCGGCCCCGTAGCTGCCGTATCCGTAGAGGAAGAGGGGAGCCTTGCCGTCCCGCGTGAGGCCCTTCCGGTACACCACGGAGATGGGAACCTTCACGCCGTCCCGGGCCGTGGCCCAAAGGCGCTCCGACGCGTAGTTCTTGGCATCGTAGCCACCGAGCACTTCCTGTTGCTTGAGGAGCTTGCGTTCCCGGGTGGCGAAGTCGTAGTCGAAGACCGCCGAGGGCGAAACCATGGACTGGTAGCTGAAACGCCACGTCTTGGTGTCGTATTCCGGCGTTCCCCCGGGGAAGGCGGAATAGACGGCCTCCGGGAAACCGACCTCGTGCCATCCGCTCGTGGCGAAGTCATGGATGCGAAAGTGACTCAGCCCTTCGCGCTTTTCCACCACCACGGCGAAGTCCTTGAACAGGTCCACCCCCTGCACCAGCACATCGGCCATGGCGGGAACGAGCTCCTTCCAGTTCTTCGGGGAAGGATCGGTGGCGGGGGCTGTGACGATGCGGAAATTCTTGGCGTCCTTGTTGGTGGTGATGAAGAAGACACCCTCGCGATGATCCACGGAATACTTGTGGCCCTTCTCCCGGCCGAGGGCAGCCCGGAAGGCGCCCCTGGGCTCGTCCGCAGACAGAGTCCGGGTCTCCCAGGTATCGGTGCTGTTCATGGACAACAGCAGGTACTTCCGGTCGCGGGTCATGCTCACACCCACGCCAAACATCTCGTCCTTTTCCTCGTACACCAACTCGGCCTTGCCGCCCAGTTCCAGCCGCCAGACCTGGTTGGAGCGCTTGGTAACGGGGTCTTCGGTGACATAGAAGAGGGTCTTGTCGTCCTTGGCCCAGGTAACAGAAGTGACCCGTTCCGCCGTGTCCGGCAGGATGCGCCCATCGCGCAGGTCCTTGATCTGGAGTCGATACTGGCGGAACCCGGTGGTATCCGTGGTGAAGGCCATGAGCTGGTTGTTCTCGCTCAGGTCCTGATCGCCTAGGGAGATGTATTTCAGATCCTTAGCCATGGCGTTGAGGTCCAGGAGCACCTCTTCGGAGGCGTCCAGGCTGCCCTTCTTGCGGCAGGTGATGCCGTACTGCTTGCCTTCTTCCGTGCGGGAGTAGTAGTAATAGCCCCGGGAAAAGACCGGAACGCTGAGATCCGTCTGCTTGATGCGCCCAAGCATTTCCTTGTAGAGCGCATCCTGAAAGGGCTTCAGGTCCTGGGTCATGGTCTCCGTGAAAGCGTTCTCGGCCTTCAGGTAGTCCACCACCGCAGGCGTATCCTTCTCCCGCAGCCAGAAGTAGGGGTCGACGTATTTCTTTCCGTGCCAGACCTGCACATGGTCCGCACGCTTGGCGACGGGGGGCTTGGGGGTGGGAACGGCGGCGGCTGCCGCGATCGTCAGGGTCATGAAAAGGCCCGCCATTCTTTTGTTTGGGGTCACGAGAGGCTCCAGGGTTCCGCTGCAATTTCACCAGTGCGAATCGTTCGAGGCAAGGTTTTTGAAGAACAGATGCCGTTTCCCGGCGTCCAAAAAATATCCCCCCTGGGAATTATCCCTTGGCAGAATCTTGGGCGGCCTGTCCCAACGCCCACCGGGTCACCGAATTGAAGGAGTGCCTATGCCCGCCGCCGAACAAATCCTCGCGAACACGAAGGGAGGTTTCCTGGATTCCTCCGTCGGCAAGAAGGTGGTCATGGCCGTGACAGGCACCATCCTCTTCGGCTTCGTCACGGTCCACATGCTGGGCAACATGCAGGCCTACATGGGTAGGGAGCCCATGAACCACTATGCCGAATTCCTCCAGACCATGCTCCATGGCGCCGGGATCTGGGTGTTCCGGGCCGTCATGCTGGTGGCCGTCGCCCTCCATGGCTGGGCGGCCACGAGCCTCACCCTTGACAACTGGAAGGCCCGCCCCAAGGGCTACCGTGCCCAGCAATTGCAGGCAGCCACTTGGTCTTCCCGCACCATGCGCTACACGGGCGTGATTCTCGCCATCTTCATCATCTATCACCTGCTCCATCTCACCACCGGCCAGATGCACCCGGACTTCAAGGCCGGGGATGCCTATGGCAACTTCGTCAGCGGCTTCCAGCAGGTGGGGGCCAGCGCCTTCTACATCCTGGCCCAGCTCTGCCTGGGGCTGCACCTGTGGCACGGCGTCTGGAGCCTCACCCAGACCTTCGGCTGGGCCCACCCTCGCTACAACAAGCTGCGGCGCACCTTCGCCTCCGTGATCACGGTGGTGGTCGTGGGCGGCAACATCTCGTTCCCCATCGCCGTGCTGGCTGGAATCATTCGTTAAAAGGACCCGACCATGGAACTCAAGTCCAATATCCCCGACGGTCCCCTCGACAAGAAGTGGGAGAAGCACAAGTTCGACATGAAGCTGGTGAACCCGGCCAATAAGCGCAAGTACAAGGTGCTGGTGGTGGGTTCGGGCCTGGCCGGTGGCGCCGCTGCGGCCTCTCTGGCGGAACTGGGCTACCAGGTGGAGTGCTTCTGCTACAACGACAGTCCGCGTCGGGCCCACTCCATCGCGGCCCAGGGCGGCATCAACGCCGCCAAGAACTACCACAACGATGGTGACAGCGTGCTGCGTCTCTTCTACGACACCATCAAGGGCGGTGATTTCCGCGCTCGGGAAGCCAATGTCTACCGCCTGGCCGAGGTGAGCAACAACATCATCGACCAGTGCGTGGCCCAGGGCGTGCCCTTCGCCCGGGAATACGGCGGCCTGCTGGACAACCGCAGCTTCGGCGGCGCCCTGGTGAGCCGAACCTTCTATGCCCGGGGCCAAACGGGGCAGCAGCTCCTGCTGGGGGCCTACCAGTCCCTGGAGCGGCAGATCGGCCTGGGCGCCGTGAAGATGCACACCCGCAGCGAGATGCTGGAAGTCATCGTCATCGAGGGCGTGGCCAAGGGCATCGTGGTGCGCGACATGGTGAGCGGGTCCATCCAGAGCTACATGGGGGACGCCGTAGTGCTGGCCACCGGCGGCTACGGCAACGTGATGTACCTGGCCACCTACGCCAAGGGCTGCAACGCCTCAGCCATCTGGCGCGCCCACAAGAAGGGCGCCGCCTTTGCCAATCCCTGCTACACCCAGATCCATCCCACCTGCATTCCGGTGACGGGCGATCACCAGTCCAAGCTCACCCTCATGTCGGAATCCCTGCGCAACGATGGGCGCATCTGGGTGCCCAAGAAGAAGGAAGACTGTAAGAAGCCTGTGGATCAGATCCCCGAGGAGGACCGGGACTACTACCTGGAGCGCAAGTACCCCACGTACGGCAACCTCGCCCCCCGGGATGTCTCCAGCCGCGCCGCCAAGCAAGTCTGCGATGAGGGCCGGGGCGTGGGCGAGACCGGGCTCGGCGTCTACCTGGATTTCGAGGCCGCCACCAAGCGCCTGGGCGCCCACAAGATTGAAGAGAAGTACGGCAACCTCTTCGAAATGTACGACCGCATCACCGGCGAGGATCCCTACAAGGTGCCCATGCGCATCTATCCGGCGACCCACTACACCATGGGCGGCCTATGGGTGGACTACAACCTGATGAGCACCATCCCCGGCCTCTTCGTGCTGGGGGAGGCCAACTTTAGCGACCATGGCGCCAATCGCCTGGGCGCCTCGGCCCTCATGCAGGGCTTGGCCGATGGTTACTTCGTGGCGCCCTACACCGTGGGCAACTACCTGGCGGGCCTCAAGCCGGGCACCTGCCCTTCGGCCGAGCACCCGGCCGCCAAGGCCGCCGAGGCGGAAGTCAGCAGCCGCATCAATCGCCTCCTCAGCATCGATGGCAAGGAAACACCCACCTACTTCCACCGAGAACTGGGCAAGATCCTCTGGGAATACTGCGGCATGGCCCGCAACGACGCGGGACTCAAGAAGGCCCTTCAGCTCATTCCCGAGCTGCGCCAGCGCTTCTGGGCCGAGGTCAAGGTGCCGGGCAGCGGTGCCGATGTGAACCAGAGCCTGGAATTGGCCGGTCGCGTGGCCGATTTCATGGAACTGGGCGAACTGATGTGCCTGGATGCCCTGGAGCGCCGCGAAAGCTGCGGCGGCCATTTCCGCGAGGAGTGGCAGTCCCCCGAGGGCGAGGCCCAGCGGGATGACGAGCACTTCTGCCATGTGGCCGCCTGGGAACACCAGGGTGAAGGCCAGACGCCCAAACGCCACGTGGAAGAGCTCCAGTTCGAGAACGTCCACCTCGCCACCCGCAGCTACAAGTAAGGAGACGGGGCATGTCCGAAAAGCACATCAATCTCACGCTGAACGTCTGGCGCCAGAAGAATGCCCAAGACGAGGGCCGCTTCGTTTCCTACGAGGCCAAGGGCGTCAGCACCGAAATGTCCTTCCTTGAAATGCTGGATGTGGTGAACGAGGGTCTGATCCGCAAGGGCGAGGAACCCATCGCCATGGATCACGACTGCCGCGAAGGCATCTGCGGCCAGTGCGGCCTGGTCATCAACGGGCGCCCCCACGGCCCCCGGGAGCGCACCACCACTTGCCAGCTCCACATGCGCAGCTTCAAAGATGGCGACACCATCACCATCGAGCCCTTCCGAGGCACGGCCTTCCCCGTCATCAAAGACCTGATGGTGGATCGCGGGGCCTTCGACCGCATCATCGCCGCCGGGGGCTTCGTCAGCGTGCCCACGGGTTCCGCCCCCGATGGCAATGCCATCCCCGTGAAGAAGACCTGCGCGGATCTCGCCATGGATGCCGCCGCCTGCATCGGGTGCGGCGCCTGCGTGGCAGCCT
>JAYREN010000160.1:0-7551 GCA_041908845.1 Holophaga sp. | reverse complement strand
AATTGGAGCAATGCGGAAGGGGGTCTCCTGGGGTGACACCCGCAGGGGCGCTGCGACAGGCAGGGGCCTGGGGGCTGGATGGGCATCGAGATCCAGGGCGATGCCCGTTGAAACCTGCGGGAACTCCGGAGCGGCTCGCGGAGCGGGAGGCTCCGTTCGAACCGAACCTGGATCCGGCAGGCTCAGCACACGGGCGATAGGCGTCCAGGTGCCTGCCATCTGCTCGGGTCGCGCCATGTCATCCAGGGAGAAGATCTTCTGGGCGGCGCCAATCCTAAGGCTGGCCAAGGTTAGCCCTGGGTACTCCCGCCCGTCACGGGTGCGGACGGTGAAGGTTTCCCTCAGGGGTTCCAAGGGCTACTCCAGGCCGAGCTTCTGGGGCTCGCCACTCTCGTCGGGGCCGGGTTGTGCCGTTTCCGCGTCCACCACCAGATCCAGATCCTCTTCTTCGTCAAGGGCCTGGGCGCTGGCATCGATCATGGCGAGTCCGACCACCCGATCACTCTCCGAGGCCAGGTTCAGCAGCTTGACGCCCAGGGCGGCGCGCCCCGTTTTGCGGACCTCGTCGATGGCGAAGCGGATGACCATACCTTCCTGTGAGATGAGCAGACAACCCTCGCCGGGCTTGACCAGCACCGACCCCACCACATGACCGTTGCGAACCCCGGCCCGGATGTTGATGACCCCCGTGCCGCCGCGGCCCTGGAGGCGGTAGTCCTGGAGCAGGCTGCGCTTGCCGTAGCCCTTCTCGGTGACCGTAAGGAGCATGCCGTGTTCGGCGGTGCTTTCGTCGGCCTCCACACCTTCCGGCAGGTCCGGCAGCGGATCGGCCACTTCCATGTCCACAATGTGGTCGCCTGAGCCCAGGCGCATGCCGCGCACGCCGGTGGCGGTACGTCCCATGGCGCGGACATCCTCTTCGGGGAAGCGGATGGCCTTGCCCTGGGCGCTGATCAGGAGGATCTGCTGCTGGCCGTTGGAGACCCGGACACTGACGAGGCTGTTGCCTTCGTCGATGTTCAGGGCGATGAGGCCATTGCTGCGGATATTGGCATAGGCGCTGAGGGCCGTCTTCTTCACCGTGCCGTCGCTGGTGGCGAAGACCAGGTGCGAATCCTCGGGGAACTCACGGAGCGCCATGAGGGTAACGACCTTCTCGTCATCCTTGAGGCTGATGAGGTTCTTGATGTGCTTGCCGCGATTGGCCGCACCGCTCTCAGGGATGTCGTAGACCTTGATGGCGTAGGCGTAGCCCCGATCCGTGAAGATCAGCAGCGTGTCGTGGGCCTTGGTGAGGAAGAGCCGCTCGACGAAATCCTCGTCCTTGGTCTTCATGCCCAGCTTGCCCTTGCCGCCGCGCTTCTGGCGCCGGTAGGTGGAGAGCTCGGTGCGCTTGATGTAGCCCGCCTTGGACATGGTGATGGCCATAGGGTCATCCGGGATCACGTCTTCCATGCGGATATCACCACTGAAGCCCATGATCTCGGTGCGCCGGGCATCGCCGAACTGCTCGCTGATAGCCTGGAGTTCGCCCTTGATGACGGACATCAACAGGTTGTCATCGGACAGGATGGCCTTCATGTAGGCGATGGTCTTCTCGATTTCGGCCAGTTCCTCGAGGATCTTCTCCCGCTCCAGGCCCGTGAGGCGCTGGAGGCGCATGTCCAGGATGGCCTGGGCCTGCCGGTCGGAGAGGGCGAGGCTGGGATCCTTCTTGAGGGCTGCGGCGGTGGCGAAGGCGCCGGCCATGAGGCCCGCCTTGGCTTCTTCCGGACTCTGAGCGGCGCGGATCAGCTTGATCACGGCATCCAGGTAATCCAGGGCGATCTTGAGGCCCATCAGGATATGGTGCCGTTCCTCCGCCTTGCGCAGCTGGAACATCGTTCGCCGGGTCACCACCTCACGGCGGAAACCAATGAATTCCTTCAAAATTTCCCGCAGGGTGCAGACCCGGGGCTGCCCGTTCACGATGCAGAGCATGGTGATGGGGAAGCTGCTCTGAAGGCCCGTCTGCTGGTAGAGCTGGTTGAGGACGATATCGCTGGGCTCGTTCTTCTTGAGCTCCACCACCAGGCGAATGCCGTCGCGATCAGACTCGTCCCGGAGATCACCAATGCCCTCGATCTTCTTTTCGTGGACGAGCTCGGCGATCTTTTCAGTGAGGGTGGCCTTGTTCACCTGGTAGGGCAGTTCCGTGAAGACCAGCTGTTCGACTTCGCCCTTGTTCTTGACCCGCACATTTTCGATGTGCGACTTGGCGCGCACAATGCAGCGCCCGCGCCCAGTGCGATAGGCGCTCACCACCCCTTCGGTGCCCAGCATCAGGCCGCCCAGGGGGAAGTCGGGCCCCTTGATGTGCTCCATGATGCCCTCGAGGCCCAGATTGGGATCATCGATGAGGGCGATAAGTGCGCCGCAAAGCTCCCTCAAGTTGTGGGGCGGGATGCTCGTGGCCATGCCCACGGCGATGCCCTGGGAGCCATTCAGCAGGAGATTGGGGAAACGGGTCGGGAGGACGAGAGGCTCTTCCAGGCTGTCGTCGTAGTTGGGACCGAAGTCCACCGTTTCCTGGTCGATGTCCTCCATCATCTCGGAAGCCAGCCGCGCCATCCGGGCTTCGGTATAGCGCATGGCCGCAGCGCTGTCGCCATCGATGGAGCCAAAGTTGCCTTGGCCATCCACGAGCACATGGCGCATAGAGAAGGGCTGGGCCAAGCGGACCAGGGTGTCGTAGATGGCCAAGTCACCATGGGGGTGATATTTACCCATCACATCGCCGACGGTGCGGGCCGACTTGCGGTAGGCGCGGTTCCACTCGTTGCCGGACTCCTTCATGGAGAACAGCACGCGGCGGTGCACCGGCTTCAGGCCATCCCGGACATCTGGCAGGGCACGGCCCACGATCACACTCATGGCGTAGTCGAGGTAGGACTTCCGCATCTCCCGTTCGATCTCGATGGGTTCAATGCGCTGGGTTTTCGGTTGCTGTTGTTCCACGTGGAACCTCTACTTAAAAACTCACCACCAGAGACACAAAGAACTCCCCAGGGGCACCGGCCGGAACCGGTGCCCTCGGAGATCTTGGTGGTTAGACATCCAGGTTTTCGGCCAGAAGCGCATTGTTCTCGATGAAGCGGCGACGGGGCTCCACCGCATCCCCCATGAGGATCGTGAAGATCTCGTCGGCCTCCACCGCATCCTCTACCTGCACCCTGAGCAAGGTGCGACGCTCGGGATCCATGGTGGTCTCCCAAAGCTGCTCGGGGTTCATCTCACCCAACCCCTTGTAGCGCTGGATGCTGAGCCCCCGCTTGCCTTCCTCGAGGATCGAGGCCAGCAAGTCCTCCGCCTTTTCGAAGACCATCTCCTTGGGTTGCGCCTTGGTGGACACGGTCTCTTCCGGCTCCTCGCCCTCTTCGACCGGCTTGGCAGCCTGGGAGGTGCGACGCAGCTTCAAGGCGCCCCCCTGGAACATGGCAAGATCCTGCTTGAGGGCCAATAGGCGGCGGAACTCGCCCCAATGGGCCACCTGCTGATCGATCCAGAGGGTGATGGGGCGCGACATGTGGACACGGGTGAGCTTGATGGTGTGGATGGCAGGGATGACCTGCTCGTCGACCTCGACAGCCTCCACGGTTTCCAACTCCACCTTTCCCATGCCTGCAGTGGTGAGGCGGTCGCCCAGTTCGGTGACATTCTCCACCGACTCGAAGCGGCTCTCATCCAGGAGCCCCTCCGTCAGTAGCGCATCCACCAGGGCAGACGCATAGCCTCGCCGCTCCAACTTGGCGTAGATGTGCTTCAACTCGCCCCACTTCTTCATTTCACGAACAAGCACGGCATCCTTGACCTCGGCGCCGGTGGGAAGGGTCAGCGTCCAGCCATCCAGGGCCTTGTGGAACAGATATTCTTCCAGAGCGCGCTCGTCCTTGAGGTAGCGTTCCTGCTTGCCCTTTTTGACCTTATAGAGTGGGGGCTGGGCGATGTAGACGTGGCCTCGAAGGACCAGCTCCGGCATCTGGCGGTAGAGGAACGTCAACAACAGAGTGCGGATATGACTGCCATCCACGTCGGCGTCCGTCATCAGCACAATCTTGTGGTACCGGAGGTTTTCGACCTTGAAATCGTCCTGGCCGATGCCCGTGCCGAAGGCTTGGACCAACAACCGCAACTCCTGGTTGCCGACAATCTTGTCGAAGCGGGCCTTCTCGACGTTCAACACCTTGCCCCGCAGAGGCAGGATGGCCTGATTGGTGCGACTGCGGCCCTGCTTGGCGGAGCCACCGGCGGAATCACCCTCGACCAGGAAGATTTCACAGAGGGCGGGATCCTTCTCCTGGCAGTCGGCCAACTTGCCCGGCAGACCAGCGCTGTCCAGACTGCCCTTCCGGCGAGTCAGTTCGCGGGCGCGACGGGCAGCCTCTCGGGCCCGGGCGGCCTCGATGGCCTTTTCCAGGATGGCCTTGGCCTCGCGAGGGTTTTCTTCAAAGAAGCTCGTCAACCGCTCGTAGACCACCGTCTGCACGATGCCCTTCACCTCACTGGAGACCAGCTTGTCCTTGGTCTGGCTGCTGAACTTGGGATCGGGCACCTTGGCAGAGATGACGGCGGTGAGTCCTTCACGCACATCCTCGCCCGAAAGAGTGACCTTGCTGGATTTCAGCAGATTGTTCTTTTCAGCGTAGGTATTGATGACGCGCGTCATGGCGGCCCGGAAGCCCTCCAGATGCGCGCCGCCATCCCGGTTGCGGATGTTGTTGGTGAAACAGTACAGCGTCTCCTGGTAGGAGTCGTTCCACTGGAGAGATACCTCCACCGTCACATCGCTCTTGGTGTCCTCAATGTGGATCGGAGGCTTGTGGAGAGGGGTCTTGTTCCGGTTGAGATGGCTCACGAAGGCGTCGATGCCCCCGGCGTTGATGAAGTCGTGGTTTTCCCCGGTGCGTTCGTCGGTGACCCGGATATGCACACCCTTGTTGAGGTAGCTCAATTCCCGGAGCCGTTGGGTGAGGGTGTCGAAGGAGAAATCCAGCTTCTCGTGAAAGATCTCGTTATCGGGCTTGAAGCGCACCCGGGTGCCCCGGCGGGTGGTTGGGCCTTGGGTCTGGAGCGGCATGTCCGCCTTACCCCGGGTGAAGGACATGGAGTATTCCTTGCCCTCCCGCCAGATGGTGAGCCACAGTTTTTCGGATAGCGCATTGACGCAGGACACGCCCACGCCGTGCAGGCCGCCGGAAATCTTGTAGGAGTTGTCGTCGAATTTTCCGCCCGCGTGGAGCACGGTCATGATGACTTCGGCGGCGCTGCGACCCTCTTCCTTGTGCAGGTCCGTGGGAATACCGCGGCCGTTGTCCTCTACGGAACAGCTGCCATCGTCGTGGATGATCACATCCACCCGGTTGCAGTAGCCAGCCAAGGCTTCATCGATGGCATTGTCCACCACCTCGTAGACCATCTGGTGGAGGCCGCTGCCGTCATCCGTATCACCGATGTACATCCCAGGCCGCTTACGCACAGCCTCCAGGTCTCGCAGTACGGTGATGTTGTCGGCGGTGTAGGTGTTGGGGGATTCCTGGGGAGTCGGGGTGATCGTTTCAGACATCAAGGCTCGCTTTTCTGGACAGAAATCATGTTCGGAGCAGGGGGTGTGGCGGATACTGCCGCCGGACTCACCCTGGGTTCGCGAACTTAACGGGCATCAGGATGTAGCGGAAGCTCATCTCCTCGAGGCTGGGAGACATGAAGATGCCCTGCCCCACGTCATCCTTGAACTGGTACACCACCTCATCGCCCGGGATTCGCTCCAGCAACTCGGTGAGGTAATCGATGTTGAAGGCCAACTCCAGGGGCTGTTCTTCCCCGGTGAAGCTGATGGTGCCCTGGTTGACGCCTTCATCTGGGTGCTGGAAGTAGACGCGGAGGTTGGGGAACTCAAAGAAGAGCCGCACGTTCTTGTTGTAGTCGTCCTTCTTGAGGCCCACGATCCGCAGGGTGCGAAGGAAATCCTCCCGATCGATGATCACGCGCTTGGGAAGATCGGCAGGCAGGACCTTCTCGTAGGCGGGGTAGTTGCCGGTTACACGGCGGGTGCTGAACTTCAGTCCAGGCTGATCCATGAAGAGGCTGCGGTCATCCCAGGAGAGGCTCAACTGGCCGTCATCCCCCAGGGAACTCGGAAGAAGATCCAGGGCCCGCTTGGGGACGATAAGCCGGGCGTCTGCTTCAAGATCTGTCTTAACGGGAAGTTCAACCACCGCGAGGCGAAAACCATCCGTGGAAACCACTCGGATGAAATTCTTTGAGAGGTGGAGAAGCACACCCGAGAGGGCGGGCTTGGTGGCGTCTTTGCTGACGGCGATGGATCCGAGTTGAATCGCCTTGCGGAACGCGTTGGACGCAACCTGGATGGAAGGGAGCCCGGCATCGGGACGGGGGAGTTCCGGAAAACCTTCTCCGGGCTGGATGTTGTGTTCTGAGTTGAAGCCCTTGGCTCGCAGCCAGAGTCGGTTTCCCGTTTCGGGCCATTCGAGGGTGAGCATTCCGTCGGGGTAGACCCGCACGGTTTCGATGAACTTCTTGCCGGGAATGGCTGAAACGCGGTTGCCCTTGCCTTCAACAGGAATGGTCGCCTCGAAGGCCAACTCCATGTCCGTGGCCTTGAGCGTCATTTCCTGGTCCTCGACCTCCACCAGTACGTGCTGGAGGATGGGGAGGGTCACTCGCCGTTCCAGAGCGTGCTTGAGGATCCCGAGGGTCCTGTCCAGACGTTCTTTAGAAATCTGTACTTGAAAGTTCATGAATCACCCTGATCGTATTGAAGACGCTTTAGGGCTGCGGAAAGAGAGTTCAAACCCTCATTCTACCTGGAAAAAGAGGCCCAGACCACTTGTGGATGGCCCCTGGTGGGATGTGGATTGCGGTCCACCAGGGGGTGAAAAGGGACCCTTCCACATTCAATCCGCGAAAGCTTGATAGCGGATCTGCGGAACAGAAGGGGAATCCCATTGAATATCAAGAGATGCTGTTCAAGAGGGACTGGACCTGTTTGTGGAAATCCTGATCCTTCTGCATCCGGTTTTTCACGGAATCGATAGCGTTCATCACCGTGCTGTGGTGCATGTTATTGAAGGAACGTCCAATGTCGCTGAACGATACCGCTGTGAGTTCCCGAGCCAGGTACATGGCCACCTGGCGGGGAACCAGGATGGTTTGCTGCCTCGACTTCTTTTTCATGAGATCCATGTAGGCCAGATTGTAGGTTTCGGCAGTCATCCGGCAGATGCGCTCCAGCGAGATTCCAGAGGTGGCCTCTTGGCCGGTTTGGCCCTGGAATGCCTGGTGGGCGATTTCCAGGCTCGGCGGTACTCCCAAGAAGCTGCTCTGGAAGACCACCCGCGTGAGAAGACCCTCAAGGTCACGCACACTGCCCTTGGCTCTGTGGGCCACGAAAGTGATGACGTCCTCTGGAACCAGTGGAAGATCCCTGAACACCTCGTCCTCGAGTTTTTTCTTGAGGATAGCAACCCGGGTTTCGAAATCCGGGGGCTGGAT
>JAYREN010000159.1:0-7561 GCA_041908845.1 Holophaga sp. | reverse complement strand
GTTCTCTTCCCCGAAGGCTTCCTTCAAGACCTGCTGCAAACCCGCGTCCAGCGTGAGATACACGCTCCTGCCCGGCACCGACTCCTTGATGCCGTAAAGGGCCATTTCCCGGCCCAGGTGATCCACGAGAATGCGGCGCTCACCATCCTCGCCCCGGATCTCCTGGTTGTGGGTGGCCTCGACACCGGCCCTGCCGATGATTTCCCCCAGGTGGTAGCGTTCCGGGTTCTTCTCCAGGAGTTTTTCGTCCACCTCGCCCACGTACCCCAGGGCGTGGCCCGCGAGCCCCTCGCCGAGATATGCCCGCCGGGGCGCCGCCTGAACACTCAGGAAGGGGAAGCGGGCCCGCAGGAGCTCCGCCTGGGCCAGCCCCGCATCATCCAGGTTGTCCTGGAGCACCACCATGCGATTGCCCCCGGCTTGGCGGCTGAAGGCGATGCGCCGCTTGAGCTCTCCCGGGTCACGCTGGAGCTGGCGGGCCAATTCCTCCACCTGGCTGGTATCTGCGGGCAGTTCCTCCGCCTGGATGACCAGGTTCAGGGCCCTTCGGTTATCCACGAGCTTGTGCCCATTCCGGTCGAAGATGATGCCCCGAGGCGCCGGGGTGGTGCGGGTCTTGACCGCCTGACGCAGGGCCAGTTCCTGCATCTCGCGCCGCTTGACCACCTGGACCCAGAAGTAGGGCAGGAGCAGCCCGAGGACGACCACCCACACGAGGACCTTGAGCACATCGATGCGCCTCTGGATGAGATTGCGGACCCGCCCATCGATCAAGGCCTACCTCCGGTGGAGGGGACGGTGAAGCATGAAGGCCAGCGATCCCCACAGGGGCGCCGCGAGAAGCGTCCAAAGGGGGCCCCAACCCCAGGGGTGCGGCCCGCTGGCGATGCGCACGGCACCATGGACCAGCAGCGCGTGAATCACCGCCAGAACCGCGAGCCGGGTCCAGAAGGACCGCCGCTGGCTGGGCGGCCATTGCGCCAGAGCCCAGACCGCCAGGAGCATGGCCAGCAGATTGCCCAGGGCCGTTCCCCCTAGATGAGGATAGGCCCGCAGGGTTCCTTCCAGCACCCAACCCGCGGCCGCGGCCCAGCAGGCTCCGATCAGCGGTGAGCGGAATTCCGGCGCCAGCCCCAGGACCAGAAACGCATTGAGCACCGCCTGGACCGAGGGCCAGGGAGCCGCAAAAAAGATCCCTCCCAGAGTGAGGCAGGCGAACAGTAGATGCCGGAAGGTCGGGGAGCTGGCGGTGGCACTCATTTCGCACCTCGCTCATCGAGTTCTGCCACGGGCTCGGAGGGCGGTTGCACCAGGATCGGCGGCTTGGGCGGAAGGAGCAGGACCAGATGAGTCCGGTCGAGGGGAGCCGCCAGGGAGACCTCCAGCGCCAACTCGGCATCCCTGGGCTTGGCTGCGGTCACATATCCCACCAGAAGCCCTCGGGGAAAGACGCGATCCAGGCCCGAGGTATAGACGGGCTCACCCACCTGCACCACCTCCTGGCTACTGATGTAGCGAATTTCAGCCTTGCCTGGTCCCACCCCCTGCAGCACCCCGGTGGCCCGACTGCGCGCCAGCATCACGGCGGTGGAGGCGTTGAAGGAATCCACGGGCAATACGCTGGCCTGCCCCTGGGTCACGGACCACACGCGCCCGACAATCCCTTCGGGACAGATGACCCCTTGATCCGAAAGGATTCCCGCCTCCGTGCCGCAATCCAGCACCAGGCCCCCGAAGGGTGCCCGCCGGAGGTTGGCGATGACCCGCGCGCCCCGAGTCTCCAGGGGGAAAGCCTGCTTGAGCCCCAGCAGACGCACGGCCTCGTCGGCCTCGCTGGTCTTCTGGGCATTCTGGATGGCAGCCATCTGCAGGTATTCCACCCGCTGCCGCAGCATCTGGACTTCCGCCAGGGCCCGCTGATGATCCGTGATCCGCTGGATCCTCGCTTGTTTCCAGGCCTCGAGCCGGGCGCTCACCGCCTGGGCGGGGCGGGAGAGCGTACCCAACAGGTTCTGCCAGGGCGTCGCCGACCCTCGACCCAGAAAGACCCACAACAGGTGCCCGAGACAGAGGACCACGATGCCCCAGCGTCTGCGACCGGAAGGGTTCCAGCCCCAGGGGCGCTCCCGCATCGGTGCTCCTCCCTAGTCGAGAATCTGGATGCGCCGCAGGAAGGGGATATCATCCAGCAGCACGGCGGTGCCGCGCACCACAGCCGTCTCGGGGTTTTCGGCGCGGTAGCAGGGCAGGTGCGTTTCCTTGGAGAGCCGCACGTCCAGCCCCTGGATCTTGGAGCCACCCCCGGTCAGACAGATGCCCCGGTCGATGAGGTCCGCAGCAAGCTGAGGCGGGGTTTCGTTCAGGGCCTTGCGGACCAGGTCGATGATGGCGCTGATGGGCTCCGACAGGGCCTCGCGGATCTCCGTGTCGTTCAGCACCAGCGTCTTGGGCAGGCCCTCGAACTGATCCCGGCCCGAGATGTTCATGGTGCGAGGCTTGTCGGAAGGGTAGGCGGAACCCAGATTCCACTTCACCTCTTCGGCCGCGGATTCCGAAATGAGCACGTTGTACTTCTCGCGAATGTACTTGATGATCGCCTCGTCCATCTCATCGCCCGCGATCAGGATGGAGTCGGAGAACACCTTGCCGTTGTATGAGATCACCGCCACGTCCGTGGTGCCGCCGCCCACATCCACGATCATGCAGCCGCGCTTCTCGTTGATGGCGAGCCCCGCGCCGATGGCGGCTACCATGGCCTGATCCACCAGGAATACTTCGCCGGCCTTGGCGTCGTAGCAGACCTGCTTCACCGCCCGACGGGCCACCTGGTGGGCCCGGGGAGGCACGCTGACCACAATGCGGGTGCGGGCCAGACCGCGGTTGGGCCGGGCCTTCTTGATGAAGGCCGCCAGCATCTTCTCCGCGGCATCCACTTCGTAGATCATCCCGTCCTTCATGGGCCGGATGGTCTGAACCCCCTGAGGAGATCGACCCAACAACTGCTTGGCCTCATCGCCCACGGCCTCAACCTCGTGCGTCTGGGTGTTCAGGGCAACAATGGAGGGCTCGTAGATCACGATGCGCCCCGCCTGACGGGTGTAGACCAGCACGGAGGCAGTGCCCAGATCGATCGCAAGATCGCTGGTAAAGAGGGCAGACCAGAATTTGGATGAAAAGGGATGGGACAAGGCAGGCTCCGAGGGAACTCCCTAGTTTTCCACGGATCCGCCTGGTTGGACAGGCGAACCGGATGTGGGTCACGAGCGGAAGCCGCAATGCGGCTTCCCGAGTGGGGCACCCACACCGGTGAGCATCAGAGGCCGGATGTGGGTCACTCAGGCACTCATACTGGTGAGCATCCGGCGCGTGTGTGGGGCTGAGCTCAGCCTTTCCCGCCTTCGGCCAACTCCTGGACCAGCAGTTCGGGATCGAAACGGCCGGGCAGATCCCGGTGATAGCCCCGCACCCAGCGCCTTCCGTTGACCCGGATGAATGGGATCGCCCGCTTGCCGGTTTCGGCCTCCAGCAGCTCGGCGGCCCCCTTCTCGCGCTCGATGTCCACCTTGGTGTAGGACACAGCGTTCTCCCCGAGCCATCGCTCCAGACGGCGGCAGTCACCGCACCAGGTCGCGGAATAGACCTGGAGCTGGAGTCCCTGCAGAAGGCTGAGGTCGGGCATGTTTCCTCCGGTTAGGATTGGATGTCACGCCCAGTCAGTCTGGGACATGGAAATCAAGGAGAGCGAGATGAATCTGCGCCGCGCGCACTGGATGGGAATGGCGGGGCTGGCCCTAGTGGTCGCCCTGGGCTGCAACAAGGGGTCCAAGGACACCAGCAAGGTCATCGCCAGCGTTGCAGGCGAAAAGATCACGGAAAAGGCCTTCGCCGAAACGATCAAGGCCATGGTTCCCGACGAGGCCAAGGCCAAGGAAGTCCTCACCAGCGCAGGCCTTCACGACAAGCGCAACGAATTCCTGGGGCAGCTGGCCAAGGCCAAGGCCATCATCGCCCTGGGCAAGTCCCAGGGCCTGGATAAGGACCCCGGCGTGATGCTGCGCCTCGAACAGGCCACCGCCCAAGCCTACGCCCAGACCCTCATGGAGCGCCGCCTGAAAACCCAGCCCACCGAGGCCGACCTCAAGGCCACCTACGACGAATTGCTGGCCGAGCGAAAGGCCCAGGGCCAGGAGAAGGGCGTGCCCCCCTTCGAACAGGTCAAGGCCCAGATGCCCATGCTCTGGAAACAGCGCCAGGAGGCCAAGGTCTTCGAGCAGCTGATGAAGGAGGCCACCCAGAAGTCCCCCATCACCTACGCCGACGATTACAAGCCCGCACAGCCCTGACCCCAAAGGCGGCTTTAGGAATGCCTTCGGCCCCTTCCTGGGGCCGAATCCATTTTGGGCAACCGCGCCCCAAACCCGCCAAGGCCTTACACTCGGAGCCATGACCATGGATGACCCGATTCCGAGTGCGATGCCCGTCCAGAATCGGATGGAAGGAGAACGACGAGGGAGCGAGGCCACGTTCCAGGCCCTCGTGGCGCACATCCGGGACATCATCGTTTCCTACGGGCCCGATGGCATTCTGACCTTTGTGAGCGAGAGCGCCCGAAGCCTGGGGTACGAGCCCAGCGAGGGCCTGGGTCGCAGCATTCTCGACTTCATCCACTCCGAGGATCACGCCGCGGTGGAAGCCGCCTTCCGCACGAGCATGCAGGGCGTCAGCAATGACCGGGTGGAGTGCCGCCTCCGCCACAAGGATGGGCATTACGAGTGGTATGAGGAGTACAGCGAACCCATGTACGTCGATGGCACGCTGACCCAGGTCAACGGCGTGCTCCGGAATGTCCAGGAGCGCAAGGCGACCGAGGAGTCTCTCCGCGAGCGGGAGGCCATGTATCGGGCGCTGGTGGACCACAGCCACGACGGCATCTTCATTGTCGGGATCGATCAATTCCTTTTCGTCAATCCCAGAGCCAACGGGATTGTCGGCTACACCCTGGAGGAACTCTATGCCATGAACCCCTGGACACTGGTTCACCCCGATGAGCGGGCCCAGGTCCAGGACAACGCGTACCGTCGGGTGCGCGGAGAGGACGTCCCCCCGCGCTACAACGTCCGCATCATCCACAAGAACGGCAGTGTGATCTACGCCGAACTGAGCCTCAGCAAGATCCCCTTTGCGGGCCAGTGGGCGATCCTGGGAACCTTGCGGGACATCACCCGACGCCTGGAATCCGAAGCCGCCCTGAAGAACAGCGAGGAACGCTATCGCCTGCTGGTGGAGAACCAGGGCGAAGGGGTGGGCTATGTGGATGAAGAAGAGCGGATTCTCTTTGTGAACCGGGCGGCGGAGGGAATTCTCGGGCGGCCCCGGGCCGAACTCCTGGGCCGCTGCCTCTCTGATTTCACCAGCCCCCGGGACTTCCAGATGATCCGAGGGGAAACGAGGAAACGAAAGGTGGGGAGCAGCAGCACCTACGAAATGGGCTTCTTTCGACCCGACGGAGAGCGCCGCCAGGTTTCCGTCACCGTGACCCCTCATACCGATGACTGGGGTCAATTCCTGGGCGCCCTGGGTATCTTTCGGGATGTCACCTCCATCAAGCAAGCGGAAGCCGAGCTGCGGCGCCTCTCTACGGCCATCGAACAGGCCTCGGACTCCATCCTGGTGACCGACATCCGGGGGACTGTTCTTTACGCCAACCCCGCCACCGAAAAGCTGCTGGGTCTGCCTCAGGCACGAATCCGCGGCCAGAGGATTGCAGAGTTGACCTATGGGGAGACTAAGGAAAGCCTCTACGGCGACCGCTGGCAAGACGTCATCGAAGGACAAACCTCCAGCGGACGGATGACCCACCGCCGCGCAGATGGGACCCTAGGGCATACAGACACCACACTCTCCCCGGTGCGGGACGATGAGGGCGAGGTCCAATACGTGGTGCTGACCTCCCGGGATGTGACCCGGGAAGCCGAACTGGAGGCCCAATTGCGCCACTCCCAGCGGATGGAAGCCATCGGCGTACTGGCCGGGGGCATCGCCCACGACTTCAACAACCTCCTCATGCCGATCCTGGGCTTCGCAGAATTGGCGCAGGATCTGGTCAAGGCGGATCAGCCCAAACTGACCAGTTATCTGGAAGAAATCCACGGCGCCGGTCGTCGCGCCGCCGATTTGGTCAGCCAGATCCTGCTGTTCGGCCGCCAGATGGAGCAGGACAAGCAGCCCGTGGAGCTGCACCCCATGGTGAAGGAATGCCTCAAGCTCATGCGGGCTGCCCTCCCGGCGACCATCACCATCGAAGCCAGCGTGGATGAACAGTGCGGCCAGGTATTGGTAGATCCGAGCCAGATCCACCAGGTGGTGATGAATCTGTGCACCAACGGATTCCACGCCATGCGCGAATCCGGAGGAAGACTCAAGGTGACCCTTGACCGGGTGAGTTCAGCGGCGCCCGTACAGACCATCGGCGGGGACCTTCCCCCCGGGGACTACATCCGATTGCGCGTTTCGGATACCGGACGAGGGATGAGCCCCGAAATCCAGAAGCAGGTTTTCCTGCCTTTCTTCACGACCAAGAAGGTTGGAGAAGGCACCGGCCTCGGCCTTTCCATCGTGCATGGGATTGTAACGAGCTGCGACGGGGGCATCCTTCTGGAGAGCGAAATCGGACGGGGCAGCACATTCACCGTGTACCTCCCTGTCGCCCTTAAGTCGGAGCCCTCGAGTCCATTTCACCCAGAGAGTCCGGCCAAGGGTCACGAACACATTCTGGTGGTGGACGACGAACGCCCCATCGGCCAGATGCTCGGTGAGGCCCTGGGTCTGTTGGGATACCGCGTCTCGGTTTTTCAGGATGGTCAAGAGGCCCTGACCGCCTTTCAGGCCAACCCGCAGGGCTACGATCTGGTGATGACCGATTGCTCAATGCCGTCCATCACCGGCCAGGAGCTGGGCGCCGCCATCTGGCACATCCGCCCCGACCTCCCGGTTCTGCTCATGACGGGCTTCAGCGAAGAGCTGGACGAGGCCAAGGCCCGCGAACAGGGCTTCGCTGATCTGCTGAAGAAGCCCCTGCCCCTCTCAAGCCTCGCCAGGGCTCTGCGCAAAACCCTGGATGAAACCCAAGCCGGGAGAATGTGATGCCTCGATTCTTGATCGCCGATGACAACCTCGCCATCCGCACTCTTCTGACCGAAATACTGGAAGGCAACGGCCATGAGGTCGAGACGGCTCCCAATGGCCTTGCCGCCACGAAATGCCTACAGAACGAAACCTTCGATGTGCTCATCACGGACATCTTCATGCCAGAAAAGGACGGCATCGAACTCATCCTGGAAGTTCGAGCCCGCTACCCGAAGGTGCGCGTGATCGCCATTTCCGGAGGCGGCCCCGGAGTCGGGATGGATCTCCTGAAGCCCGCTCAGCGCCTGGGGGCGGCCAAGATCCTGCGCAAGCCCGTGTCCCGCGCAGAGCTCCTCCAGGCCATCGACGAAGCCTGTGTCCCGTCAAGTGGTGTAGGAAGCCCGGCGTAGCCGGATCCGTAAGGTTGTCAAAGTAC
>JAYREN010000158.1:0-7640 GCA_041908845.1 Holophaga sp. | reverse complement strand
GGGATGGCCGATCATGTCCAGGTTCACGTACGCCGAGGTGCGGGCCAGGGGCCAAAGGGGATGGCGCACATAGTGGCCGGAGCCGAACTTGCCGTCCTCTTCTCCCGTCCAGAAGGCGAAGACGACAGTACGCTTCGGTTTCACGGTGGAAGTAGCCAAGCCCCGCGCGATCTCCAGCAGCGCTGCGACCCCCGAAGCATTGTCATCGGCGCCGGGATGAAGCACGCCGCCCCGCAGCCCCAGGTGATCCATGTGGGCTCCCACGATCACCGCTTCCTGCCTCCAGGTGGGATCGGCGCCCCGCAAAACCGCGATCACGTTGCGGCTGGCGGCGGGCAGGCACTGGCCAGTCGCAGTGAGGGTGGCCGTGGCCCCGGGCAGCGGGCATGCCCTGAGGGTTTCCGGCCGTGCGGGATCGATTCCCAGGGCCTCCAGAACGTCCCTGGCGCCTCCGGAATCCACCCGCACCAGCGGCGGCTCGTCGGAAACCACCACGCCCGCGGCGGGCCGGAAGAAAGGCTCCGGCTGCGACTTGGTGAATGCAAGCTCCACTTCCAGCTCAGCTTCCAGGACGATGACGGCCTTGGCGCCTAGCTTATCCAGCAGTTCCACCCGCGCCGCGTAACGATCCTGAGGCCTCCCGCCGCCGTACTTGGCGATGAGTTCGGGCCGCTGCCACTGGGGTCCTGGAGGCAGGCCACCCATCACCAGCACGATCTTCTCCTTCACATCCAATCCCTGGAAATCATCCTGGCCCAGGGCTTCCTCACGGATGCCGTAGCCCGCAAACACCGCAGGCGCCGCCAGTGTCTGGGGCTCCAGCTCCGGCAGCAGGCAGGTGACGCCATGCTTCCAGGCAATGATCCTCCCCCCGGGCAGCGTCAGCTTCACCTCACCGCCCAAGCCACGGATTTCCCGCAACGGTACCTTCTGGAAGTAGGACTTCTCCAAGGGGGGCAGGCCCATCCTGGCAAGCTCGGCCGCCAGGTACTTCGCCGTGGTCTCCAACCCCCGCGTACCCAGGCCCCGACCCTGCTGACGGGGGTCCGCCAGGAAGGCGATGTGTCGCTGGAGCGACGAGGCCTGAATGCCCCGGAGGCTGGCGTCCAGAGCGGGCGGAAGCGGCTCGGACGGCGTGGCCGTGATGAAGCCCGCAGGTACCGGTGGCATGGCGAAACTTGGCCTCCCCAGGACGAGCAAAGCCAACAACGCGAGGAGGCTTCCCCGTCGCAAGATCAGCCAGGCCGCAAAATCGAAAGCCATCTCTTCACTCCTCCTTCACAGGCCATCCCCCTGCAAACCTATGGAACGAGATGCCCGAGTTGGCAGTCATTGCGCCTTTTGCGTTCTTTGTGGCTGTCAGCCCAGAGGTTGACGCGTTCGCTACCCGGATATTGCGTTTGCATTCCGGGGAAAGACGAACCGCCGAGGCCGTAAGAGCCGAAACGCAGAAGAAATTTGGATGATTCCCCTGTGCCCTGCTGAAACTCAGATCGGTCCCCAGTGGAAGAACAGCGTGGGCGGCACCAGTAGCAGGCAGGCCAGCACCACCAGGATGAGCATGAGGGGCAGGAACCACTTGGCCCAGCGTTCCCAGGGAATCTTGGCGGCGCCCAGCACACCCATGGCCACGGCGCTGGTGGGCAGGATGGGCACCACCAGTTCGCAGAGCTCGAAGCTGTACACGCAGGTCTGGCGGGTGATGCCCACGAGATCCGAGAGAGGCGCCATGATGGGCATGGTGAGGGCCGCCTGGGCGGTGCCGGAGTGGATGAAGAAGTTGATGACGCACTGCACCAGGAACATCACCTGGGCGGTGATGCCCTTGGGCAGCACCTGGATCACGTTGGAGCCGTAGTAGAGGATCGTGTCCATGATCTTGGCGTCGTTGGCGATCACCAGCAGGGCCCGGGCGCTGGCCACGATGAAGACCACCCCCACCATGTCCTTGGCGCCGCTGACGAAATGCCGGGCGATGGTGCTGGGCCCCATGCGGCTCAGGAGGCCGATGACCACGCCCATGGCCAGGAAGAGCGCCGCGATAGCCTCCATGTACCACTTGTACTTCAGCACGCCGAAGACCAGCAGCACCATGGCGGCGGCGAAAGTCACCAGGGCAAGGATGTGGCGCAGGTCCCAGCTTTCCTCGGCACCCACGTGGTGCTCCACCCGCTCCCGCTCCAGGTCGATGTCCCGCACGGGGCTGCATTCGGGGTTCTTCTTCACCTTGCGGGCATAGAGCATGACGTAGGTGATCACCACGATCATCACCACCACCCAGGCCGCGATGCGGTAGCCCAGGCCGGAATACACGGGCACTCCGGCGATGCCCTGGGCCACGCCCACGGTGAAGGGATTGAAGAAGGCGCAAGCGAAGCCCGCCGCCGAGCCCAGGAAGGGGATGGCCACGCCCACCAGGGAGTCGTAGCCCAGGGCCCGGGACATGGGGATGAAGATCGCCACGAAGGGGATGAGCTCCTCGGCCATGCCGAAGATGGCCCCGGCCAGGGAAAACACGATCATCAGCACCGGGATGAACAGGAACTCCAGCGCGGGCTTGCGGCTGATGGAACGCACCAGGCGCTTGATGCCGAATTCTACGGCGCCCGTTTCCTGAAACACGCAAAAGCTGCCGCCGATGATGAGCAGAAACGCGATGAGGGTGCCCCCATCGATGAAGCCCTTGATGGGCGCCAGTAGGAGAGTTTCAGGCCCCAGGTAGTGCTTGGGGATCACGTGGAAGCTGCCCGCCACGGGCACCAGCATGGTCTTACCCGTGGACAGAACCTTTTCCACCTTCACGAACTCGCCCGAGGGGATCACCCAGGAGAGCACCAGCACCAGGGCCACCAGGGCTCCCACGATGACCAGGGTGTGGGGCATCTTGAGAGCGCGGGCCCACTCGCGAAAACTTTTCGCCATATCGATATCCTCTTCCGTCAGCTTATTCGAAGATGCCCTTGGCAAGGGGCTTCCGGGCCCGCATCAGGATCCGCCCCTTGGCGATGACCGTATGGATTTCCAGTGTTTTGGGGTCGAGTAGCACTACATCCGCATCGAGCCCCGGCGCCAGACGCCCCTTGGTGCGCAGCTTCAGGATGTGGGCCGGGTTGGAGGTGATGACCCGCAGGGCCGTCTCCAGGGGCACCTTTTCCTGCTGCACCGCAGCCCGAACGGCGGCGAAGAGCGTAGTGACGCGCCCCACGGAGATGCCCCGCAGGCGTCCGTTGCCATCGAAATCCGGCAGGCTGCCCTGGCCGTCCGAGGTGAAGGTGATGTGGCCGGGATCCACCCCCGCCTCCAGCATGCGCCGCAGCGCCACGCCGCAGGGCACCTCGCCATCGTCCAGATAGGCCTTCACGGTGGAGGTGGTGAAGTCCACGAAGCCGCCGCCCTTGGCGTAGGCGATGCCTTCCTCGAAGAGCTGGGGGTTGCGGTTGATGTGGGTTGGCAGGAACTGAGTGGCGGGAATCTCCGTTTCCCTCACGATGCGCCGGAGGATTTCCAGGCCCCGCTCGCCGTCCCCGAGATGCAGGTTCACGATGCCCGCCTTGCCCGAGAGCATGCCACCTCGGCGCGCGGTGCCCGCGAGCTGGGCGATGGCCTCGAAGGTGGGCTGACTGGAGCGGTGGTCCGAGATCGCCACCTCCCCCGCGCCGATCACCTTGTCGATGAAGAGCAGATCCTCTTCGATGCTGCCAAAGAGCGTGCGCACCGGCACCCCGTACGAGCCGGAGAGCAGAAAGGTGCTGATGCCTTCCTCCTCCAGGCCCTTGGCCTTGGCCAGCAGCCCGGCCATGGTGCGGGTGATGCCATCGGTGCCCAGGCAGCCCACCACGGTGGTGACGCCGCCCCGGATGGCATCCGTGAGCTGCAGATCCGGCGTGCGGGTGGCAAAGCCTCCCTCGCCGCCACCGCCCATCATGTGCACGTGGCCGTCGATGAAGCCCGGTACGGTCAGGAGATTGCGCGCGTTGATGACTTCGCAGTACTTGCGGGGAATGCGGATATCCGCTTCCATTCGCAAAATGCGCCCCCCGGCCAGAAGCATGTCGCACCTTCCGCTGGGTTCCGGGGCCAGGATTTCGGCATTCTTGATCAACAGCATGAAGACTCCAAGACTATGCCGAGGCGCTCAGGGGAGCCGCAGAACTGGCAAGGTTCCATCGGGCAGGACCAACGCGCGAAACGAAGGGTAGCTGTAGAGACCGTAGAGGAGGCAGGGTTCGAGCACCTGGACGGCCCGGCGGGCCAACGGTTGATCCAACGGCACCACCAAAGATCCTGTGGCCAGTTCGCGCTCAACGGCGGCATCCCGCGCCACGACCTGGCGGTTCTCGTACCGCTGGTAGAGGTCGTCGTAGGGGGCCTCCAGGCGCACCAGTCGGCACCGCTCGGTCTTCATTTTTTCGGGCGCAGCGAGTGCGCGGAAGGAGAGCCCGTGGTGTTCCAGCAAGGGCCGAAAGGTCGCCGCCACTCGGGCCTCGATCACGTAGCTCTGGGGCGTTGGCACGCTGTGTTTCACCACCAGATCCAGCATGAGGTTGGCCGTGGGAATCTCCACCACCTGCCCAGTCACCGGCTCGGCCAGCTTCACTGTGCGCACCTGACTGCCCACGTTGGCCCAGAAGGTGTTGGTGGCGATGAAGGCGGGAAGGGGTTCGGCTTTGGCCTTCTCGGAGAGGGCAAAGACCTGGGCCCGGCTTTCAGGGGTGCCCAGCAGGTGATCGAAGAGTTTCAGGTAGGCGTCCACCCGGGCGCCGAGATCCGCCTGAGGATTGGATGCGCTGCGCCGCACGCCGGCCTCGATGATCAAGGAAAGGGCGCCGTGACTGCCCAGGCCGTTGCGGCCATCATCCACTTCCGGGGTGGAGGGACGAAGC
Source organism: Holophaga sp. (assembly GCA_041908845.1). Lineage (GTDB taxonomy): Bacteria > Acidobacteriota > Holophagae > Holophagales > Holophagaceae > JAYREN01. Next base: position 2,757 of record JAYREN010000158.1, on the reverse strand, counting down.
TCTTCCTCCGGTGCGGGGCCGCCCACGGTATAGCGTTCGTAGGGGTAGCCCGCCTGGGCCATCAGAGGCGCGGCCGAAGTCACCAGTTTGAGCGCCGCGTCCTTGAGTCCCGTCGAAATCAGCGGATGATTGCAGGCGTCCATGGTGATGAGGGGCCAGCGTTCCCAGGGGCGACGCACATGATCCGAACCCACGCGCTGGTAGTCCTCGCCGTCCCGGGTGAATTCGTGGCAGTCCACGGCGAGATGGGGCAGGAGGCGACGCACAACTCGGTACAGGGCCTGGGTCTCGGGCTGGGATTGCAACAGATGATCGCGGTTCAGGTCGGCCTTGGCATCGTTGGTACGCCGATTGGCCGCGGCGCCGTCGGGGTTGACCACGGGCATCAGGTAGAGCTCCACATCCTCTGGCAGCCGCTCGGGCCGTTCGGCGATGCTACGGATCAAGTAGAGCTGGGCATCCTTGCCGGAGACCTCGTTTCCGTGCTGCTGGGCGTAGAAAAATGCCTTGAAGCGCGCCTTCGGTCCCCCCCGATTCAGGCGCACCAGGAAGATGGGCCGCCCCCCGGCGCTGCGGCCCTCCTCGGTCACCGTGATGAGGCCCGGCTTCGCCACCGATTTAAGGAATGCCTGCACGGCCTCGAAGGACAGGGTGTCCTTCAGCTGCCTGTGATCCTCCGGGAATCCGGGAACTGCAGAGAGAAGCATCCCTCCGCAACAGAGCGCGGCGAGGGCACGGCACAGCACCGCACCGCCCCTCATGGCAGGGGCTTCCGGGTGACCAGATCGAGGCCCTGGCCCCGGCGCAGCAGATGGATGCGCATATCGCGGAAACCATCTGCTGCATTCACCTTCATGCCCTTGGGCTCGAAGACCATGACCCCATGCTCGCCCAGCACCGTGGCCTTGCCGCCCTTCACCACCAGGGCCGTGGCCTCGTCGATGCCCAGGCCCAGATGATCCGGAAATCCCATCATCACGCTGAAGAGTCGGTTCTGGCGGTTGCGACGCAGGAAGTGCTGATCCACGATGCAGTGGTCCGGAAGAAAACCCATGCCCTCGCGGGTGAGATAGGCACCCTTTCCCAGATCGATGAGGGACTCCTTGCCGTGCCGATCATCGCCTGTGAGCATCACCCGGGACATGATGGCCGCCCCCGCGCTGGTGCCCCCCACGCACGCCCCGGCGGCGTAGCGTTCAAGGATGATCTTTTGAAGAGGGGTTCCGACGATCTTGTCCCCCACGAGGTTCTGGTCCCCCCCCGAGAACCAGAACCCCGTGCACGTCTTGGCAGCCCCCAGGATGACCGGAGAAGAGGAATCCTCCCGTTTTCGCACATCCAGGGGCACCATGGTGAGCCCAGCCTTTTCCAGGTCATCCCTCCACTCCTTCAGGGCTCCCTCGGGATCCGAAGTGGAAGTTGGCACGATGCCCACGCGCCCCCCCTTGCCCCCGCTGGCCGCCAGGAACGCATCCAGGACCTCCTGGGGCATCCCGCCACCCCCAACGATGACAAGGGTGCCCTTGGGAGCGGGAGGCGCCGCATTCAAGACAAAAACTGTCGCAAAGATCAGGACGAAGATTCGGAACATATTGGACTTTCGCAAGGCAGTTCACACAGCCTGCGAGCCGAATGACTCGGCCCACAGGCGATAAAGGTACATGTCTCAGAAGGTGATCCGGGCCCCGAGGCGCAGGTTTCGAGGTGGTTCAACGCTGGTCGGCTTCTGGTAGTCACTGAACACATCGTTGCGATTGGGATCGGTGATGTCATCGGTGCGGAGATCGTTCACCCGCGTATTCCACCCCAGGGCCGAACCAGAGTTCAAGGCATTGAAGACATCCAGGAAGACCTCTGCCCCGATGCGCTTGTTCTTCACGATCATTTGGCTGATTCGAAGATCAAGCAGCCGTCTTGCGGGCAGTTTCTGGGCGCCCCGGGGCTCCGCAAGAATGTTCCACCGACTGCCGTTGTTGTCACGGTAGGTGCTGATGGTGGGCGTCCACCGTTCCCCCGAAAGGTAGGTGAAGCTGCCGCTCAGGCGGGTCTTCCAGGGCAATTCATAGGAAAACCGGGCCTTGAACTCATCATCGTTGTAGCCCGGCAACCGACCATCAAAATTGATCTGCGAATTGGGATTCACGAAGGCATCGTCGTAGCCGTTCGAGCGGTTAAGGTTGCCGTGACGCAGGGCACGCGTGTAGCTCGTAAAAACAGACCAGTGATTGGTGAAGCGCCGCTCGGCGCTTAGGCTCAAAGCCTGATAGGCCCGCTTGGCATCGGGGCTGTTGGTGATGTAGTAGTCCTGTGAATCATCCAGGGCGTTGAAGAGATGCATGATTGTCCCAGTCAGGGGATTGTAGGCATTCAAGGCATAGGCTGGATCCGTATCTTCCTGGAGCGCTCGGTTGTAGCGAACCAGCAGATTCTTGGATCGACGATGTACCGCCGTAAAGGTCATGGACCACAATTCGCCCAATTTCTGCTCAAACGACAAAGTCGCTTCATCTACATAGGGATGCTTCACATTGGGATCGAGAACACTGATGTCATTGAGAGAGGTATAGGGGTCCGGGTCGTAACCAAAGGCCTCGGGATTTCCGAGAGAGAATTCATCCTCGTTGCCCCAGGTGTGGCGGGTCTCCACTTTGTAGGCCCCGGGGATGGTCCGATCAAAGAAGGCCACGGTGAGTCCGTCGAAATAGCGCCCCCAGCTCCCTTTGATGAGGCTTCGCTGGTCCTCTGTGGCAGCAAAGG
>JAYREN010000157.1:0-7673 GCA_041908845.1 Holophaga sp. | reverse complement strand
GCTCTCGTGGTGGAATCCCCGGGTGGACGCAATTCGGCCCAGGCCCCGATGGCCCGGGCCAACAGGGCCTGAGCCTCGCCGCCCTCCGGGCGCAGGAGCCGCGCCCGAACTACCGTTTCTCGACACCGGGCCAGGGTCGCTTCCGCCTGGCGCCCGGAGTCCAGCTCTCGCCGGGCTCGCTCTGCCAGCACTCGAACCTCCCCCAGAGCCGTGGCGGGATCGCTGGGGCCCAGGTTCCGAGCCACCTGAAAGCACGACTCGGCCGCGTCGAGGGTGGCGAGGGCCGCAGGGGGATCGGGGATCGTCTTGGCGCGCTCAAGAAGCGCCTCGCCCTCCAGGCGCTTGGCCTCGAAGAGCCAGGGGGTGGCCCCGAGGGCCGCCCGGGCCTTGGCTTGGGCCTCGTCCCAGTGCCCTCCCATGAAGGCCAGCAGGGCCTCGTGGTAGGCGGGAGACTCCAGGGCCGCGGGAGCGCCCTCCCGCAGGCGAGCGAGGGCAGGATCCCGCAGTTCCCGGGCCAGTTCCCGCTCCCGGGCTTCCCGCAGTTCCTTGCTCGGCAGGGCCCGGGCGAGATCCAGGGCCCGCTGGTAGTTGGCGGCGAGGGCGCGCCCCAGGGCCAGGGACACCTCTGGGGTGTGCAGACCCTCCGACCAGGCCGCCTCCAGCAGCTGCCGGGCCTTCTCGGGATCGCCCAGAGCCAGATGGCTGCGCCCCAGGGCATAGGCCGCCGGACCCGCGGCCAGGGTGCCGATCTGCCGAGCCTCGACCTCCAGGCGCCTCATCCGGGCCCGTGCCTGGTTGAGCTCCGGTCGAATGTCGTGCCCGGGAGCGAGGTGGGCGTAGCGGATCAGGGCCTCGATGCGCTCCGCCTCCTGGCCAAACCGCTGGGCGTACCGGGCCCGGGTAGCCGAGGTCCAGGACACCCAGCCCGCATACCCGCCCGTGGCCAAGAGCGCCCCCAGGGCCACGGCGGCCACGACGACTACCAGCCGGTGCCGCCGCACCCACTTCGTGGCGAGGTAGCGATAGGTGGGGCGGCGGGCCAGGATGGGTTCCCCCTCCCGCCAGCGGCGGAGGTCCTCCGCCACCGCCAGGGCACTCTCGTAGCGCCGCTCCGGTTCCTTCTCCATGCACTTGCGCACGATGGTGTCCAGGTCTTCGGGCAAATCCGGCACCAGCCGGGTGAGGCTCGGCAGATCCTCCTCCACCGTGCGCCGGACGGCATCCATTCCCTCGGTCCCCGCGAAGGGCGGCTGACCCGTCAGCACCCGATGCAGCGTGGCCCCCAACCCATACACATCCGTGCGCCGCCCCACCCGGTCATGCTCGCCCCTGGCCTGCTCGGGCGCCATGTAGTGGGTAGTGCCGATCACCAGGCCCTGCACCGTGAGCCCCGTGGCCTCCAGCCCCCTCGCCAGGCCGAAGTCCAGGATGGTGGGCTTGGGGCCACGATCTTCCCTTTCCACCATGATGTTGGCGGGCTTCAGATCCCGGTGGATGAGCCCCTGGCGGTGCGCCGCGTGGATGGCCTCCGCCACGGCCTCCAGTACCTTCACCCGGTCCTCCAGGCTCAGGGTGGGGCCTGCCATTTCCAGCGTCTCGCCCTTGATGAACTGCATGGCGATGTAGCTCTGGCCCTGCCACTCCCCCACCTCGACGACCTTGCAGATGTTCGGATGCTCCACCTTGGCCTGGTTCTGGGCCTCCAGCACGAAGCGCGTGACCAGGTCCGGGTCCTCCCGCCGCAGGAACTTTAGCGCCACCACCCGCTTCAGGCTGGGATCGAAGGCCTTGAACACGCGACCCATGCCGCCTTCTGACACGAAACGCAGGTTCCTATACTGCTTCCAGCTTGCCAGGGACAACATCCGATGCACTTTGCGCCCCGAATCCGTGTCGCCCACCCATGGATGACTGGCCCAAGGGTCTCCGCCCTCGGCATAGGAGGCAGGTGCTGTCGGGGGATCGGGCGTGAGTGGGTCGGGAGAGGCCTCGCGCTGCTGTGCTTCCACCAACCGCGCCAAGTCCCGAAGATCATCCGAGTCCAGGCTCCCCTGGTGTTGCAGGGCCGTGAGCAGGTCCGCTTCCGCTGCCAGGGCCTTGCGCAGGGTCGGCTCATCCAGAAGCCCTCGCAGCAGGGCCATTCCCACGAGCTGGATCCGATCTCCAGAATCCAAGGAGCACTCCATTCGCACGATGAACAGGCTCCTGGAAGTGTGACGGTGGGGCTATCCCGGCTCAAGGAGATCCATGATCCGAATGTGACGCCATTCTGGGTTGACCTCGGCGCGGGGCCCAGGCCATCCTGCCAAGAGGCGGAGAGCCGGGAAGGAGGTTTCGATGAGTACCCAGCGCGTCATCGATGAACCTCCTTCGCGACTGAGCTAGCCGAGCTCAGCGGAGCAACGGGACACGTGTCCCACCACCTTGCCGGAAGACGCACGATTCCAGGTCGTACCTTCCGCTCCAAGCCTTCGGATCCGCCATGATCAATCAGTTTCTCAACAACGCATGGGGGCAGGCCAGCAACCTGTTTGGTGCCCCCATACGCCGCCGCCGCTGGGTGGACCTGCTGGTCATCGCCGCCCTGGCGGGCATCGTCATGGGCATGGTCCTCGTCGCCCGGGAGTGGACCGTCATCCAGCGCCCGGTGGTCGAGATTGATCTTTCCCCGTGGGCCCTGCCTAAATACGCCATCCTGAGCTTTGCCCGGGCCGCCGTGGCCTACGTCATCTCTGCGGGATTCACCCTCGTGGTGGCCTACTGGGCCGCTCGGGATCCCCTGGCGGAACGCTTCCTCATCCCCATCCTGGACATTCTCCAGAGTGTGCCGCTGCTGGCCTTCATGCCGGTGATCCTGCTGGCCATGGTCAGCCTGTTTCCCACCAGCAACATCGGCATCGAGCTTTCTGCGGTGATCCTCATCGTCACTTGCCAAGCCTGGAACATGGCCTTCAGCTTCTACCAGAGCCTGAAAACCATTCCCAAGGAACTGGACGAAGTCTCCCGCGGCTACGGCATGAGCTGGAGCCAGCGTCTGCGGTGGGTGGAACTGCCCTACGCCACGCCGGGGCTGGTCTGGAACTCCATGGTAAGCGTGGCCAACGGATGGTTCTTCCTGATGGCCGCGGAGGCCTTCAAGCTGGGCAACCGCGACTTTCGCCTTCCGGGCCTGGGGGCCTACATGCGCGAGGCCGTGGATCAGGTCAACGCGCGCGCCGAGATCTACGCCATCCTGGCCATGCTCACCCTGGTCATCCTCCTAGATCAGCTCGTCTGGAAGCCCATCGTGGCCTGGAGCCAGCGATTCCAGATGGACGATGCCGTGCGCGTCGAGAAGCACCGCAGCTGGCTGCTGCGCCTGCTTCGCCGCAGTGAACTCTGGATACGCATCCGCCTCATGGTCACCCGCCTGGTGCCCCAGCGCCGCCCCCGGGCCATCGCTCCCCCGGATATCTCCGAAGAACACACCGCGTTCCAGAAGGTCCTCGGCGGCACCATGCTCATCCTGGTGCTCCTGGCCCTCGCCTTCGGCGGAATCAAACTGCTGGGCGTGCTCACCAGCGTCTCCACTCCCGAATGGCTGCGGCTCCTGAAGGCAGGAGGCGCCTCCATGGGCCGGGTGCTCAGTTCCACCATCCTGGCCACCTGCTGGACCCTGCCCATCGGGCTCTGGATCGGCCTCTCCCCGACCTGGAGCCGCCGCCTCCAGCCCTTCGTCCAAGTCGTTGCCAGTTTCCCTGCCAGCATCCTCTTCGTGGCCCTCATCGTGGCCCTGCAGCGCATGGGCGTGAACCTATTCACCAGCAGCCTTCTCTTAATGACGCGCTCCACCCAGTGGTACCTGCTCTTCAACGTGATCGCCGGAGCCCAGGCCATTCCCATGAACCTGCGCGAGGCTGCCAAGGCTTACCGCTTCGGCATCTGGAAGACCGCCTGGAAACTCTATTTCCCGGCCATCTTCCCCTTCCTTGTCACCGGCTGGGTGACGGCCACTGGCGGCGCCTGGAACGTCAGCATCATCACGGAAATCGTTCAGTTCCGGGACCAGACTTATTCCACCTTCGGGCTCGGCGCCATCGTCACCCAGTCGGCGGATGAAGGCAACATTCCTCTGCTCGCTGCCAGCGCCATCCTGATGGCATTGCTGGTCGTGTTGTTCAACCGGCTCGTGTGGGCTCCGCTGTACCGCTTGGCCGAGACCCGCTACTCCCTTAATCGCTAGGAGCCGCCATGACCGCCCCCATCTGCGAACTCCGTGGCGTCCAGAAGCACTTTCCCGGCTCCCGCGGCAAAGACATCCGGGTGCTAGAAGACATCAACCTGAAGGTGCTGCAGGATGAGATCCTCTGCATCCTGGGGCCCAACGGCAGCGGCAAGTCCACGCTGTTGCGTCTGATCGCGGGCCTGACGCCACCCACCAACGGCGAAGTTCGGTACCACCGCAACAAGCTGGTGGGCCTCAATCCCGGCGTGGCCGTGGTGTTCCAGGATTTCGCTCTCTACCCGTGGATGACGGTGGAAGAGAATGTGCGCGTCGTGCTGCGCGCCCGGGACTTGCCCGAAGAGGAAGTGCGGGATCGCGCACACCAAGCCATCAGCAAGGTGGGCCTCGAGGGTTTTGAAGAAGCCTTTCCCCGGGAGCTGTCCCGGGGCTTCAAGCAGCGCGTGGGCGTGGCCCGAGCCCTGGCGGTAGATCCTGAAGTCCTCGTCATGGACGAGCCCTTTAGCCAGGTGGATGCCCTCACCGCCGAGGCACTGCGGGCCGAGCTGCTGGATATCTGGCAGGATGCCGAGCGCAACCCCAACAGCATCGTGCTGGTGAGCCACTCCATCCGCGAGGCAGTGCTCATGTCGGATCGTATTGTGATCCTGTCCGGCAATCCCTCCCACATCCGCACCATCATTCCGAATCCCTTGCCGCGCCCCCGCAACAGTCGCACCCCGGAATTCCTGAAGCTGGTGGATCGCGTGCACGACATCATCACCTCCGCCGAATTGCCGGATGTGGAGGTGACCGCACCCATTCCCAGCAAGGTGCCCGAAGGCATCGAGCCCCTGCCCCACGTGGGCAGCCCCGATATTCTCGGCCTGCTGGAATTCCTCGAAGCCCAGGGCGGGAGCTGCGATCTCTTCCAGGTTGCCGCCCAGACCCACGTGCCCTTCGAGACCGTGCTCACCACCGTCAAGGCCGCCGAGATGCTCGACCTGGTGGAAACGCCCAAGCGCAGTCTCGCCTTCACCGCCATCGGCCTGCGCTTCATGGCCGCGGACATGGACAAGCGCAAGGACATCTGGCGGGCCCAACTTCTTCAGCTCAAGCTCTTCCGCGTGGTGCGCGAAATGCTGCAGCTCCGCGAAGGCGAAGTCTCCAAGGAAGAACTGCTCCACGAAATCACACTGCGTCTGCCCATGGAAGACACCGAAGAGACCTTCGAGACCCTGGTGGCCTGGGGTCGTTTCGGCGAGCTCTTCGCCTACCGCGAAGAAAAGGAAGTCCTCACCTTCGAATGAGCCGGGTTCCGGGCCACTCTCCCGCCTATCGCACCCTGCACCGCAGGCTGCTTCCCGCTCCCTTGCCGCTTCGCGGCTGCGCTCTCGGAGGCGGGACCTGGGGTCGTTTCGGCGAGCTCTTCGCCTACCGCGAAGAAAAGGAAGTCCTCACCTTCGAATGAGCCGGGTTCCGGGCCACGCTCCCGCCTCGATGCACGCTCAGACAGTTGGCGACAGAAGGCGCTCGACTTCACCCTGAAGCGCTTGAGGTTCGAAGGGCTTGTGGAGGAAACCCAGCAGCCCCATTCGTTCGAGGCGCTCACGAATCTCTTCATCCCGATGGGCGGTGATGACCAGGATGGGAATCTCCTTCAAGGCCTGGTCCTCGCGACAGGCCCTCACCAGGCTGTTGCCGGGGCACCCGGGCATGAGGTAATCCATGAGCAGGAGCTGGGGTGGATTATCCCGGAGGTTCTTGAGCACCTCGAAGATGCTTATGGGGTCGATTTCGACGATCTCATGGCCGGACTTGCGCAAGCAGCTTGCCGCAAACGTGCGGGCAAGGCGGCTGTCATCCACGATGGCAATCCGAGCCATGGCAATCCTCTGCCCTCATCATCCCCCAAGGCGATCCTGGCCGCCAGGGACGAGGCGTAGCATGCCTCAATTCGCCCAGCGGGAGACCATCTCCCAGAGGTCATCCATTCGGTATCCATTCGGTATCCCTGCGGGATACGCGAAACTTCGCAGGCAGTAGGTAATCCTGTGGCAAGGCCTCAATTCGCCCAGCGGGAGACCATCTCCCAGAGGTCATCCTCTTTCGCATCGCCGTTGAGGATGATGGCAAAGACCCGAAGCTTGCCGTTGGGGGTCTGAAGGTAGCCGCAGATAGAGCTGACGCCGTTGAGATGGCCCGTCTTGCACCGGATCCGCCGGGCGAGATTGGGGTCCTGGACCTTTAGCTTCCAGGGTTCGCCGCCGATGATCTTTAGGCTGTCCACGAATTCGGGGCCCACTTCGAAATCATTCCAGCCTGCCCGCAGCACGATGGCCAGGGTCCGTGCCGACAGGCGGTTGTCCTTGCTTAGCCCGGAACCATCGGTGATGGCGACCTTGTCGGGCCCGAGTTCCAGCGTGGTCTTGTAGAAGTCCTGGATGCGCGCGATGCCCTTGGGCCAAGTGCCATCCCCGAACCGCTTCACCAGCATCTCGATCATGAAGTTGTTGGAGAACTTGTTGATGTTCTGGACCATCTGTCGAAGGGGCGGGGAGACGAGGGTCGCGATCTTCTGGCCCTCACTTGGCGGAACATTGCCCTCGTCCACGATGATCCCCGTCTCCCGGAAAATGCGAGTGAGCACGGTGAGAGCATTTCGCTCCGGATTGCGCAGGATTCGGCCGTTGTCATCGCGGTTGAAGTTCACCGAAAGCGGCAGGATCGGGGGCGTGGTGTCGGAGGTGGTATTCCCCCATCCGTTGCCCAGAAACTGGCCATCGAAGGCCCGCTGATCCAAGCGGATTCGGCCCTGGACGCGCACCACGCCGCGGGCCTTGAGTTCCTGAGCCAGAAGCCAGATCCGCTCATTGGTGAGCAATGGATCGCCGCCCCCCTTGAGGATGAGATCCCCCTTCACAATGCCGCCCTGGAAGTCGCCCCATACCTCGGTCTCGATCTCGTAGTTGGGTTTCCAGGTCTTCAGGATGGCGTATGTCGAAACGACCTTGGTGGTGGAGGCAGGCACCAGCGCGAGATCCGTCTGATGGCCCTCCAGCAGTGTGCCCGTGGAGAGATCCCACAACCCCGCGGTCACCTGAACGCCACGGTTCTCCATCTTGCCGATCCAGCTCTTGAAACTGGGCGCGGGTGCTATGGCGAAGGCCACGGGAGCGTAGAGCGCGACCAGGGTGCGGGGGAGCCAGTGCATCATCTTTGAAATCCTCACTTCTTTTCGGGGGCGGTTGGATTGGCCGTAACGCCAGGCTTGAGGACTCCGGGGGCGCCCGGCACTTCACCGCCGGGAATGCCCAGGATGTCGTCGGCGGCCGAGAACACCCAATCGCTGTGGAGGGTCTTGCCCCGGTACATCTTGATGCTGTCCTTCTGACTGCGGCTCCGAACCCCCACGATGGGCAGCCCCGTCTTGTCGCCGGAGGCCCCTACGGGCACCGCTGTCACGAGATCC
>JAYREN010000156.1:0-7791 GCA_041908845.1 Holophaga sp. | reverse complement strand
CAACAGGATCTCCAGGAAAAGGTTCGCAAGCTGGCGCGGAGTCCCCGTTTCCGCAAGCCCGCGCCCCGGCCCGCATCGCCGCCTGCCATACCGGTGCGGCCCGGTTTCATGGCGCCCGCGCCGACTGCGGTTCGACCCGCGGTCGGGGGCGTCATCACCGGCAGCATGGCCGAACTCTTCACCATCGGGTGTTCCACCGGCGGCCCCAAGGCCCTGCAGGATCTGCTGCCGGCCCTTCCCAAGGGCCTGCCCGTGCCCTGCCTCATCGTCCAGCACATGCCCGCCAGCTTCACCAAGCCCTTCGCCGAGCGCCTCAACAGCATCTGCCAAGTGGAGGTCAAGGAGGCCGAGCACGGCGAGACTGCGCGCCCCGGCACGGTCTACATCGCCCCCGGCGGGATTCACCTGAACTACCGCCAGCGGGGATCCCAGGGGATCATCGAATTGAATCCCGAACCCTCCGATAGCCTGCACAAACCATCGGTGGATGTGATGTTCAACAGCATCGCCCGGGAGTGTTCCAAGCAAGTGCTCGCCATGATCCTCACGGGCATGGGCAGCGATGGCGCCAAGGGGATGCAGGCGCTCAAGGCCAAGGGTGCCCACACCCTGGCCGAGGCCGAAGAGAGTTGTGTGGTCTACGGCATGCCCAAGGCCGCCTTCGAGCGGGGCTGCGTGGATCAGGTGGCACCCCTGCAGGACATGGCGGGGATTGTGAAGCGGCACTTCGGCATCTGATGGTGCCCGGGGGACCGGCTGCGGCCTTCGGTCTACGCCTGCACCCCCGGAGCCCCCGCGCCAGAACCCTGCGAAGCCGGGCTCTGGCTTGATGGCCTTCGACGGGCTTCGGGCTGGGGCGGCGCCTACAATAGGAAAGGACAGACCCCGACCATGGATCCTATCCGTTCGCCCCTCCCCAACCTCTCCGCCGTCGTCCAGACCCTCCTGCTGCGCCAGAGCCTGCAACCGGCGGAGGTGGAGACGCTGTTCCGACTCGTGGGGCAGGAGATGAGTGTGCTGTTCCTGGAGCAGAGTCCCGAGGGCGCCCGCCTGGAGCTGCCGAGCGGCAGGATCGTCACCGCCCAGGGTGAGCTGCCCTTTCCCGAAGGCACCCGCATGAAGGTGCGGGTGGAGGCAGAGGCTGGAGGGCTCAAGCTGCAGACTCTGGAGGCTCGCCCCCCCGTTCAGCCTGCGCTGCTGGCGCCCTTGCTGCAGGGAGAGGCGGCGGCCCTCACAGCGCGGCTGGCCCAGGCTCCGCCAACTTCGGACCTGGCGCCCCTCCTTCAACTCCTGCGGACTCTGGGAGGGCTGCCGGAGCCTGCATCCCCGCGGCTCATCCCTTCCTTGCCTCTGCTTTCCAAGGAAATCGCGGCTTTGCCCAAGGACATCCAGCTCAGCCTCGCCAGGGTGCTCGGGGCCCCGGATGCCGCGCCTGAAACACTGGCGGTGCGATTCGAGGCCGCCCTTTTGGCGAAGGAGCCTTCCGCCATCCTTCTCAAGGAGGGGAGCGTCGATCCTCGCGCCCAGTTCGGGACGGTCGGAGAGGTGCTGGTGCGCTTCCAGGGACTGCTGCAGCGAACCGAAGTCCCCCGGGAACATGCCAGCGCCTTGGATGGCTGGATCCGCGGCCTGCTGGCCCGCCGTGCGCCGGATGAGGTCGTCCCGGCTCGAACCCAGGCGGAGCCATCCCGCACAGCAAAGGCCGCACCTGCAATCGAATCCCGTCTCCTGACTCGGGCGGAAGCGGCTCGGACCGAGGCAGCCGTTCAGGCCCACCGCGGGCCCGCCCTGGAGGTCCCCGAGACGTGGGAATCCTGGATCAAGGGGAACGTGCGCGCCCTTTCGGATCCGGGCGTCTCCCCGCGAGAGGCCCCCTTTCACGCCCTGCAAGCCAAGGAAGGCACCGCCTTCTTCGAGATCCCGCTCCCCTGGGCTGGGGCCAAGCCGCTGCAGCTCTGGGTCGAGGAGGATTCTCACGACGACTCTGTTCCAGGGGTAGAGGCGCCACACCGCGTGCTGTTGGCCCTGGAACTGTCGAGCCTGGGGGAACTGCGAGTGGGCCTCCAGAGCACCCCGCGGGCACTTGCCGTGCGCATCTGGGCCGAGCATCCTGGCGCGCTGGACTCCTTCCAGGCGCAGCTTGAGGCCGAGCTGAGGGATTCCGGCAAGACCATCGACCTGCGCATCCTCTCGCTGAATTCCCCAGCAGAAGGGCGGATTCCCGACGTGCGAACCCTGGCGATGGGGTCAACCCTGCATGCCTTGGGATAGGCGAAAGAGGGTACCGTCGAGTTCGGCTGCGCGATCCGCCAGGGGCGGTATGCTCATGGATGCCCATGAACACACGCCCCCAGGACACTCGCCTCGAACTTCTTGAAGCGGCCTTGCTCTGTTTCTCCGAACACGGCTACGACGGAACGAGCCTGCGCATGATCGCCCAGCTGGCCGGGCGGCCCTTGTCTTTGATTGGCCATCACTTCGGCGGCAAGGAAGGGCTCTATCTGGAGGTATTCCGGTATCTGACCTCGCACACCTTCGCTCCCATGGCCGAGGATGAGGCTTCGGCCCCTCGGAATCGGCAGGATGCCATCCGCGTTTTTCGCGAGCAGATTCACGCGCTGTACGCCGAGGCCTGTTCCGAGAACCCGGAGCGGGATGCGCGAAAGAAACATGGACGAAAGTTGTTTCTCTCGGAAATGCGAAACCCCCGGCCCGAGATCCTGGAGATGCTGGAAAAACAGCTCCAGCCCTGGGTTGACCGCATGAAGGGCTGTATCCAGGTGCTGAGGCCAGACCTGAGCGAGGCCGAAATCATCTTCTTCGGAAGACTGATCATGAGCCAGGTGACAAGCCAGGGCCTGCTGGAGGGCGTGAGCAGCGCCATCTGGGGACGGCACAACATCAATGCCTTCAAGAGCGCCGAGCTCCTGACTGAATTTAGCCTGCAGGGGCTAGGCGTTTCTCTGTATTCTCAACTCTAAAAGGGGGGGACCGCCTGGTTCCTGCGGTCGCGATGACCCCCCTTTGACCTCCACACGATGTCCAGGCGAAGCCCGGAAATCATGTCTGAAATTGAAGCCCTACATCTGACCGCCCAGGGCCTTGAAGAGCGTGACCTGGTTGGCCTGGTAGGCGAGTCGCGTGGCCACGAGGCCCTGCTGGGCTCCGTAAAGGGACCGCTGAGCCACGAGCACCCCCAGGTAGCCGTCCAGCCCTTCCTTGTAGCGGGCCTCGGAGAGGCGATGGCTCACCGCCAGCGCCTCCACCAGGGAACGCTGTGCGTCGAGCTGATCCACGAGGGCGGTGCGTTTGATCAGGCCGTCGCTGACTTCCCGGAAGGCAGACTGGATCGACCTCTGGTACTGGGCGATGGCAATCTCGCGGTCGATCTTGGCGACCTTCAGGTTCGACCAGAGTGAACCTCCCGCGAAGAGCGGCGCCACGATCTGGGGCGTGAAGCTCCAAGTCCGGGTTCCCGATTCAAAGAGGCTGGAGAGATCGGGGCTCATGGTGCCGATCCCCGCCGTGAGGCTGACGCGGGGGAAGAACGCGGCTCGGGCCGCACCGATGTTGGCGTTGGCGCCCTTGAGTTGGTATTCGGCCATGCGGATATCCGGGCGGCGGAGGAGGACATCTCCCGGGAGACCCGCCGCGACATCCTTGAGCGCCCCGGCGGCATCCTGGTCCTCGGGGAGCAGCTCCGGGGGCACGTGGGTTCCCACCAACAGGTTCAGGGCATTCTGATCCATGGCCACGAGCCCGCGGAACCGAGCCACATCGGCGCGAGCCGCATCAACCTGGCTCTGGGCCTGGCGCAGCTCCAGTTCGGAGGCGAGGCCCAGTTCACGGCTCCTGGTGATCAAGTCGTAGAAGGCCTTCTGGGAATCGAAGGTGGCCTGGGCCAGCTTCAGGCTCTCGCGATCGGCCACGGTTAGAAAACAGCTCTGAGCCACTGCTGCCACCAGGGAAATCTGCGCGGTGTCCCGGGCCTGCTCGGTCGCCAGATACTGATTGAGGGCACGACTCTTGAGGCTGCGGAGGCGGCCAAAGAAATCCACCTCCCAGCTCATGACCCCCACGTTGACGCTGTACTGCTCCGTGTAGGTGACCGTCCCGTCCTTGGACACCTTTTCCGGGATGCGTGTCTTCTGGCCGTTGGCCATGACGCCCACCGAGGGCAGCAGCTCCGACCGCTGGATGCGGTGCAGGGCCTGGGCCTTCTCCACATTCAGGGCCGCGACCCGCAGATCCAGGTTGTTGGCGAGGGCCAGCTTGATCATGGATTGCAGGCCCGGGTGAGTGAAATAGTCCTGCCAGCGGGTGTCCGCCGCATTGACCTCGGCGCCCGCCTTCTCAGCGCCGCCGGGCCAAGCCTGGGGGACAGTCGGGGCAGGGCGGGTGTACTTCGGTGTCAGGGTGCAGCCGGCGCTGAGCAGGAGCACGAGGGGGAGAAGCGACCTGGGTTGCATGTCATTCCTCCACATGGGCGCTGGGACTTGCAGGATTGCCGCTGGTCTTGTCTCTTCCAAAGAACTGGACGACGACCACGTAGAACAGCGGGATGAAGAAGATGGCCAGGAAGGTGGCCGTGAGCATGCCCCCCAGAACGCTCGTGCCAATGGCCATCTGGGCACCGGCTCCGGCGCCCGAGGCGATGGCCAGGGGTAGCACACCGAAACCGAAGGCGATGGAGGTCATGAGGATGGGCCTCAGCCGGAGTTTCGCGGCCTCCAGGGTGGCCTCTACCAGGCCCATGCCTTGCTCCATGTGCCCCTTGGCGAACTGCACGATGAGAATGGCGTTCTTGGTTGTGAGCCCCAGCACGGTGAGCAGGCCGATCTGGAAATACACATCGTTCGCCATGCCCCGCGTCGAGGACGCGATGACGCCTCCGATCACGCCCAGGGGCAGGGCCAGCAGGATCGTGATGGGCACGGTCCAGCTCTCATAGAGAGCCGCGAGCACCAGGAAGATCACCAGGATCGAGACTGCATAGAGCAGCCCGGCTTGGGATTCCGACATGCGCTGCTGGTAGGAGAGACCGGTCCATTCCGAGGCGGTGCCTTGGGGCAGCTTCTTGACGATGTCCTCCATGGCGTTCATGGCGTCGCCGGAGCTGTAACCCGGACCGGGCTCACCCTGGATGTTCAGGGAGGGGAAGCCGTTGTAGCGCTCCAGGCGAGGCGAACCGTAGATCCAGCGCCCCGTGGCGATGGCGGAGAGGGGCACCAGCCCACCCTGGCGATTGCGCACGTGGATGCGGTTGAGATCCTCGGGAGCCATGCGGAAGGGCGCATCGGCTTGGGCATACACACGCTTGACGCGCCCTCCCTGAACGAAGTTGTTGATGTACTGACTCCCGAAGGAGGCGGACAGATAGCTCTGCACGGAACTGATGGGAACGCCCAGGGCTCCTGCCTTTTCCTGGTCGATATCCACCTTGTACTGGGGCACGTCGGCCATGCCGTTGGGCCTCACTCGGGCCAGGCGCGGATCCTGGGCGGCCATGCCAAGCAACTGGCCCTGGACCTCGGTCAGTTTTTCGTGGCCCAGATCGCCCCGGTCCTGAAGCATGAAATCGAAGCCGGTGGCGTTGCCCAGTTCGGTCACGGCGGGGGGCGGAAAGCAGAAGATGCTGGCGCTTTTGATGCCCGCGAAGGCCTGCATGGCTCGTCCCGCCACGGCCTTGGCCTTGAGTTCGGGACGATTGCGCAGGCCCCAGTCCTTGAGCTTGACGAACACCATGGCCTGGTTCTGGCCACGGCCCGCGAAGCCCATCCCCGCGCCGCCCATGATGGATTCCACGGCGTCTTTCTGCTCCACCAGGAAGTGGTGCTGGACCTGGGTGAAGACGGCCTCGGTCTGCTCCAGGGTGGAGCCCACGGGCAGCTGGACCATGGTCATGAGGATGCCTTGGTCCTCGTCGGGCAGGTAGCCCGTGGGCATGCGCAGGTAGAGAAAGCCCATGGCGACAACCATGGCGGAAAAGATGACGCCAAAGCGCGCCTTTCGACCAAGGATGATGCCTACGTAATTCATGTACAGATCGCGTACCCGGTAGAAGACGCGATCAAACCAGAGGAAGAATGGCCTCAGCAGGGGGAAGCCCGTCTCGGCCGCTTCGTGCCCCTTCTCCACGGGCTTCAGCAGCGTGGCGCAGAGCACCGGGGTGAGCACCAGGGCTACCACTACGGAGAGCATCATGGACGCGATGACGGTCACGGAGAACTGGCGGTAGATGACGCCGGTGGAACCCGGGAAGAAGATCATGGGCCCGAACACGGCGGAGAGCGTGAGGCCGATGCCGATGAGGGCGCTCTGGATCTCCTCCATGGACTTGCGGGTGGCTTCCCAGGGCGAAAGCCCCTCCTCGGTCATCACGCGTTCGACGTTTTCCACCACGACGATGGCGTCATCCACCAACAGGCCGATGGCGAGCACCATGGCGAACATCGTGAGCATGTTGATGGAGTAGCCGAAGGCGGCCAGCACCCCGAAGGTGCCCAGGATTACTACGGGTACGGCGATGGTTGGGATCAGCGTTGCCCGCAGATTGCCCATGAAGAGATACATCACCAGGAAGACCAGGATCACGGCCTCGAAGAGCGTCTTCACCACTTCGTTGATGGCCACCTTCACGAAGGGCGTGGTGTCGTAGGGGTAGACGACCTTCATGCCCGCCGGGAAGAACTGGGAGAGCTCCTTCATCTTGGCCTTCACGCCCTCGGCGGTCTCCAGAGCGTTGGCCCCGGCCTCCTGGCGAATGGCAATGCCGCTGACGGGTTTACCGTTGAAGAAGAATTTCGTGTCCGGTGATTCGCTGCCCAGCTCGGTGCGCCCGATGTCCTTGACTCGAACAATGGAGCCGTTGGGGTTGGTGCGCAGGGGAATGTTTGCGAACTCCTCCGGCGTCACCAGCATGGATTGCACGATGATGGAGGCGTTGAGGCGCTGGCCCGGCACGGCGGGGCCGCCGCCCAATTGCCCGGCGGAGACTTCCACGTTGTAGGCCCGTACCCCCGCCACCACATCCTCAGAGGTCATCCCGTACTGGGTGAGCTTATCGGGATCGAACCACACGCGCATGGAGTAGCCGGTGCCGAAGATCTGCACTTCACCCACGCCCTTCACCCGGGCGAGCACGGACTCGACCTTGCCCGCCGCATAGTCGTTGAGGTCGGCATTGCTCATGCTGCCGTCCTCGGTGGTGAGGCCCACGATTATCAGGAAGTTCCGGGTGGACTTGCTGACGGACACACCCATCGTCTGCACCACGGTGGGCAGCGAGGGGATGGCCAGCTGGAGCTTGTTCTGCACCTTGGACCAGGCCATATCGGGATCGGTGCCGGGCGCGAAGGTCAGGGTGACGTTGGCACTGCCCGACGAATCCGCCGTGGAGTACATGTAGAGCATCTTGTCCAGGCCCGTCATCTTCTGTTCGATCATCTGGATGACGCTGTCTTCCACTGTTTTGGCAGAAGCGCCGGGATAGTTGGCGCTGATGCTGATGGAGGGCGGGGCGATGGGCGGATACTGGCTGACGGGGAGCTGATAGATGGCCATGGCGCCCAGGAGCATCATGGCGATGGCGATGACCCAGGCGAAAACCGGGCGGTCGAGGAAGAAACGTGACATGGTCTCCCCCTACTTCTTCGCAGCCGAGGGCTGAGGGGGCTCCACGGGCTTGCTGGCGAAGGGAACCGCCTTGACGGTGAGGCCGGGGCGGATCTTCTGGAGACCCTCTACGATGACTCGATCTCCCGCGGCCAGGCCGCCGGTTACCACCCATTT
>JAYREN010000155.1:0-7840 GCA_041908845.1 Holophaga sp. | reverse complement strand
TGGAGCTGAGGGCGGGCCCCTGGGGCGTCTTGCCGAAATCGATGGTGACCGTGGGGAGGCCCGAGGGCGCCTGCTGGGCCTGTAGGGCCGCGCCCGCCAGCAGGAACATCAGAATCGGGAGGAAACGCAGCAGCCGCCTCATGGCTGGTCCCCCTTCATCATCGCTTCCACCTCGCGCACGGAGGTGGGGCGGGTGAGCTCGACGTGGTGCTCCAGGGCCGCGTTGAAATTCTCAGGGGGCTCCTGTTCGACCCCATCCATCCGCGCCAGCAGGGAAATGCCCTGAGGGCCCAGGGCGATGAGGAAGCGCTCGTCGTCGGCCCGCAGGATGGATACGAAGCGGCGGTCCCCCAGGGCCAGGGTCTCTTCCACCTTCAGGCGACCGCCCCCGCTGCCGGGGAACTTCTTCATGCCGTACTTGCGAAAGGCCCAGAGGCCGCCCCCCGCCAGCCCGATCACCAGCAAGGTGGAACCGAAGGCGCGCCAGCCCGAGGGCTGGGAGGGAAGGGGCTGCCCCGGCGTCGGTTTAACGTCATCCAGGACCAGGGGCTGCTGCAATTCCTTCTCGGAAGGACTGGGCGGGGGGGCCTGGGCGGACAGACCAAAGCCACAGGCCACAAGGATTCCAAGACAAAACGCGGTTTTTCGAAGCACGACGGTCTCCCGACAGGGGGAACTCTTCTGTGCGATGGTTGTGCCAGAACCGGACGGTTTCCTTCTCGAAGGTCGGAGGCTACCCTCGGAATTTGCATGAGGTGGGCATGACGGGCTCCAGGGAAGGCTTCAGGGCACTCAAGGAAATCCAGCGACCCTCGGTCCTGGCCACGGTGGTGGGAGGCGACCGGCTGGGGGCGAGGTGGCTGGTGGATGAGGCGGGTCCGAAATTCTCCGCTGGGGTCGGCCAGGTTCAGGCCACGGGCGAGGCATGCCTTGTTCCCGATGAGTCTGGATCCGGTCCGGCGGAAATCCTGCTGGAGCCCATCACACCCGGTCGGTTGGCGCCCTGGATCCATTTCTGCAGCCAGCAACTGGAACGGGGAAGGCGCTGCGCCCTGGTGACGGTGGTGGCCATCGAGGGCGAGGCCCTGCCCTATGCCCTGGGCGACCGCTTTGCGTACGACGACCAGAGTCATCACGGCCTGCTGCCCATCGATGCCGGACTCTCCGTGGCCTTGACCCGAGCCACGGCCCGGGCCCTGATGAGCGGCGCCGCCTTCCGGGAGCGATTCGCCGTGCCCGGCGGAACCCTGGATCTGGTCGTAGAACCCCTTGAACCCTAGGTGCTGAATCGAGCCCCAGCAGGCGACTTCGAAGTCGAAATTCTGGCTTTTCATTTCCGTTCACCATCTTTGGTGCTTCTCCGGCATCAAAACCATTGCGCGGGCCTTCCGCCGCCCCGGCTTCTGTGGCCTGGGTGCGCTTTGTGGCCCGCCTTCATTCCTCGAGGAGCCTGTGACCCCTATGACCGGATCTGCACTCGTTCAGCAACTGCAATGGCGCTATGCCACCAAGCAATTTGACGCGACCCGGCGGATCGACCCTGCCACCTGGTCCGCCCTGGAGGAGGCCCTGGTCCTTTCGCCCAGTTCCTACGGACTGCAGCCCTGGAAATTCTTGGTGGTGACCGATCCCGCCCTCAAGGCCAAGCTCCGTCCCGCTTCCTGGAACCAGGCCCAGGTGGAGGACTGCTCCCACCACGTGGTCTTTTTGGTGAAGAAGGACCTCGGACTGCCGGAGATCGAGCATTTCGTAGACCGGATCGCCGAGGTTCGGAGTGTTTCCCGGGAATCCCTGGCGGGCTACCGGGGCTACATGGTGGGCGATCTGGCCGAGGGGCCCCGCGCCAAGACCATCAATGAGTGGGCGGCCCGGCAGGTCTACATCGCCCTGGGCAACTTCATGACGGCCGCTGCCGTTCTGGGTGTGGACACCTGCCCCATGGAGGGTCTGGTGCCCGCCCAGTACGACGCGATTCTTGGGCTGGAGGGCAGCGGCTGGGCCACCCTCTGCGCCTGTCCCGCGGGTTACCGGGCCGCCGAGGATAAGTACGCCGACCTACCCAAGGTGCGCTTTCCCCGGGAAGAGCTCATCGAGCATCGCTGAAGATATCGGCTCTTTTTGGTTCTCATGGATTTGCGGGATAACCACTGATAAGCACGGGCTTGAGCGATGAGATGGCCCGCCACCAAGCGCTGTTGGTCTCCAGGAGGATCCGGGGGCAAGGCTTCACACAAGAATGCCGATCGACGGGTGCACATCCCCTTCATCCCCCGTATCCCTGTTGAAGGGCTTTGCCATGCCTTTTGCCGAACAAGAAGCCGCTGCAGGAAGGCTCGAGTATTTAGCCGTTCCGTTTTTTCAAAAGGAATCAACAGGGATGGAGGGGATGAAAGGGATAACAGCAGGCACGGCTCAAAACCAGGCTGTGGGCCCTTCTGGCTTGGGGTAATCCGCGGAAGGGTGGGGCAAATCAAACCGCTTCCTCAAGACATGTGCGGTCTTTCACGCAAATCCGTAACAAGTCATTTGGGACACCTGAGTGCCTAGCTTCAGGCTATGACTTGCCCTTGCGCATCTCGGTGAGCAGGTCCCGAACGGCCCGCAGGGGATCGGGGGCCTTGAAGACGGCATTGCCCGCCACCAGGACATCGGCCCCGGCCCGCACCAGTTCCTGGGCGTTGTCCAGGCCCACGCCGCCATCCACCTGGATGAAGAAGGGGATCTGGCGCTCGGTGCGCAGGGCATCCAGGCGCCGGACCTTGTCCAGCACTCGGGGAATGAAGCTCTGGCCGCCAAAGCCGGGATTCACGCTCATGAGCAGCACGAAATCGAAATCGCCCACCAGATCCACCAGGGTTTCCACGGGCGTGCCGGGGTTCAGCACCACGCCAGCCTTGGCCCCGGCGGCGTGGATGGCGGCCAGGGTGCGATGCAGATGGGGGTCGGCCTCCTGGTGCACGCTCACCCAATCGGCCCCGGCGTTCACGAATTCCGTGGCGTATTTCAGAGGCTCCACGATCATCAGGTGGCAGTCCAGGGGCAGCTTAATCTCCTTGCGCAGGGAGGCCACCACGGGCATGCCCAGGGTGATGTTGGGCACGAAGCGACCATCCATCACGTCCACATGCACCACGCAACCGCCGGCCTGCTCCAGCAGTTTCAGCGCCTCGGCGAGGCGTGCGAAATCTGCGGAGAGGATGGAGGGGGCCAGAAGGGGTTCGGCGGGGCGCAAGGACATAGGCTCACTCTAACGAGGTTTTTCGGATCCGAGAACCGGCACCCCGTTGACCCACATCCGGCTCGGCTTGAGCTGGCGCAACTCGGCGGGGCTCAGGGTCGCGAGGGGGGCCTGCACCCACAGCAGATCCGCCACGGCACCTACCTTGATCACGCCGAGGCCCTTGTGCCCCAGCACCTCGCCCGTGGTACGGGTATAGGCCCGGATGGCCTCGGCGCGGGTCAGCCTGTGGGCCGGGAGGAAACCTTCCGATGGGTTTCCCGCCGCATCCTGGCGGGTTTCGGCAGCGGCCAGGGCCAGAAAGGGATTGGCATCGGCGATGGGCGCGTCGCTGCCGAAGACCAGGGGCGCGCCGCCGTTGAGGAGAGTGCGCCAGGGAAAGGCCCGCTCCAGGCGCTGAGGTCCGAGGCGGCTGGGGGTCCAGGCGTGGTCATCGGCCAGGTGCATGGGCTGCACCGAGGCCACCAATCCCGCCTTGCCGAAGGCCTGAGCATCCTCCGGGGCCACGATCTGGGCGTGCTCCACCCGGGGGCGCAAAGTGACGCCCCCGCGCTGGGCCTTGGCCAGCACCTCCAGGGCGGCGCGGTTGGCGGCATCCCCGATGGCATGGGCGGCAGGCTGGTACCCGGCCTTCAGCACGATGCGGGCGTTCTTTCCGATGGTTTCGGGATCCAGCACCCAGAGTCCAGAGCTGGGCGCATCGGCGTAGGGTTCCAGCAGCTTGGCGCCCCGGCTGCCCAGGGCGCCATCGAAGTAGAACTTGACGCCCTGGACCTGGAAGAAAGAGGGCTGGGGGGCCCTGGGCTTTCTCAGCTCCTGGAGCATGAGCCGGGAATCATGGTCGAAGTAGCTGAAGACCCTTATGGGCAGGGTGTTGGAAGCCGCCAGCTTCCGGTAGATGGCGAGGGTCAGGGCATCGCCGCCCATGTCGCAGGCCGAGGTGAAGCCCAGCGCCTGAAGGGCCAGCAGGCCCTGGCGAATCCACGCTTCACGCTGCGCCGCGACGGGCTCCGGGATCTTCGCTTCCACCAGGGCCATGGCGTTTTCCAGCAGGATGCCCGTGGCGTGGCCCTGGGCGTCCCTCTGGATCTGGCCGCCGGTGGGATCGGGGGTGGCGTCCGTGATTCCGGCGGCCTTGAGGGCTGCGGAGTTCACCCATAGGGCGTGGCCGTCCACCCTGCGCAAAAGGGCCGGTCGGGAGCCGGTCGCGCCATCCAGGGCTGCCGCCGTGGGGAAGGCCTTGGTGGGCCAGAGATTCTGGTCCCAGCCCCGCCCCTGGATCCAGCCTTCGGGGTTGGCCTTGGCCCAGGCGCGCCCCCGGGTCAAGGCCTCGTCGAGGTCCTGGCAGTTGCGCAGATCGGTATTGGCCGCCAGCTTGCCGAGGCTCTCCACATGGCAGTGCCCCTCGATGAAGCCTGGCAGCAGAGTGCCGCCTTCCAGCGTCACCACCTGGGCCGAGGGGAAGCGCTTGGCGAGGGCGGCCTCCGACCCGATGGCCGCGATCTTGGCACCCTTGATGGCCAGTGCCTGCCCAGGGATGGCGCGGCCCTGTTTGCCGTCGTCCTGCCAGAGTTCGGCCCCGGCGAGAATGACGACCGAGGGTGGGGGCGGAGGCGGGGCCAGCAGCATGGGATCACCTGGGAGGAATCCCAAAGTCTATCTCCCTTAAGTGACGAAGTTGGCTCGGCGAGCCCACCCATGGGTCGGGCTATGATGGTCCTTCCTGTTTTGTGAGGTATTTCGCCCACGCGGTTGATGAAAAAGGGAATGACCATGGTCGACACCAAGACGACAACCTGTGCGGAGACGGAGCGGCTCTTCGCCGATTTCCCGGCCCCCAACCTGGAGCAGTGGCGCGAGGAAGTCATCCGCCTCCTCAAGGGCGCGCCCTTCGACAAGAAGATGCTCACCCAGACCTACGAGGGCATTACCCTTCAGCCCATCTATACCCCGGAAGACGTGAAGGGCCTGCCCCACCTGGGCGGCGTGCCCGGCGCCTTCCCCTTCGTGCGGGGCAACGAGGCCCTTGGCAAGCGGGTGGCCGGGTGGCTGGTGGCCCAGGAGCTGCCTTATCCCAAGGCCGGTGAATTCAACGAGGCCCTGAAGCACGACCTGGAGCGCGGCCAGAGCGCCGTGAACCTGGTGCTGGATGCCGCCTCCATGGCGGGCCTGGACCCCGATCAGGCCGAGGCTTCCCAGGTGGGCGCCGGGGGCACTTCCATCTCCAACGTGGCCGATGTGGCCGCGGCCCTGCAGGGTGTGGACCTCGAGGCCGCACCCCTCTACTTGGCCAGCGGCAGCAGCGCCCTGGGGGCGGCGGCCCTGGTGGTCTCGCACCTGAAGGCGTCCGGCCAGGATCTGAAGAGGCTGTCCCTCAGCCTCGGCTTCGATCCCCTGGGTTCGCTGGCAGGCAAGGGCAGTCTGCCCATGCCGCTTGAACAGGCCTATGACGAATTGGCGGAACTCACCCGTTTCGCCATGGCGGAATCGCCCCTTAGCCGCACGATGAACGTGTGCGGCCATCCCTACCACGAGGCGGGGGCCAATGCCGTCCAGGAGCTGGCCTTCAGTCTGGCCGACGCCGTGGCGCTCCTGCGGGCCATGGAGGTTCGCGGCCTGGACGTGGACACCGTGGCGCCCCGCATCCAGTTCCGCTTCAGTGTGGGCGGGCAATTCTTCATGGAGATTGCCAAGCTCCGCGCGGCGCGGCTCCTCTGGGCCCAGGTGGTGAAGGCCTCCGGCGGCAAACAGGCGTCGGCCAAGATGGCCCTGCACGCACGCAGTGGCCGCTTCAACAAGACCCAGTTCGACCCCCACGTGAACCTGCTGCGCAACACCACGGAAGCCTTCTCCGCTGTGGTGGGCGGCGCCGACAGCCTGCACGTGGCCAGCTTCGACGAGGTGCTGGGGGGCGCGCCCAGCGATCTGGGGCGCCGCATCGCCCGCAACACCCAGCTCATGCTCCGGGAGGAATCCAAGCTGGATCACGTGGTGGATCTGGGGGGCGGCAGCTGGTACATCGAGCGCCTCACCCACGAAGTGGCCCAGGCGGCCTGGAAGCTCTTCCAGGAAGTGGAAGGCCAGGGCGGGCTCGCCAAGGCCCTGGAAGCAGGCTTCGTGCAGGCCAAGATTGCTGAAGTGGCCGCGGCCCGCCGCAAGGCCATCGTGCAGCGCCAGGATGTCATCGTCGGCACCAATCAGTACGCCAATGCCCTGGAGTCCATGCCGGAAACGAAGGTGACCGACCACGCCGCTCTGAAAGCGGAGCTGGGCCCCAAGGCTGCCGCCCGCCGGGGCGCTGTCCTTACCGGCAAGACCTTCGCGGACCTGCTGAAGGCTGCGCCCACGGCCACCCTTGGACAGCTGGTGTCCATGCTGGGCCGGGGCAACGGCATCAATGTGACGCCGCTGCAGGCCCATCGCGCCGCCGAGGTGTTTGAGACTCTGCGCAAGGCGGTGCTCGCCTACCGGGCCAAGCACAATGGTCCCCAGGTCTTCCTGGCCAACCTGGGTCCCGTGGGCGCCTACATGCCGCGCCTGGACTTCACCCGGGGCTTCTTCCAGGTGGGCGGCTTCGAGGTGGCCGATCAGGCCTCCTTCAATACGCCAGAAGAGGCCGCCGCCGCCGCCGTGGCCAGCGGGGCGGGCGTGGTGGTGATCGTGGGCCTGGATGACACCTATGTCGAGAAGGCGGCCGCCACGGCGAAGCTGCTGAAGGCCGGAGCCAAGGCGCCGAAGGTGCTGCTGGCGGGCCTGCTGAAGGACCACGCCGAGGCCTTCAAGGCCGCGGGCGTGGACGAGTTCATCCATGTGAAGAGCGATGTGCATGCCGTGCTCTCGGGGCTGGCGCAGACGCTGGAGGTGTTTTGATGAGCCGCATTCCGGATTTCACCCAGATCGCCCTGGATGTGGCCGCCACCGGTAGCATCGAAGGCTGGCAGGCCGAGGCGGGCGATACCTCCGCCCTCACCTGGATGACCAATGAGCTCATTCCCGTGAAGCCGGTCTACACGGAGCAGGATCTCGAAAAGGTGGAACATCTGCCCTACCTGGCGGGCATTCCTCCCTTCCTGCGCGGGCCCTACGCCTCGATGTACGTGATCCGCCCCTGGACGGTGCGGCAGTATGCGGGCTTCTCCACTGCCACGGAATCCAACGCCTTTTACCGCCGGAACCTCGCCGCCGGGCAGAAGGGCCTCAGCGTGGCCTTTGATCTGGCGACGCACCGGGGCTACGACAGCGATCATCCCCGGGTGGTGGGCGACGTGGGCAAGGCGGGGGTGGCCATCGACTCCATCCTGGACATGAAGATCCTCTTCGACCAGATCCCCCTGGACACCATGAGCGTGTCCATGACCATGAACGGCGCCGTGCTGCCCATTCTGGCCTTCTACATCGTGTCGGGCCTGGAGCAGGGCGTGAAGCTGTCCCAGCTCAGCGGCACCATCCAGAACGACATCCTGAAGGAGTTCATGGTCCGCAACACCTACATCTACCCGCCCAAGCCGTCCATGCGGGTGATCGCGGACATCATCGCCTACACCTCCAAGAACATGCCCAAGTTCAACTCCATCTCCATCTCCGGCTACCACATGCAGGAGG
>JAYREN010000154.1:0-7858 GCA_041908845.1 Holophaga sp. | reverse complement strand
CACTTCGGGTTTCATGACCAGATTTACGCTCTGCTGGTAGAGATCCAGGAAGTCGGTCTTGCTCGCCTGGAGGCGGGGATCAAGCTGGCCGAATAGGGGTTGAAGCGACAACAGGGAAACCGCGAGGAGCCCCAGGAAAAAGCGCGGGAAGGTGCGACGGTGACTGACCATGACCTTACTCCTTGACTACTGGACGGGGGTAGTGATCCAGGCTTCCCTGGCGTGGATGAAGGTGGTGGCGCCCTGCTGCACCTGGGCATCCGACCGGACGGCCCAGAGATCCGGAAGCACCTTCAGGGCCTGTGCGGACCCTGATGCAGGCGCAAAAGAGCCCTGAGTGATTCCCTGGCCAGTGTTGCTAACGCTGCCTTTGCCCATGAGAGTCAAGCCCAGGGTGAATCCCTGGACAACACCATCCGGGGACCCGGCCAAGGTGAAGTCTGGCACCAGAGCCACGTCTGGCGAGTAATCGGCACCAGTGAGGGCATCCCTGGCGAAGCCTTGCAGTAACTGGTTTTCCCGCAGAGCGGCTCGCTGAATCCTGAACTGAGCTGGAACCCCCGTGGCCACATTGCTGTTCTCGATCTCGATCCAATGAACGGCCCACTCGACGCCGGAATCGGCCGCATTGCGGGCCATGGCTCCCTGGCGGCTGAACCCAGACGTGACGATTTCCCGGAAGGAATTGCGGGACATGCCAACGGCAGCGATGGTGAGGAGTACCAGCAGCATCAGGGCCACCAGAATGGTGATACCACCAGCCTCGGAGTGATTGCGATTACGTTGGGTAGCGAAAGACATGGTAGTCGTTCCCTTCAGTCCATTTTTAGACCAGCATGGCGGGGTACGAACACAAGGCTCTGGGTCAGATCCTTGTAGGCGACGGTATCGGGGGTGTTGGCGTACTCCGTTCGCTGAGTCGCGGTGCGAGTACTCACATCCACTCGCACCAGCGTTGGTGTAGAGCGGAACCAGAATTCATCCCCCCGGGTAGTCTGGAAGCCTGACCGCCCCGAGGTGGCGAGCTGAGCATCCAACTGGGTGCGAATGCCCTGGTCCCAGCCTGCAGTAAACCCGGCTGCATTCTGCCCCAACCCAGCCCAGAGTAACCCTCCATCAACACTGAGGTAGACCTTAAAGCCAGAAACGTTCTCCGTGATGATCTGCTGCGGCTGGTCGGCTACGAACCCTGCAGTGCTATAAGTGCCCTGGTCCCTCACCAGACAGGGAATGCCATTTGCATTCTGGGGATCGAGCTGCAGCATCTCGATCCGGTAGCGAACAACCTGGTGCTTCTGGATGAAGACAATGCCACTCCCCGGTATATGTGCAAAGGACTGAGCCACCTTGCTCCCCTCGGCACCCGTGATCTGGGAAACCGGATCCTCACCCAGGGTGACCGTGACAGTTTTATCTGATGGTCGATCAACCGCGACGATCTTGCTGGGGGACCAGTCATCCTTGAAGCCCAGGTACTGGCCAACCTTGACCATGTTTGCGTAAGAATCTGTCCGGCAGTCGATGTTGTACGTCTGAGGTGGCGGCAGGGCGCCGGGAGTCAAAAAGACCTGCTGAGCCGAGGTAAGAACCGCCGCCGTTCCAACTGTGCCTTCGAAGGGCAAGGCCTGATCCATCATAAAATACAGTTCGTCGCTCGTCTGGGGATCGCTGGCCCCAGCCCCAGCGATGGGCATGTTCGGAAGCACGTAGAAGGGCGGATTGGTCGGCGCCACCTCACCCTGAGGAGCAATGGTGATGTCCACTAGATACATCATGGCGGCGTTGATATCGTCCGCAAGCATGTCCACGGACATCCGGTTTCGGCGGGCGCTGGAGAGCTTTTCGCCAGAGGTGTAGAAGGTGGTGAGACTGGCCTTGAAGACCGAGGCCAGACCCGCCATGAGCACCAGAGTGAAGAATACCGCCACCATGAGCTCAACCAGGGAGAACCCCCGGACTCGAGAGTAAGACCCACGCTTAGCCATGCCAGATTCTCCGGGTCAGGGACACCGTTCGCAGAATTGGTGCGTTGTTGGAATCCACGCCATCGGCAAACTGCACCCGCACATTCACATCTGAAATCCCACCGGTAGCCATCGCAGCCACCGAGGGGAGTCGTGTGGTGGTCACCGTGTAGAAGGGTGTGCTCACAGCCGGATCCGGCGAGCCGGTGACCACCGCTCCTCCCTTGGCATTGAAGGTCTCCACCAACTCGCCACCACCCGGGATGGTCAAGTACCTCAGATTGGGGAGATCGGCAAGAGTGGGTGCGGCCTGGTTGCTATTGGTGAGATTCAACCAGCTCAACCGCCCTTCGAGATCGGCTTGATTCAGGACCTGTTCTGCCACCAAGATTGCGGTGGTCAGGCTCTGACTTCCTCGAGAAGCCTTCAACGACATTGTCTGCAACATGGTGAGGCCCAGAATGCCCACGGCTAGGATGAAGGCCGTCATGAGCATCTCGATCATGCTGAAGCCAGCCTCGGCCTGCCTCATTTCCTTGCGTTCCCAGATCCGCATTAGATCCTCCGCCATTGGCCATCTCCGTCCCTGGCACCGGGATTATAAAATTTGTAAATTGTGGCCCCATTGTTGAGCACAACGATAAGGCCCATCGGGCTTCCCGGAAGAGGGCCAACATTAGCACCGGTGCCAACCACCGGGATGATGAAGGTGGAATTAAAACGTTTGTTGCTGCCGGAGATCAGGGTGCGCCCCAGGGTTCCGTCGCCCACGAGGTTGTTACCGGGAACGACCACCCCGGCCATGGCGCCTCCGGTAAAGGGAACCACGGTAGTGATGTCCTGATTCGTCCTGCCGTCCACCGGCATCATCGCGGTAGCCCAGTCCGCCGTGCCCACCAGCGCCACCCTCGCCCGGGTGTAGGTGGAGTCGTTGGCCCGCATTCGAAAGGGTACGCCCACGGTTTGGCTGAGGCCTGCGGCCAAGGGTTGGCTATCCCTTAGATTGTCGGCAGCGGTCTGGATCTGGGCATCAAAAAGTTCGGCGTCGCCGTGGGCGATGACCAGGGGGTTTGCGTTCTGCCATGTACCCCAACTCACGATGGCCACATCCCTTCCCGAGGCTACAGCAGCCTGATGGGCATTGGTCAGAGCACCTTCCAGCTCGTCAAGAAGAGAGCGCACGGCTCCAGCTTGTCGGTTACCGATCATGACAACACCGACCACGGTCAAAATGCCCACAATCGTGAGCACCACCAGGAGCTCGATCAGCGAAAATCCTTTTTCTCTTTGGAACGGTTGGGCCATGGCATGCCTCGACTGAGAAAGGTTCGGCCCTGGAGGGGGCGGGGAATACAGGAAATTGTGCGAGTTATATCAACACTTCCGAGCCCTGCCAAGGGAATGCATGAAGGGTTTTCTAGTGAGTGTAGAAAAAATAGTCACACCCCAAAGTTCTGGGGATCCCGATCAAGAGTCACGGGGCCGCCGGGAGTGGGGGGCGCGACCTGGAGTGCCTCGCTAAGGGGGCCTCGGGTCCAGGCCTTGAGGATCAGCTGCATGCGGTATCGGTCCTTGACCTTGGGAATGGGGGCCTCGAGTGGTCCGAGAATTCTCAAGCCCGCGATGGCCTGCAGCCGGGCCTTTAGGGTGTGGAGAGGCGCCAGGGCATCTTCGGGCGTGTCGCCTTCACTGCGATAGAGCGAAAGGGCCGCGAAGGGTGGATAGGCCATGCCCTGGCGGTAGGGCAGCTCCTCTTCGGCAAAGGCCTCGAAATTCTGGGCCACGGCGTGAATGATGGCCGGGTGATCCGGGCTGTAGGTCTGGAGCAGAACGCGGCCAGACAGCTCTGCGCGTCCGGCCCGCCCCGCCACTTGGGTCAGCAGATGGAAGGTGCGCTCTGCGGCTCGAAAATCTGAGACCTTGAGCCCCAGATCCGCGTTGAGGATGCCCACCAGCGTGAGCTTGGGAAAGGTGTGGCCCTTGGCGAGCATCTGGGTGCCTACCAGAATGTCCACCTCGCCGTGTTCCGCCGCCAGAAGACCGGCCTCCAGGGATCCTCTCCGCTGAGTCGTGTCCCGATCCAGCCGCAGGATGCGGGCGGTGGGGAAGCGGGCCTGAAGCTGGTCCTCGATCTGCTCGGTGCCTTCGCCAACGCCGCGCAGGTGTTCTGCGCCACAGGCAGGACAGACTTCGGGGGGCGCGGCCTCGAAGCCGCAGAGATGGCAGCGCAGTCGATACGAACCCTTGTGGTACGTCAGGCTGATGGCGCAGTGGGGGCAGTCCAGGGGTTTGCCGCAGGCCCGGCACATCCAGAAGTTCTCGAAGCCCCGGCGATTCAGCAGGAGCATGGATTGCTGGCCCTGCTCCAGCGTTTCCTGGAGTGCCTTGAGCAACAGGGGTGAGAAGACCACCTTCTTGCGCTCGGTCTTATAGCAATCACGCAAATCCACGATCTTCACCGTCGGCAGCGTACTTCCAGCTGGACGCTGGGTGAGCTTGAGTAGGCGGTAGCGCCCGCTCTTGGCCGCATGCCAGCTCTCCAGGCTTGGCGTGGCGCTGCCCAGGATGACGGGGCAATCCTCCAGTTGGGCGCGCTTGATGGCCAGATCCCGGGCATGAATGCGGGGATGTTCTTCGCTCTTGTAGGAGGACTCCTGCTCCTCATCCACCACGATGAGGCCGATGTCGCGCAGGGGCGCCAGCACGGCATTGCGGACGCCTACGAAGATCGGGGCCTCGTCGTTGAGCAGGCGCATCACATCGGCCTGTTTTTCGGTCATGTTGAGGCCCGCGTGACCCACAGCGACCTGCCCCGGGAAGCGCCCCTCCAACCGGGCCAGCAGGCGGGGCGTGAGCCCGATCTCCGGCACGAGCCAGAGCACCCGGCGCCCCTGGGTCAGCACCTTTTCCGCAAGCTCTAGGTAGATTTCCGTTTTCCCCGACCCGGTGACGCCGAAGAGAAGGTAGGCGCCGAACTTCGTCAGATCCACAGCGGCGAAGGCCCGCTGCTGTTCCTCGTTGAGAACCACGTGCCGAGCGACGGATTCTTCGCGTTTCTGAGAGAGGAGGTCAAGCCGTCGAACCCGCTCGATGAGGCCATTCCGCTCCAGGGTCGCCAGCACGGAGACACCCACCTTGGCCTGGGCGAGCAGTTCATCCTCCCGGGACGCGCCCCCGCCCTCTTCAAGCGCCAGAAGCACCCTGGCCTGGGTGGGCGTCACCTTCAGGGGATGGGGCTGGGAGGTTCGGCGAACTTCGGTCACTCCGGCCCCCCGCAGGGTCCGACGGTGGAAAAGTCCCGGCAGGGGCAGCCGCCCCTCGTGCCAGGCCTGTCCCAGTCCCTCCAACGAAGCCCAGTCGCTGGCCTCTCGGAGCTCGGAGAAGGAGCGCCCTTCGGGCGAGAGGGTTTCCCAATCTGCCTGAACGCCTGCAGGCAGGCAGAGGGCCATCAGATGGGGAAGGCCGCAGCCATAGTAGTTCCCGGCAAAATCCAGCAGGGCTCTGAGTTTTGGCGGAAGCAGGGGGAAGGGGTCCACCACGGCTTCGATGGGCCGCAACTTGACCTGGGGTGGCGTCGGATCGGGGCCGAGAACTACACCCACCAGGCTGCCGGTGCGGAGTTTGACCTTCACGCGGAGACCAGCGGGAAGGCCTTCCGGCGCGAGGTAGGTGAGGGGCGGCAGGGGGCGCGCCAGTTCGATGCGAGTGGGGACGAGTCGGGTCATGCTTGAAGTAGACTAATCCAATGTTGATTCTGGGCCTCGAATCGAGCTGTGATGATTGTTCCGCCGCCGTAGTGGAGGAGACGGCCACAGGCCCGGTGCTCAGGTCCATGGTGCGGAAGAGCCAGGACGAGATTCACGCGCCCTACGGCGGCGTGGTGCCAGAGCTGGCTGCGCGGGAACACCTGCTCCAGCTCCGAAGCGTCATCGGCGAGACCCTCGCCAAGGCCGAGATCAGCTGGCAGCAGCTCGATCGCATCGCGGTGACCCAGGGGCCAGGCCTCGTGGGCTGCCTGCTCACGACCTTCAGCGCCGCCAAGGCCATCGCCTGGAAAGAGGGACTCCCCTGGGTGCCCGTCCACCATCTCCTGGGCCACCTGAACGCGGCCCGCTTCGCCGTACCGGACCTTCCCTTCCCCGCCCTGGTGCTGCTGGTTTCTGGTGGTCATACCCACTTGTACCGGGCCGAATCCTGGACCCACCTCGAGTTGCTGCAGAAGACCCGGGATGATGCCGCGGGCGAGGCCTTCGACAAGACGGCGCGGATGCTCAACCTGGGCTATCCCGGCGGCCCTATCGTGGATGCCTGCGCCCGCAAGGGTGCCACCGCCGGTGATCCCTTCACTGCGCCCAAATTCCGGGATGGCAAGGCCGCCTGGAGCTTTTCCGGCCTGAAGACCGCAGTGAAAATGCGCATCGCCGCCCAGCCCGGCCTGGAGATGGCCGGGCAAGAGGATCCCCGAGTCCAGGGGCTCTGCCGCAGCCTTCAGGAAACCATCGCCAAGTGGCTGCTCAAGCCCCTGCCCGATTTCGCCCAGCAGACCGGCGCCCAGAGCCTCATCGTATCCGGCGGCGTGGCCTGCAACTCCGAGCTGCGAGCCCAGGCCAAGGTCATGGCGGAAAGGCTCGGGCTCCGCCTCGCCATCCCCGAGCCCCGGTTTTGCACGGACAACGGCGCCATGATCGCCGCCGCAGGCGCCCTGCTGGCCCCGGCCGAGGATCTCCTCCCCGTGAACGCCGACGCCGACCTGAAGCTCTAGGAGCCCCCATGGAAGTCACCCGCGAAGACGTGCTGCGCTGTGCCCGACTCACGGATCTGAACCTGGAAGAGAAAGAGATCGAACCCCTGCGCCAGGACATGGAACGCCTACTGAGCCACGCCGAGAGCCTGAACAGCCTCCCCCTCGAAGGTGTCGAGCCCACCTTTCATGGGGCGGAAATCACCTTGATCCGCCGGGAAGATCGGGTGGTGCCTGGCTTTAGCCAGGCAGAGGCGCTGGCCAATGCTCCGGACACGGATCAAGGCCATTTCCGCGTCCCCAAGGTCATCTGAGGGAACCCTCTGGGTCTGTTCTCAGCTAAATTGATTGTGTGCCGATTCCTTCATTGACGACCTAAAACCCTGAATAGGCGGCGGATCCATGAACCCGTACGAAGTCCTCGAAATCACCCCCAACGCATCCGCCGAGGAGATCAAGGAGGCCTACCACCGCCTCGCCAAGATCTGGCACCCCGACCGCTTCATCGGGCCCGAGCACGAAAAGGCCGAACAGCGCTTCCGGGAACTGGCGGAAGCCTTCGCCATGGTGAAGAATTCCGCGCGCCCCATCGCCTTGGCGCCCCATCCAGAGACTACGGCTACTGCCACTGAAGTCGCGGCCTCTGCCGCTTTCCATTCTGTGCCACCCGCGGCGAGAACCACCGATGACTGGTACGCCGAGGCCAAGGCCGCTTTCGAGGCCAAGGATCCGCACCGTGCCCTTAGCCTGATCCACTACGCCCTCAAGCTCGACGCCGAGCGGGTGGAATTCCATGTGCTCCACGCCCAGATCCTGGATCGCCCGGGCGGGGATGTCCGCAAGCTGATCCAGACCCTGGAAACGGTCCTTCGCCTGAATCCGAAGGAAGTGAATTCCGCCATCCGATTGGCCGAGCTGTACCAGCATGTGGGACTCAGCACCAAGGCTACCCGGATGTGGGAGACCGTCCGGCGCATGGCCCCGGGGCACAAAGTGTTCCAACAAGAGGCCAAGAGCGCCAAGAGCGCCAAGGCCGGTGCCCGTGAGCAGGTTCAGAGCCTGGGTGAGCAGTTCACGGTGCTGGTGGAGCAGGCCAAGGCCTTCTTCCGGGGCCTCACTAAGAAAAAATAGCCAGGACTACCAGTCGCCTCCG
>JAYREN010000153.1:0-7989 GCA_041908845.1 Holophaga sp. | reverse complement strand
GGCCACAGTGCCTTCGAGGCGCCCAACAGCCGCGCCCTGGTGGCCGCCACCGACAAGTTCGCGGAATTCTGATCCAGCTGTGTTCCCTGCTATGGGCAGAACTCCGGCCTACCAGTAACCTGGAGGATCGCAGGCCCTCTGCCCCGAAGGCCCAAGGGAGAAACGCATGGAATTCCTTCGCTGGATGATGAGCTTTCTGCACCGGCTCACCTCGCCCCAGGATCTGAACGTGATGGCGACCAACATGGGGGGCTGGCTCTACGTGCTGCTCTTCGCCATCGTGTTCTGCGAAACGGGGCTGGTGATCCTGCCCTTCCTGCCCGGCGACAGCCTGCTCTTCGCCCTGGGCGCCCTGGGGGCGTTGCCGGGATCCCCCATCAACCTGCCCCTCATCTCTCTGCTGCTCATCATCGCCGCGGTGCTGGGTGACGCCGTGAATTACAGCATCGGGGCGCGGCTGGGGCCTGCGGTCTTTCACGAGGACCGGGGGCGCTGGCTGAACCGCAAGCACCTCCAGACTGCCCACGAGTTCTACGAGCGACACGGCGGGAAGACCATCATCCTGGCGCGGTTCGTCCCCATCGTGCGCACCTTCGCGCCTTTCGTGGCCGGGATCGGAAAGATGAGCTACCCGCGCTTCGCCCTCTACAACGTGACCGGCGCAATCCTCTGGGTGGGCCTCCTGGTAGCGGCGGGGCGCATCTTCGGTGGCATTCCCTGGGTGCAGCGGAATTTCGAGACGGTGCTCATCGCCATCATCCTGATTTCTGTGCTGCCCGCCGTCATCGAGTTCCTGAAGGCGAGAACCCGGGCCCGCGAGAGCGCCTCGCCCGAAGCCTGACAGGGGCCCGCCAGGCCCTCTACTTCAGCTCCGCAAGCCACCCGCGCACATAGTTTCGCGCCCCTTCGGAGGCTTCCCGACCTGCCCGGAAGGCCATCTTCCACTCGGCGGACTTGGCTTCGAATGCCTTGTTGGAGAAGTATTTCCGCCCGTTCTGAATGGACACGCCGGCCCCATAGTCCACGCCATCCGTGATGGCCAGAAAGTGCTGCAGAGCCTTCTTCAGCTGCACGTTTGGATCCTTGGGCGGCGCATCGGAATCCCCGCGTCCGGTTCCAACCTGTCCGGCGACCCCAGCCTTTTCCGCCTTTGCCTTGGCAATGGCTTTCCTCATCTCCGCCTGCTGGGCCGGAGGCAGCATCGGCATCATCTGCTCCATCTGCTGCACAGCCGCATCCAACTGGCCCTTCACCTGGGCCTCCGCCGCGGCGCGCCGCTGCTCCGAATCCTCCCCGCCCGTGAACTGGCCGCGGTACTCCGCCCACCGGCGTTTGAAGGTGTCCGAAGCATAATAGGCCTTGGCCTTGGCGCCCAGGGCTTCCACCGCCGACTTGCGCTGGAACACAGCCAACGCGCGCATGGCCGGCGTGATCCGCAGCTGGGGCAGGCGTTCCGGATTCTTGACGAACTGGAAACAGGCCTCCTCGAACTCAGTCTGATTCAACCCCAGGCTAAGGAGGATGTCGGCGGCGAGGAGTATTCCAGGCACAGCAAGACAGAGAGCGAGGCTTCTTGCGTATCGCATCGAGGGCTCCGTGGATGGGTTCACCGCATCATACGCCGGGTGCGGCTTCCGGGAAAAGGCGCCCGGAAACCTCCCCGAGCGCAGAGGCTACACTGTCCTTCTATGAGCGAAGACCTCGTCCGCAACCGCAAGGCATTCCACACCTACCACATTCTCGAATCCTGGGAGGCGGGCCTCGCCCTGGTCGGCACGGAAGTGAAGTCCCTGCGGGCGGGCAAGGGCCAACTGCAGGATGCCTACGTGGATGTAGTGGGCACGGAGCTCTGGCTCAAGCAGGCCCACATTTCGCCCTACGACTTCGGTACCGACGCCAACCACGACCCCTTGCGCCCCCGCAAGCTGCTGCTGAACCGCGCCGAGATCACCAAGATCATCGCCAAGGCCACCCGCAAGGGCTACACCATCGTGCCCCTGGCCATCTACCTCACCCCCAGGGGCCTCATCAAGGTCAAGATCGCCCTCGCCGAAGGCAAGACCCTGGGCGACAAGCGCGAGGCCCTGAAGGAGCGGGAACACAAGCGAGAGATGGACCGCGTCCGGAAGGGCGAGCTGTAGCCGGGTCACGAGCGAACGCTGCAGTGCAGCGTTCGGAGTGGGCCCCCGGCCAGCGAGCATAGTCTCCACATGGGTCGCGCATTCCACGTACACGAAGCGAGCCCCCACTCAGCGAGCATCATTCCCAGGCGGTTCGCGCACTCACCCGCACAGAGCGATGCCGAGCCTCACTCCCACCAGAATTGAGCCGGGAAAGCCCTACTAGCCTTCCTTCACGTCCTTCTTCCCCAGCGCTTCCAGTTCATCCTTGGGCAGCCGATAGATCCAGCGCCCCGTGACCCGGTCGAAAATATCGAAGCAGGCCAGCCAGTTCAGAAGGCCCGCCACCATCAGGTAGGTGGCGCCATATTCCTGGGTCAGATTCCGCACCGGCTCGGCCGCAGGACCGCCAAAGACCCATGCAAAGAGCGTGTAGATCGGTCCCACTCCGGCCGTGCCCACGGCGCCGAGGGTGGGCATCCATTCGAAGGGATCGGTCTTGGGGACGAAGACGCCGCCGGTGATGCCGTTGACGGCGCCGAAATGAAGCTGGAGAAAGGCCAGGAGGCAGAAGACGAGGCTCACCCCCAAAAGCACCTTGGCCCGCAATTTCTCGCCAATCGTCCAGTAGCCTAGGCCCGGCACCAGCCAGTTGAGGAGAATGGGCTTCCAACTGGCCTTGAGGGCCTTCATGCGACGAAGGGGAGGGGCAATCTGAGGGAGGGCGACAGGCTCAGTCATGGAAATAGGGTATCCCGGGAAAGGGCCCTCTTGCGACGGCCCTTTCGTGAATACAAAGCGGGCCGCCCCGGGGCGGCCCGCTTTGTAGAAATGAAGGATCTAGTCCGTCGCGAAGGGCAGCAGCGCGATGTTGCGGGCGCGCTTGATGGCTTCCACCAGCATGCGCTGATGGAGGGCACACACGCCGCTGGTGCGGCGGGGCAGCACCTTGCCGCGCTCGGGGGTGAAGCCCTGGAGGGTCTTCACATCCTTGTAGTCGATGAGCGTGGACTTCTCGACGCAGAACTTGCAGAACTTGCTGCGCCGACCACCAAATTGCTTCTTCTTCTTGGGCTTGCCTTTTCCGTCCGTGCGGCGCTTCATCCCATCACCTCTTCAGCGGAACGCTCCTTGATGCCAGCGGCGGCCTTGCGCTTGGCTTCGCGCGCGTAGCGGACCTTCTGGCGGTCCGCGGCCTTGGCCTCCACGTCCATGCGAACGGACATGAACTTGATGACGGAGTCGTTGTTGCGGAAACGACGCTCGAGCTCGGCGATGAGGTTGGAACCCGCGTTCATCTCGAACAGGGTGTAGTAGCCCTCGCTGAACTTCTGGACTTCGTAGGCCAGCTTCTTGCGGCCCCACTTGTCGGTCTTGAGTAGTTCGCCACCCTGCTCGGCGACGATTCCCTCGAAGTGGCGCACGAGCTCATCTGCCTGCTCGTCCGTCAACGTCGGGGAGGCAATGAAGATCGTCTCGTATCGACGCATTCATCCTCCTTATGGATGTGAAGCTCCGGGGCGTTCCCAACCACGACGATTCATGGCGGGTCCGGGGCAAGGAGAGCCCCCCAGCGGGGAGCGTGAAGGAACAGTGTCTCAGGATGTGGCTTGATTCTCAAGGGAAAATGCCCGAGATCAGCCCGCCGGCTCCACGCTCCAGAAGGCGGCACGGTTCACAAGTCCCGGTAGCTCCGAAAGGTCCCGACAGGCTCCCAAGTGCTCCATGAACCGCGCGAAGGGCTCATCCAAGGCCTCGATGCGCCCCCATTCATCCTCGGTCCACGCCTGGAGGACGAATTCGTGCAGGGGCCGCGTGAAGGGGCCCACCCCTAGCCGCAACCGGGCGAAGCACGAAGTGTCGAGATGGTCGATCACGCTCTGCACGCCGTTGTGCCCTCCGGCGCTGCCTTCCAGCCGGAACCGGCCCACTCCCAGGGGCAGATCCTTGTCGTCGAAGAGCACAACGAGGCGTGCTGGATCCAGGCCAGCCTTCACGGCCTCGCCCACCACTTGGCCGGAAAGGTTCATGTACGTGGCGGGCACCAGGGCCTGAAAGGGTTCCCGCAGGCGATAGAGCGTCCCCGTCTGGAAACGCCGCGCGACGGTCGGTTCCGGCCCATTCCTGCGCATCCATCGCTGGAGCATGAGCCGCCCCAGGTTGTGCCGAGTGGCGGCGTAATCCTCGCCCGGATTTCCCAGCGGCATCAGGATCCACACAGGTTCCACCCCCTAAACAAATGGCCGCCCCAGGCGGCCATTTGTTTCCCGGAAAAAACGAACTACTTCTTTTCTTCCTTCTTGCCCTTGGCAACCACGACTTCGGGCTCCTTGGCAGCGCCTTCGACGACCTCTTCCTCGGCCTTCTTGCCGTGGACCGAGCAGATCACGTTGTGAGCATCGCCCAGCACGGTGAGGTGGGCATCGAGCTGGATCTGGTCGAGGCGAATGACATCACCGACCACCATGTGGTCAACGTTCACATCGATGTGGGCGGGGATGAAGGCGGGGAGGCATTCCACCTCGATGGTGCGATGCACGAAGTCCAGCAGGCCGCCTTCCTTTACGCCCGCTGGGGTGCCCTTGAGCACGATGGGGACATGCACCTTCACCTTGTGGGTGGGATCGACGCGCATGAAGTCCACGTGGGAAAGACGGCCGGTGACGTGATCGCGCTGCAGGTCCTTGATGATGACGTGGCGCTTGATGTCCGTGCCCTCGCGCTGGAGGTGGATCATCGTGTTCATGCCTGTGTCGCTGGCCAGGATGCGGGCCACGATCTTGGGGCTGATGCCCACGGAAACGGCGGGCTCGCCGAGGCCGTAGATGGTCGCGGGGATGAGGCCGGTCTTGCGAAGTTCGCGGGACGAGGCCTTGCCGACCTTTTCGCGCTTGGTGACCAGAATGGCTTCGGTGGTGCTCATGGTTCCTCCTACCAGGCTGACGGCGCAGCCCTCTCGTTGGTTTCGGGCCGGGCGACCCGTGCCCGGAAATCGGGCGAAGGGTCAGAATACCCCAAAATGCCTTTAATTCCTAAGCAAAATTCTGATTGCAGCCCGAGGATGTCACACCGCTGAAACCCAGCCATTGGATAATGTCGCCATGAGTCGCACCCAACTCCGCCCGGAAGACATCCTGAATCGCGAACTGAGCTGGCTCGCCTTCAACGAGCGCGTGCTGGAGGAAGCCGAGGATGCCTCGCTGCCCCTCCTCGAGCGCGTGAAATTCCTGGCCATCGTATCCAGCAATTTGGACGAGTTTTTCATGGTGCGGGTGGCGGGCATCTGGCGCCAGATCGATGCGGGCATCACCAAGCCCGGTCCCGATGGCCACACCCCGCGCCAGCTCATGGACAAGGTTTCCAAGCGGATCCACGAGTTATCTGCGCGACAGCACGGGCTCTTCCACCAGGCCATCGAGCCGCGCCTTAACGCCGAGGGCATCTTCATCCTCAAGCCGGACCAGCTCGATGGGGCCCAGAAAGATTTCCTCAGGGATTACTTCGAGCGGAACCTCCACCCCCTCATCACTCCGCTGGCCGTCGATACCGGCCACCCCTTCCCCCGCCTGGGCAACCGCGCCCTGGTGCTCATGGCGGAACTGGACCCCGACGAGCGGCTGGAAGAGGAGGGCCTGCCCGTCTCGGAACTGTCCATCATCCATGTGCCCACCTCCATGACGCCCCGGTTCCTTCGGGTGCCCAGCCTCGAAGGGCATTTCGTGTTCGTCATCCTGGAGGATGTCATCCGCATGCACCTGCCGCGGATCTTCCAGGGTTATGTCATCAAGAACTGCCATGCGCTGAGAGTCACCCGGGATTCCGATCTGCCCCTGGAAGAAGATCCCTTCGAGGATCTGATGAAGACCGTGGAAGAGCATCTGCGCAGTCGTCGCCGCGGCGCGGTGGTGCGCCTCCAGTACGAACGAGGATTGAGCCAGAACCTCCTGGACACCCTGATCGAGGAGCTGGAGCTGAGCCCGGAGGATCTCTACCCATCCGATGGATTCGCGGCCTTCTCCGACCTGATGCAGCTCTTCGCCCAGCTCGATCTGCCTCACCTGAAGGACCCGGCCATGCCGCCCCTGCCAGTACCCCAACTGGACAGCAGCCCCACGGTGTTCGAGGCCATCGCCAAGGGCGACATCCTGCTGCACCATCCCTTCCAGAGTTTCGACGATTCCGTGGTGCGCTTCGTGCGCGAGGCCGCAGAGGATCCCAAGGTGCTGGCCATCAAGATGACGCTCTACCGGATGAGCGCCACCAGCCCCGTGGCAGCAGCCCTGGAACGCGCCGCCGAGCGCGGCAAGCAGGTGGCGGCCATCGTGGAACTCCGCGCCCGGTTCGATGAAGAGGCCAATATCGCCTGGGCGCGGCGCCTTGAGAAGGCGGGCGTCCACGTGGTGTACGGCCTGC
The DNA here is from genome assembly GCA_041908845.1 of Holophaga sp. Taxonomy (GTDB): domain Bacteria; phylum Acidobacteriota; class Holophagae; order Holophagales; family Holophagaceae; genus JAYREN01. The sequence continues at coordinate 1,456 of JAYREN010000153.1, read as the reverse complement.
CGGCCTACAAGACCCACGGCAAGGCCTGTCTCGTGATCCGCCAGGAGGCCGGCGGCATCAAGCGCTACTGCCATCTTGCCACCGGCAACTACAACGAGAAGACGAGCCGCCTCTATTCGGACCTGGGGCTCTTTACCGCGCGACCCGAATTCGGCGAGGACCTGTCGAACCTGTTCAACCTGCTCACGGGCTATACCCGCCCCCCCAAGTTCAATCAGCTCATCCTGGCGCCCACGCATTTCCGGGACGCCATCCTCCAACGGATCACCCGGGAACAGGGTCATGCCCAGGCGGGCAAGCCGGCCCGAATGGTGCTCAAGATGAACGCCCTGGTGGATCCATCCATGATCCACTCGCTCTACGAGGCCAGCCAGAGCGGAGTGCAGGTGGATCTCATCGTGCGGGGCACCTGCTGCCTGCGGCCAGGTGTTCCAGGTCTCTCCGACAATATCCGTGTGATCAGCATCATCGATCGCTTCCTGGAACACGCGCGCATCTATCATTTCGCCAACGCCGGCGAGCCCGAAACACTGCTGGCCAGCGGCGATCTCATGCCCCGCAACCTGGACAACCGGGTGGAGACGGCCTTCCCCCTCGTCGATCCCATCGTGGCTGCCCAGGTGGTGGAACTGCTGGAACTTCAGATCCACGACACCGTGAAGGGGCGGATGCTTGGCCCCAATGGCGAGGTTCTGTGTCGAGGGCTGAACCCCGACTGGCCGCCCCTCCGCAGCCAGGTGCGCACCTACGAGCACGGTCTCCTGGCCAGCGGCGTGCGCAATGTAACAGTCAGGCTGCCGGACTTCGGAGCGGACGAGGATATCTGAACACCCCACCGTGCGTCTGCATCCCAAGGAGTGCCCCCAGGCTGGCCGGATGTGGCAGGCTAGGGTCAGGAGAACGCCGTGACCAAGATCAGCCGCGCCGCCATATTCGATGTGCTCAATGCCTGGGCCGTACCCGGAGCCAACGCCAGTCTGGTGGCCCTGAAGGCGGTGAAAGGCATTGACCTGGACGAAGGCCGGGTGGTGCTCACGCTGCAACTCCTGGACGCCTACAAGGACCGAGAGGAACTCATCCGCAAGACTCTGCACGAAAAGCTTGGTGCGATGAGCGGCGTAGAGGAAGTGGACCTGGAGTTCACCTGGGAGCGCACCCCCGAGGCTGACTTCAAGAACCTGCTGCCCACGGTGAAGACCGCCGTGGTGGTCGGCAGCGGCAAGGGTGGCGTGGGCAAGAGCACCGTGGCCGCCAATCTCGCATGCGCCGCCGCCAAGCTGGGGCTGCGCGTGGGTCTGCTGGACGCAGACATCTACGGCCCCAGCATGGCCATGATGTTCGGCATCAAGGACGGTCCCGAAGGCACCCCCGAGGGCAAGATCAAGCCCATCGAGAAGTTCGGCCTCAAGCTCATGAGCATGGGTTTCCTCATCGACGAGGACCGCCCCGTGGTGTG
>JAYREN010000152.1:0-8042 GCA_041908845.1 Holophaga sp. | reverse complement strand
AACGATCTTGACCTTGCCTTCCTTCTCAAGGGCCTGAAGGATGACGTTGACGCTAAAACGATTGCTCAAGAAGGAGACCCAGAACTCGCCCGCGGGAGCGGTGAGATCGGTGACTCCGGGCTTACCGAAAGACCACGCAGTTGTCGCGGCCTGATTCGAGGCCGTCCGATTGAACCCGCCTGAACTATTCCAAGAAGGACCCGTGCCGCCGATAGTGCCCCAGGGGGCATCTGTCCCGCCAACGGACAGCTTGGCATCGCCACTGTTGGAGGTGGGCCACTTGACGCCAAAGGCTTGCTCGAAGTCTTTGGATGCCTCGATCACACGAGCTTCGATCTGAACCTGCTGGATCTGTACATCCAACTGGGCGATGAGATCGTCGATCAGGTAGATGTTGCGGGGGAGGTCCGTGATGATCAGGGTGTTGGTGCGATCATCAGTGATGATGCCGCCCCGCTTCGTGATCACTTTTTCCAAAATGGCCTTGGCGTCGGCGACCTTCGCGAAGGACAGGGGACGAGAAATTGTTTGGACATCACCGGCCAGGGCCTTGGCATCGTCGAGACGCTTCCGGTCCTCTTCTTCCTTCTGAAGCTTCTCAACCTTGGCAATGCGGATCACACCGTTGCTGATTTCCTTGCCGAGACCCGCGTGCTTGGTGATGACATCCAGTACCTGGTCCCAGGGGGTGTCCACGAAACGGAACCCGAAGTTGCCCTGAACATCCTGATCGGCCACGAGGTTCAGCTTGGCGTGTTCGGCAATAATCAGGAGGAAGTCACGGATATCAGTGCTCTTCACATCGATGCTCATCTTGGAGCCGGTGTAGCGGGTCTGCATGTCCCCAAGGGTTCTGCCCGCCCGAGAATCTTCCCGAGGGGCGGGTGTCTGAGCGGTGGCAGCCTTGTCCTGAGCCATGCCGGGAGCCGTGGGGAGGAGGGCAGAGACGGCGAGTCGAGGCAGGGACTGGAACGGCATCCCGAAGGCGGGAAGGGCCTGCAAGGGTTCACCAGCTCGAGAGTTCGGCGCCGACTCAGGCACTGCGGGATCAGCCTTGGCGAGAACGACTTCCGTTTCGACGGGAGCGGCCTTGGGTGCGAGGACGGGAAGGCCAGGAATCAGACGAGCGTGAATCGCCCCAGCGCCGGGCTCCAAGGAGACCTTAACTCCGCCCGTGTGGGTGGAAACTGCGACCTGGGTGCCGCCTGACACTTCCAGCACGACTCGCGTGATCGGAAGTGGATCCGTGGCGAACTGGGCGATCCTCGACTTCAGGATGACCCCCTGGCAGAAGGCAGAAATATCCTTCTTGGTGACCTGGGTACCGCGAAGGACGCCCGGCAGATCGAGCACAACCCGATTGGGACTGGTCAGAACCTGCAGGCGGGGCTGCCCTGAGAAGTTCGGAATGGACAGATTGAGGACTGTCCCGCCACCGGATTCCAAGGCAGCGCCCTGGAGGGTGCTCGCGGGGACCGAAGCTTCCCGTTCAGGAGTGGTGGCCATGAGCGAACCGCTGGGGATCGCCGTCAGGATCACGCCCCCTGCGACCAGCAAGGAACTCAGGCGAGCATTCATCGTTTTCCCTCCTCGCGCTTGAACGTCCGCACGATTGTTTTGTATGTAGATCGATTGGTTGAACTCACATCCCACTGGTGAAAGGTGACCGACTTGTCATCGATAGCAACAATCTCGCCGTCGCGGAATTTGTAGCCGACCGGAAGCTTCCGAACGTTGCCCCGGGAATCCGTCACCACCGCGTAGGCCACGCCGCCGGACCTGAGCCAACCCTTGACTCCGATATCGTCCACAAGGTCGCCCTTGTTCGACTGTTCGAGATCCGTGGGGGCGCTGAATGGATCCCGGCTCAGGGTCGCCCGGTAGGGGATCTTCTTGACCTGGATGAGCTCCTCTTGGGACGGAGTGGCACTTGGCGTCGACGGAGTGGCAACTGCAGATGCACTCGTGGGCTGGGCCTGCGGTGCCTGGGCGCCGAGGTTTGCACAAAGCGTCAACAGGAAAAAAGCGGGGAGTAGTTTGGCCATGGCTGATCAGTCTCCTTCAGCTGCTTTCTTACTCGCGGGAGCCGCCTTGGCAGGAGCCACCGCGGGCTTAGGAGGAGCAGGATTATATACAAAGGCGCTGATACGGCAGGTCACGGCCACAGGCCAGAGCGTCTTCCCAGCCTCGCGCTTCATCTGCATCTCACTTACGTTAATGATTTTCTCGTACCCAGACACCTCGGACGCAAACTGGCCAAAGGTGTGATATCCAGCCTTGAAGGTAAAGGTGAAGGGATATTCGGTGTAGTAGTCCTTCTTGATCGCGCCTTCGACACTGAAGGAGACCTGTTCTATGCCTGCCGTGTCCGCCAGCTTCTTGATCCGGTATGGAATCTCGCCCTTATCAGTGTCCGTGGGCATAAGCTTGATGAGCTCTTCAATCAGCTTCGCCTGTTGCGCGACTTCGACCTTAAGGGTTTCATAGTTGGCTTTCAGCTGGTAACCCTTGTCGACCTCCCTTTGGAGGGTCACGATGTTGGCGAGCAGAGCGGTGCGCTCATCCCGTTTGCCGCTGAGAAAAACCCAGGCCAGCACGGTGACGAGGAGCCCCGCGAGCCCACCGACCAGAATCTGCTTCTGTAGTTGGGAGTTCATGGGCTACCTCAGGATTGGTTCTTCAGGTCGAAGGAGATGGTGAACTCAACCACACCGACCTTCTTGTCGGCCTTGGGGTAGTTCACATTCCCAAACCACTTGGTTTGTTCGTTGAGCTTGCTGCGGAATAGGTTGATGGCCTCAAAGCTGGAGCTCTCTCCCTTAATGGTGATCCCCGTTCCCTTCTGGACGATTTCCTTGAACCAAACGTCATCAGGCACCGTGTTGGCAAGTTCTTCTATAAGGCGCACGGGAAGCTGCTGTGCAGTCTTCAGGCCGAGCATTATCTCCTTCTTTTTTTGGAGTGCTTCCTTGTCTTCCCTGAACTTCTTCTCAAGAGCGGTGTATTTCGCAAGTTCCAGCTTCTCCTGCTCAAGCTTGGCTACCTTCTCCTGTGCCTGACGAACTTCCCGATCGAGCATCAGGTAATAGACAAGACCGATCGAAGCACACGCCAAGCCGACAAGCAGTCCCGCGATGGGGAAACTCGACCGCCCCGAACCTTCGCCCTGGGAATAGACTTGGGCGGCCTCGGTCTTTTCACCCTTCTTGCCCGCCGTCTGGGCGAGCGTGTCGCCGAGAAGATTTATCCTAATCATCGGTCCCCCACTTGGCGCAATGCCAGCCCGACCGCGATGGCGGCAGAACTTCCGATTTCGCGGACAGCGGCTGGATCCACCGACCGGTCATCCATTTCGATCAACTGGAAGGGGTTGAATCGATCCACCGAAACCCGGAGACGATCGCCGAGGATATCGGCGAGTCCCTGGATCTTGGAACTTCCCCCAGAGAGAAGCACGCGATCAAGTCGATCCACCTTAAAGCTTGAGCGGAAGAAATCGATGGTGCGTCCAAGTTCATCAGCGAAGGAGTCAGAGATAGCCGAGAGGGACGGCTCCACTTCTTCGCCTGTCCGCCCTTCAGCGGCCAGTCCCTGCTTGAGCGCCTCGGCACCCTCTCGGGAAACGCCCCAGTCCTCCATGAGCTTGTCCGTGAAACGGTGTCCGCCCCAGGAAATGTCCCGCCAGAACACCGACTTGCTACCAACCAGCATCGTAATGTTCGTGAAATTCGCGCCGATGTTTACCAACGCTACAACTTCGTCACGGGCCCCCGGAGAGGCACTGGCCTCATAGGCATTCTGCAAGGCAAATACATCGACATCAACCGTCAGTGGCCTGGCACCCGCCTGAGCCACACAGGTCAGATACGCCTCCATCTTGTCCTTGCGGCAGGCGACCAGAACGACATCCATATTGCCGTCGCCCGGCCGCTCTTCGATGACCGCGAAATCGAGGGCATAAGAATCGAGCCCCTGCCCGGCCGGAAAAAAGCTCTCGGCTTCCCAGCGCACGGATTCCGCGAGTTCCGCAGGGCTCATGAGCGGGAAGGTCACCTTCTTGACCATCACCTGCTGGCCAGAAACGGAGATCGCCACATCCTTGGCCTTGATCTTCTGTTCTGCAAGCACCTGGCGAATGGCCATAGAGACAGCGTTGCTGTCCATGATGTCCCCATCAACGATGGCATCATGAGGGACAGGCGCGACCCCGAGCTTTTGAAGCCGGAAGCGCTGGCTACTGCCCTTTCCCACGGCCTGCAGTTCGCAGACCTTGACGCAGCTCGAACCAATATCCAAGCCGACAAGTAGTTTTTTCTTGCTTTCGAAAAGACCCACCGGGAGCCTCGCTAAAGTGAATTTTGCATTAAATTCTAACGTCGCCATCAGCCTCGTCAAGGATTTTCATGGAATTGGCTCGAATCACTCGGCGTCAATGCCAACTATAACCACCGTTATGTTGTCCTCTCCTCCATTGTCTCTAGCCTTTTCAATCAATTCCTGGGCGGCCGACTGAAGGGATGGAGCTGCTTGAACGATACTCCAAATGTCAGCATCTTGAACCATTCCGGAAAGACCGTCAGAACAAAGCAAGAGTCGGTCCAATTCCTTAACCTGGATTTCCTGGACCGCCACATCCAAATCTCCACCATTGCCAAGGGCTTGGGTAATCACGTTTCGGAAGGGGTGCTTTCGAGCCTCGTCAGAGGTAAGAATCCCGTTGGCGACCTGCTCGGCCACCCAAGAGTGATCCCGAGTGACCTGCCTTATTCCATTAGGGTCGAGCAGGTAGGCCCGACTGTCACCCACATGAACCAGGGTGACCCGATCATTCCGGACCAGGCACGCCACCACAGTAGACCCCATGGATTCGCGCTCGGGGTTCGTCCGAATATCGTCCACGATCGCTTGATCGGAAAGCAGGAGTGCGGCCTTAAGGCGATTCCCGTCGAAGGGAAGATTCACATCGTAATCCATGGGCCAGGTCCGATCCTGCTCCACTGTTTGCGCGATGAATTGCCCGACCTTTTCCACCACAATTTGGCTGGCAACCTCACCAGCGGCATGGCCACCGAGCCCATCGGCCACGACAAAGAGACCAAGTTCGTTGTCGATGAGGAAGTTATCCTCGTTGTGCTTTCTGACGCACCCGACATCCGTCTGCCCAGCGGCAAGAACCCGCATGTCCTCATCCCTTCTTGAATAGGCGCCCCGTGAAGGCGCGCAGGTGGTTCGAAAATACAATGGTGCCGACGCCGTCGAGGAATCGAGCGAGACGTTGTCGCCTTGGCATCCCCAGCAGGGCGACCTTGGTATCGAGTAGGTTCATCGGGAGTCCGCAGTCGGGGTTGGTTAGGGCTTATTCAAGAGCATAGCCTAGTCTGTGCATCGGAAAAGCACTACCGGAAGTCAAATACAGCGCGGGGGGAGGTCTCCACCTCTCCCTGAATACTGCCACACTCGATTCCCGGAGAACGAACCATGGCCGGAGCAAGTCTCATCGAATGGCGGGAAGGACTGGAGGCGGGGGACCTCTCCTCAACCTTTCTCGCCCTGGCCTGCATGGACCGAATCGATCAACTCGAGGGCCGGCTCAATGCCCTGACCTGCCGCGATCGTGATTTAACCCTAGCGGCGGCCCAGGCAGCAGATCTGCGCCTTCGACGCGGCGAACGGACCCCCATGCTGGGAATCCCCGTTGTGATCAAGGACAACATCAATGTGAGGGGAATGGCCCTCACCAATGGCTCAAAAGCTATGCAGGGCTGCACCGCAACCCACAATGCAACAGTCGTGCAGCGGCTCTTGGATGCGGGAGCCGTTCCCCTGGCCAAGGCCAACATGGACGAGTTTGCCATGGGCTCCAGCGGGGAGTACAGCGCCCTTGGACCGACCCTGAACCCCTGGGATTCCTCCAGGGTACCCGGGGGTAGCAGTTCCGGGGCCATCGTGGCGGTGGCAGCGGGCTACGCCCCCTTCGCTCTCGGCACCGACACGGGAGGGTCCGTGCGCCTGCCTGCGGCGTTCTGCGGTGTCAGCGCCCTGCGCCCCACCTACGGCGTGCTCAGCCGCAGCGGCATAACCGCCATGGCCTCCTCCCTGGATCAAGTGGGACCGGTGGCCGGGAGTGCCAAGGAATTGTCACTCGGACTTGCCCCCATGGTAGGCCGCGACCCACTGGATAGCACCAGCCTTGATCTTCCTGGAGTGGAACGTCTGGGGAAACCAGCCTCCGCGTCTCTCAAAGGACTGCGAATGGGCATCCCTCGGGAGTACTTCGCAGAAGGCATCGAACCAGGCGTTCGTACCGTGATTGAAACGGCCCTGGATCGACTGGCATCCGAAGGGGTGGAGTTGGTGGAGGTTTCCCTGCCGCACACCCGCTTCGCTATCGACACCTACTACCTCCTGAACACCTCGGAGGTATCCAGCAACCTTTCCCGCTTCGACGGTGTAAGGTTCGGCGCTCGGAAGCCCGGAGACAGCCTGCACGACATGATCTCGAACACGCGAGACAGGGGCCTGGGCCCTGAGGTCAAACGCCGGATCCTGCTGGGCGCTTTCTGTCTCTCCAAGGGCTACTACGACGCCTTCTACCTCAAGGCCCTCAAGGCCCGAACCCTTATCGCCCGCGACTTCCAGGAAGCCTTCAACCACGTGGACATCCTCGCAACCCCAGTGAGCCCCTCCATTGCCTTCCCCATTGGGGCGAAGACTGCAGACCCGCTGTCCATGTACCTGGCCGATATCTTCACCGTGACCATGGCCTTGGCGTCCCTGCCGGCCCTGGCGGTACCGGCCGGGTTCTCCAATGGGATGCCCGTGGGCCTTCAGTTCGTGGGCCCTTCCCTTTCTGACGTCCAGTTGCTCGAAGTCGGAGCCGCCTTCCAGGACCTCACGGACCACCACCTTCGCAAACCCAACCTCGATTAACAGGAGCCTCCATGGCCTTCGATGTCGTCATGCCGCAGATGGGCGAATCCATTGCCGAAGCAACCATTCTGAAGTGGCATCGTAAGATCGGAGAAACCATCGGCAAGGACGAGACCCTCTACGAGATTTCCACCGACAAGGTGGATGCGGAGATCCCGGCGCCCATCGCCGGCACCCTCCTGGAGGTCCTCGTGCCCGAGAACCAGACGGTTCCCGTGGGTTCCATCGTCGCCCGCCTCGGCAGCGCCTCGGAGAAGGCTGCGGCACCGGCCGCAGCAGCCCCTTTGCCGACTCCACAGGCGCCCTCCGCGCCCACTCCCGCGCAAGCAGCCCCATCCGTCCAGGATGACAATTCTCTGGAAGGGCGCCTCGCCTCCAAATCCAGCCCCTTAGTGCGAACCATGGCCGCGGCCCATAGCGTGGATCTGCGCTCTGTGAAGGGCTCCGGCATCCATGGCCGCGTCACCAAGGAGGACATGGAAGCCCACCTCGCGGGCAAGGGAGCACCAGCGACCACACCCACCGCCCACGATCCTTCGGCTCCCACCCTCGGCCTGGTGCCGGCCCTCTCGGCTCCCGTGGTGGCTCACATTCCCGCCTTCGCTGCCGGAGAGCGCGTCAAGCTCGAGCCCATGTCCCGGATGCGCAAGATCATAAGCGACAACATGCTCGCCTCCAAGCGCACCAGTGCCCATGTCTACACGGTCTTCGAGATCGATATGACCCCCGTGGCTCGCCTGCGCGAGCGGCATAAGAAGGCCTTCCTCGAGGCCTACGGAGCGAAGCTCAGCTTCATGCCCTTCATCATGGCGGCCGTGGCCAAGGCCCTCCGCGCCTTCCCCGTGATCAATGCCTCGGTGGATGGCGATGCCATCGCCTACAAGCAGGACATCAACCTCGGCGTCGCCGTGAGCCTGGACTGGGGCCTCATCGTTCCCGTCATCAAGAATGCCGACCAGTTGAATCTGGGTGGCCTTGCCCGCAGCCTCAGCGACCTGGCGGACCGGGCCCGGGCCAAGCAGCTTAAGCCCGATGAGATCTCCGGAGGCACCTTCACCATCACCAACCCCGGCGTCTACGGTGATGTATTCGGTCTGCCCATCATCAACCAG
>JAYREN010000151.1:0-8048 GCA_041908845.1 Holophaga sp. | reverse complement strand
TGGTGGGCCCCCCACGGCGGGCGGTTCAGCCGCCTCGAGGGAGGACCAAAAGGACGGGTCACGGCTGGCTGGAGCGCCGCCGATGGTCAGCTCCAGTACTTCGCCCTTCTGCAGCCGGATGGTGTCCAGCATCTGGTCCGGCGCATTCAGGGCGCCTGGTCGAGTCTCTCCTTGCCGAAAGGAACCACCGAGATCCAGGGCATCCTTCAGGACCGCAGGGGACGCATCTGGCTTCGCGCCCAGGACGTGATCCTTAAGGCCTCCGCCTATGGCGAGCCATGGAAGAACCTGGGTCGCGGCCTGGTAGGTGCAGTCCTCACTACCAGCTACTTGCCCATCCGAGAAGATGGGGAAGGCCGCATCTGGTTCAATGATGGCCAGAAGCTCCTTGCCTTCGGCGACGGAGATCGCCCGGATCTTCTGGGGGAGGCTCAGGGCCTCGATATCTCCCAGATCACCACCTTCCTGCTGGATCGCGAAGGCAGTCTGTGGGTTGCGGGCAGCGGCATCTCGCGCCTGCTCGGCGGACTGCGCGTGGTAAACCACACTCGCAAGGAGGGATTGCCGGACAACCTGGTCTGGATGGTGACCGGCACCCGGGAAGGGCGAATCCTTGCAGGCACCGGCTCTGGACTCGCCATCCTAGAAGGGGGCCGCTGGCGCGCCTTTCCCGAGACTGCAGGCCTGCCCTTCCAGGCGCTTCTGGAGGACAGCGCGGGACGTCTCTGGGCAGGGGCAGGTGTCCATCGACCGGGGCATTCCCCGCTCCTTTGCCTGCGCCCTGGCAGTCGCCGCTTCGAGGAAGTTCCACTGCCCTGGAGCGACCCCGACTTCCTGTTAGCCGCCCTGGCCGAGGACACCGAAGGCAGGATCTGGATGGCGGCTTTCAACGCCGGCGTGGCTCGCTTGAACCCCAAGGACATGCGTGCTGAGCGCCTGCCTCCGCCCCCTGGCCTCAAGGAGTGGAGCATGGTGACCTGCCTCTTGCCCGATCCCAAGGGGGGCATGTGGGCGGCCGGAGACCTTCTGGCGCACTGGAGTGGCCAAAGCTGGGCCACCGTCAACCGCGACCTGGGATCCAATGAGCCACGAATCCTGGGTTTTGCCTACGGCACGGGAGATGCCCCCGAGTTCTTTCCCTCGGACGTACCAGGCCTTCAACAGGTCCGGCACACACCCAAGGGCCTCGAGGTTTTGCCCCTGCGGCGGGAGCCGCCGATCCTGTTGGGGAACACGCTCTACGCGGCCCTGCGCGAACCCAATGGAAGCCTGTGGACTGGAAGTTCCCAAGGTTTAACCCGCTGGAATGGCCATGGATTCAGGCGGGTGGGGAAGGCCGAAGGGATGGCCGCCGAGGATATCGCCGGCAGTGCCCTGTGGCGCTCCCCCCAGGGCACGCTCTGGGTCGGTACGACCGGGGGCCTCGTGCAACTGCTGCCGGGGGCGGGCACCGAGAGCGGCACCCAGGCGCTGCCCCTCCTGGCGGGCATTCATGACGGGCAAGGTCGCGCACTCGACGGAATTTCCCACCCCCGGATCCCCTACCGGGCCCGGACGCTCACCTTCCGTCTGGGCCAGACCGCCTTCGCCCAGAATGAGCGCCTGACTCTGGAAGTCCGCATGCGGGGCCTCGCTGAATCCTGGCATTCCCTGGAAGGGGCCGAGGCACGCTACCCAGCCTTGCCCACGGGCAATTACACCTTCGAGGCCCGGCTTGTGGATCTGGCGGGCCAGGCGGGCCCCGTGATCGCCTTTCCTCTTGAAGTGCTGCCCGCCTGGTGGGCCACCTGGTGGGCGATCCTGCTTTGGGGCACGGTCGCCGGAACCATGGTTTTCCTGGTGGTCCGTTGGCGGACGCGGCTGCTGAGGGCGCGCACGGAGACCCTGGAGCACAAGGTGGCCGAACGCACCCTGGCCCTGGCGGAAGCCAATCAGCGCCTGGAGGAAGCCAGCCTGCACGATCCCCTCACGGGCCTGCACAACCGTCGCTTCCTTGGCCTCACCATGCCGGAGGAGGAAGCCCGGGTCCGCCGCGCCTTCCATGGAGCCCACAATCCCAAGGCCCGGGAGCGCCAGGAGGATCTGCTCTTCTTCATCCTGGACCTGGACTACTTCAAGCGGGTCAACGACACCCACGGCCATCCCGCGGGGGATGCAGTCCTGTGCCAAACCGCCGCCCGCCTGCGCCAGGCCTGTCGCGAATCCGACTCCGTGGTCCGCTGGGGCGGCGAAGAATTCCTGGTCATCGCCAAGCGCACCGACCGCACGGCAGGGTGCGTCATCGCGGAGAACCTCCGCAGGGCCATCGAGGGCTCACCCTTCATCCTGCCCGATGGCCAGGGACGCATATGCACCTGTTCCATCGGCTTCGCAGCCTTCCCGGTCTTGGACTCCGCGCCCGAGGCTGTGTCCTGGGAACATGTGCTCAACGTGGCGGACCAATGCCTCTACGTCGCCAAGCGCAGCGGACGCAATGCCTGGGTGGGCTGCTCCGTGGACCAGGAACTCACCGAGGAGCGGGTCATCGGCATGGCCCCGCAGCTGCAGTCCCGGCTAGGTGAACTGGCCAGGAGTGGCGAGGTGCTCATCGAGAGTTCTCTCGATCCCACCACGCTCTCCTGGAACTGACAAACACAGGGGGTGCCGCTCCGTTCGTCAAGCCTGAACGGGGTGGTCCTCCCGGAATCGCTTCAGCCGCGCCTCCAGCACGGGGAACTGCTCCCGGGTCACGAGCGAGGTGCAGGCCCGCAGGCCCTCGGTGCGCTCGCTGCCCGTGATGCCCAGGGTGATGGCGCTGATGCCGTAATGCACCAGTTCCGCCAGGAGCTGTCCCCCCGTCATACCGGGATACGAGAAGGTGAAATAGAAACCATCGGCGATGGGATCATCCAGATCCTTGTCGTAAACGATCCGGAACCCGTTCTCCGTGAAGAGCCGCTTCATCACCCGGGCCTTCTCGCCGTATTCCTTGATGATGGCCACGAAATCGATCTCGCCATCATTGATCGCCTTGAGGATGGCGGCCACGCCGTGCTGGGCGGAGTGGCTGGTGCCGGAGGTGAGGCCGTAGATGGCGCCGAAGATCAGCGCGTGTCCGAGCTGATCCGAACTGAAGTAGCGCTTCAGGTCGGGGCTGCGCATTCCCCACACCTTGTCTGAAACCACCATCAGGCCCATGCGCTCCCCGGCATAACTGAAGGCCTTGGAGCTGGAGATCAGCAGGATGTAGTTGTCCGTGTAATTGGCCACGGTGGGCTGGAAGGGCGCCTGACCAGGCTTCGAATAGTCCTTGCGAAAATCCATGGCGAAGTAGGCCAGATCCTCGATGACCACCACGTTGTACTGGGTGGCCAGTTCGCCGATGATGCGCAGCTCTTCGTCCGTGAAGCAGATCCAGCTGGGGTTGTTGGGACTGGAGTAGAGGATCGACGAAACCTTCCCTGTCTTGAGGTAGAACTCCAGCTTGGCCCGCAGCTTGTCGCCCCGGTAGTCGTAGACATCGAAGGACATGTAGTCGTGGCCCAGGAGGCGGCACTGCTGCTTCTGCACGGGAAATCCTGGATCCAGGTACAGTGTGCCTTCCCGCTCCGCCCACATGCGGTTCACGGTCATGAAGGCCGCCATGCCGCCCATCATGGAGCCCACCGTGGGCACGCAGTGCTCCGGGTCCACGTCCACGTTCATGAACAGTTTCACGAAACGGGCCGTCTCCTTCTTCAAGGCAGGAATGCCCTGGATATCCGGGTAGATGGCCGCCACACCGTCCTTCAGTGCCTGGATCTGGGCGTCCACGCCGATCTGCAGCGCAGGCAGGCCCGGGATACCCATTTCCATGCGGACGAATTTCTCGCCGGTGTCCCCTTCGATCAGGTCCACGATCTTCTTGATCTCGCGGATGGAGGCGGAACCGAGATCTTCCAGACCCAGGTCGCGGGTCCGGCGGCTCACCACGTCAGCGGCGATGGGAGTTGGTCGAGGGGTCATGGCAGCTCCAGAGGAGGGAAGCCGGGGAGGAGCCCACCCCGATTTCCGAGTCAAGGTAGCGCGGAGCGTGTGTGGGCTGAGTCACATCGGCTATCCTTTTTCCATGGCTCTGCTTTCGGCCCCCTGCTCATCCCCGCTCCCTCCACGTGAGGCGGATGGACCCGGCTGCCGCTAGACAGGCATCCTCACCCCCTTCCGCCCCCGGCTCCGCACCGGGGGTTTTTGTTATTGGAGACACCGTGACACGACTGGAAAACCTCGCCATCATCGGCTTCGGTACCATGGGCCAGGCCATTTGCCGCGGCCTGCTGGACGCAGGGCACTATCCGCCCGAGCAGATCCACCCGGCGGACCGTCACGCAGAGGCTCTGACGGCACAGGCGCAGGCCATGGGCCTGGCTCTGGAGAGCGCGGCCGAATCCGTCCGAAAAGCCCAGGTGGTGCTGCTCTGCGTGAAACCCCGGGAACTCGAGGATCTGCTCAGAGACCTGGAAATCCAGGGTGGCCTGGCGCACCGCCCCCTCGTGATCTCCATCGCCGCAGGGGTGCACCTGGACTTCCTGGAAGCCCGCCTGCCCCCAGGCACACCCGTGATACGGGCCATGCCCAATACGCCCTGCGCCGTGCGCCAGGGAATGACCGTCCTGGCCCCGGGCCAGGGAGTTCACAAGGGGCATCTGGCCTTGGTCCGCACACTCTTCGAGCCCCTGGGCAGCGTCATGGAGCTGGAGGAGAAGCACATGGACGCCGTGACCGGCCTCAGCGCCAGCGGCCCCGCCTTCGTCTTCGTGATCCTGGAGGCCCTGGCCGAAGGCGGTGTCCAGTGCGGTCTGCCCAGGGCCGTAGCCCTGGAACTGGCCGCCCAGATGACCCTGGGTGCCGCTTCCATGGTCCTCCTCACAGGCAAGCACCCTGCGGCCCTCAAGGACGAGGTGACGACTCCCGCAGGGTGCACCATCGCGGGCCTGCTGGCCCTGGAAGATGGTCGCATCCGCTCCGTGGTGGCCCGGGGCATCGAGCGCGCCACCCAGGTCGCGGCGGGGCTGGGCTAACGCCAAGCCCGTACATCCCAGGTGGCATGGATGGTTCGAGGCTGGGTTCGTTCTGGAGATCAGGGAGTCATTTCGAAGCTATCCTCCTGAACCCGTTTTTCCTCCTTCGTGTCCCGATGGACCGTATACCAGGTCACCCGCCAAGTGCCGGCAAGGCCACTCTGGACGTCCGCGAGGAAGTACGTCGCGTGCCCCGGGGTGTAGAAGCCGTAGGGTCCGAATTCCCGGACCTGGCCCCGAGGATTGGTGATCTTGACCTTGTGAAGGAGTGTCTGGATCCCGTTGGCGTTGGTGAAGGTGCGCGTATGGGGGCCCTGATACCAGGAACCAAAGACCCGCGGGCCATTGCTGTTGAAGGCGTTCATCTCCGCGAGCTGTTTCAGGGACCACCGCCCCCCTGCCTGCACGATGTGCACAGTCTGGTCGTAGTCGGGTCGACTACCGTCATAGAGGCCCACATGGACGATCGAGCCCTGGGGCGTGCCCTGGGCAGGACGCGAAGCCACAGCATCACTCAGTTCGAAGGTGTCCGTCGCGACCACCCGTTCTTCCTGGGTATCGCGGTTCCAGAGCAGCCATTCCACCTTCCATTGCCCGAAGGGGCCTCCCTGCACACCCACCCCAAAGGTGGCGTGGCCGCCCAGATAGAAGCCGTGGGGCCCGAAGACCTGCACGGCGCCCCTCGGATTGGTCATCCGCACCTTGTAGAGAAAGATCGGCACACCGTTCCTGTTGAGGTAGGTGCTCGGCGGCGGCCCCTGGAGCCACGCGCCGAAGCTGCGAGGCGCGTTGGATGAAAAGGCGTTCTGGGCGCTGAGCTCGGGAAGTGCCCAGCGAGTTCCCGGCTGGACGACCCGCAGGGTCTTGTCGTAATCGGCCCCACTATTGTCATAGAGCCCCACACCATGCCCCAGCGCCTGCCAGGACTGGGCGGAAAGGGGTGGTGTCAAGCAGACGAAAGCGAAGGTCGCAACGGCCAGACAAAGGCGTCTCATGGAAACCTCCCGTAAAAGGCCTCCACTCTACCCCCACCGGTGCGCCTGTGTACATGGAGTTGTAGTTCACTTCCAGGGTTGGGAAGGATGCCGGCCACCCTTGCACGCGGCTCTCGCGGCAGGCGGGGCTGGGCTAGGCTCCTTCCACCGTTCATACTGAGAGATCACAGAATTCCCGGGAATCCCCATGACGCCTGAAAACCCCGTCCCTGAAACCAAGAGCTTGCATTTCATCGAGGAAATCATGGAGGCCGACCTGGCCTCTCAGAAGCACGCGGGGCGCATCCACACGCGCTTTCCCCCGGAGCCCAACGGCTACCTGCACATCGGCCACGCCAAATCCATCTGCATCAATTTCGGCCTGGCCAAGAAATACGGCGGCAAGACCAACCTGCGCTTCGACGACACCAACCCGGTCAAGGAGGACATCGAGTACGTGGACTCCATCCGGGACGATGTGCGGTGGCTGGGTTTCGACTGGGCGGGGGAGCACTACGCCTCGGACTACTTCCAGTTCCTTTACGACTATGCGGAATACCTGATCCAGCAGGGTAAGGCCTTCGTCTGCGATCTGTCCGACGAGGAGATCAAGGAATACCGGGGCAACTTCTACAAGCCCGGTCAGGAATCGCCCTTCCGCAATCGAAGCGTGGCGGAAAACCTCGACCTGTTCCGCCGCATGCGGGCCGGGGAATTCCCGGATGGTTCCCGCACCCTGCGGGCCAAGATCGATGTGCAGTCCCCCAACATGAACCTGCGCGATCCGCTCATGTACCGCATCAAGCGTGCCCATCACCACCGCACCGGCGACGCCTGGCTGATCTATCCGATGTACGACTACGCCCACGGCGTGAGCGATGCCATCGAGACCATCACCCACTCCATCTGCACCCTGGAATTCGAGGATCACCGCCCCCTCTACGACTGGTTCCTGGAACAGGATGTGGACGGCAAGTTCTTCCAGCGCCCCCTGCCCCGGCAGATCGAATTCGCCCGCCTCAACCTCACCCACACCGTCATGAGCAAGCGCCGCCTGCTCCAACTAGTTCAGGAAGGCCAGGTACGGGGCTGGGATGATCCCCGCATGCCCACCATCTGCGGCCTGCGCCGCCGGGGCTACACCCCCGAGGCCGTGCGCGCCTTCGCCGAACACGTGGGCGTGGCCAAGCGCGACATGGTAGCCGACGTTGAACTCCTGGAGCACTGCATCCGCCAGGATCTCGAACAGCACGCCCCCCGGGCCATGGCCGTGCTGCGACCCCTCAAGCTGATGATCACCAACATGAGCGAGGCCGAGGGCTTCGAGGTGGAGCTGCCCCGGCATCCCGAACTCCCCGAGCTGGGTTCCCGCAGCATCCCCTTCTCCCGTGAGCTCTGGATCGACCAGGACGACTTCCGCGAGGAGGCCCCCAAGAAGTGGTTCCGCCTGGCACCCGGCGCGGAGGTGCGCCTGCGGGGCGCGGCCCTCGTCACCTGCCAGGAGGTCATCAAGGATGCCAATGGCAACGTGGTGGAGCTGCGCTGCACCTGGGATCCCGCCTCCAAAGGCGGCAATGCGCCGGACGGCCGCAAGGTGAAGGGCACCATCCACTGGGTGAGCGCCCAGCATGCCCTGGACGCCGAGGTGCGAGTCTACGAGCAGCTCTTTCTGGCCGATGACCCCATGGACGTGCCCGAGGGCCAGGACTGGCACCAGGGCATCAACCCCGCCAGCCTGGAAATCGTGATCGCCAAGCTCGAGCCGGGTCTCGCCGAGGCCAAGCCTGGTGAGCGCTTCCAGTTCGAGCGCACGGGGTATTTCGCCGTGGATCTGGATTCGAGGCCTGGAGCGCTGGTGTTCAACCGCACCGTGGGCCTGAAGGACTCCTGGGCGAAGATCGAGGCCAAAGGCTGAGATCTGAGCCCACTGGGCGACCATCCGACTGAAGCGCAGCGCAAGGAGGATAGGACGGAACTGCCGCAGGCGGTTGCCGCCCCGAAGGGGTGAGGCCTGCAAGGGCCGAATCAGGATCGAGGC
>JAYREN010000150.1:0-8148 GCA_041908845.1 Holophaga sp. | reverse complement strand
TGAGCTTGAGGATCATGAAGGAGTGCCCCACCGGCACCAAGGCAGTACCGATGCCCAGCTTCTTCTGATCCTTGATGTTCATGGCCTTTTCCACCCGCACCCGGCAACCACTCTCGGAGAGGTTTTCCAGGATGCCGGTGAT
The DNA here is from genome assembly GCA_041908845.1 of Holophaga sp. Classification (GTDB taxonomy): domain Bacteria; phylum Acidobacteriota; class Holophagae; order Holophagales; family Holophagaceae; genus JAYREN01. Next base: position 8,006 of record JAYREN010000150.1, on the reverse strand, counting down.
GCCTACGCCCTCGAAGAGGCTCGTGAGCCCCGTGAGGGTCGCGCCTTCCTTCGCGTTGAGGCGTGCCCGGGGCTGCTTGCGGCGCTCCAGCAGCTCCAGAGCGCTGGGTATCTCCAGGACCACGGTGCCGCCGCGGATGTCGCATACCCGAGCGGTGGCCCCCAGACGCAGGTTGTCGTGGATGAAGACGAAATCGACCTTGGCGCCCTTCTCGCCCGCATAGGGGCCGCCCACTTGAAGGTTGAGGGTTCCGGCCTCTTCATCCATGGACTGCAGCACCCCCGGGCGGTCCACCTTGCGCCCGTCCTGGATGAAAAACGGACTGCGAACCCGCTGGGCCTCTTCGAGATAGGCCATCACCAGGTCGGAGGTTCCGCCATCCTGCTTCTCTTTTCCAAAACCGAATAGGGCCATGGACTCCACCAGGTGTCTCTTGCATCGTCCCACTCAGACCGCACCTTGAGAACAGCGAGCTTATAGCTTTTCAGGTACCCTCGAAACCATGACTGAACGTCCTACCCGCAGCTTCCTCCTCGCCCGTCAGGGCCCCCAGGACCGCGAGGAAGCCATCGGCGAGCATCTGGATGAACTGGCGGAGCTCACCCGGGCCTGCGGCCTGGAACCGGTGGGCAGGCAGCATCTCCGCAGGCCCGCGATCGAGGCTCGCACTTACTACGGCAAAGGCCAGATCGAGGCTGTGGCCGAGGCGGCGCGACGCCTCGGTGCCATGATCCTCATCTGCGATGACGAACTCTCTGGTAGCCAGGTACGGAATATCGAGAAGACCACCGGGATGGATTGCCTGGATCGCACGGGCCTCATCCTCGCCATCTTCGAACAGCGCGCCAAGACTCGGGAGGCCAAGGCCCAGGTGGAGCTGGCCCGCTACGAATACGAGCTGCCCCGCCTCAAAGGCGCCTGGACCCATCTGGAGCGCCAGGGTGGCGGCGTAGGCCTGCGGGGCGGCCCAGGCGAAACCCAGATCGAAGTGGACCGCCGCATGACCCGCCTGCGCATCAGTCAGCTCAAGAAAGAGCTGCAGCACCTCGAGCAGGTGCGGGAAACCCAGCGCCAGGGCCGCGCCCCGGGCATCCCCCGCATATCCCTGGTGGGCTACACCAATGCGGGTAAGACCAGCCTGCTGAAGGCCCTCACCGGCGAGGGAGAGCCCCAGGACATGCTCTTCGCCACCCTGGACACCACCACACGCAAGGCCTGGCTGGGCTGGGACGAGGGCGCCAACGAGCCCCGTCACGTGCTGGTGAGCGATACCGTGGGCTTCATCCGCAAGCTGCCTCACCAGCTCGTGGCAGCCTTCCGCAGCACCCTGGGCGAAGTGCGCACCGCCGACGCCTTGCTCGTAGTGGCCGACGCCGCAAGCCCCGAGCTGGATGATCAGCTCAAGGTAGTGGGCGCCACCCTTCGGGAGATCGGCTGCGGAGACCAGCCCCGACTCCTGATCCTGAATCAAGTGGACCGCCTGAGCAGGCCCCGACGCCTGGACCTGAAGCGCCAGCACCCCGCCGCCGCCCTCACCTGCGCCCTTACCAAGGAGGGCGTGGATGATGTGCGGGGCTGGCTCATGGAGCTGATTCCCGGAGCCCCCAAGCCGAGGGAACTGGAAGCCTGGGAGCTGCCGGAAGTCACGGAGCCCTAAAGCGCCTCTTTTGCTCGTGACAATTCCCACGGATTGCCACATTCGGGGAAAAAGATCTCTGAATATGTCATGGAAAAGCCATGCCATCAAGTGGCGAGCTTTTCAGTCGATAAGATGAAGATGTGTAAATTTAGGCGAATCGTCTAAGTTTTTCCAATTCAATTTTCATATCGGCAAGATCTCTCGCGAATTGCCGGCCCGCAGCCCTGGGTAACAAAGGGCCTGGAGCTTCCTCAATGACCGAAACGAATAGAATCCTCGGCCGGGTGGGCCTGTGCCTTCTGGCCAGCAGCGCCCTCTTTTCCCAGGGCACCCAGACGGCCAACGTCGTGGGCAACATCCTTTCTCGCGAGGGGAAACCTGTCGCCAAGGCCACGGTGCGCCTACTTTCCCCCAGCATCCAGTGGCCGCGGGTCTGCATGACCAATGAGGAGGGGCGCTTCATCGCCCGCATGCTGCCCCCCGGCAGCTACGTCATCGAAGTGACGGCGGCTGGATTCCAGACCACCGCGGTCAAGCAGGTGGTGGGCGTCGGCCAGACTTTTGCCCCGCGCATCATCCTGACTGAGGAGGCCCCGGGCGCCACGGTGGAAGTGGTTGCTTCCGCTCCTGCCGGAGAGCGTACGGAATCCCGTACCGCCACCAACTACGAACTCGCCAAGGTGGAGACGCTCCCCACCGGACGTTCCATGGAGGCCCTGGCCCTGCTCACCCCCGGCATCACTGCGGGCGTGGGCGGCCGCACTCAGATCCGCGGCGCCATGACCAGCCAGAGCCTGTACCTGATGGATGGCCAGAACATCTCGGACAACGTCTACAACGACCGAGGCGTCCGAATCATTGACGACTTCATCGAGCAAGTGGAAATCATCCGAGGTGCCCTGCCGGCGGAGTATGGCAACGTGGAAGGCGGCGTGCTCAACGCCGTCACCATGAGCGGCGGCAATGCCTTCACAGGCCAGGTCCGCTGGGCGCTGAGCAAGCCCTCCTGGAACGCCATGGCTCCTCTCCAGTCCAGGGAAAGCGTTTCGGACACGCTGAACACGGCCCTTTCGACCACGGTGGGCGGCTACATCGTCAAGGACCGCCTCTGGTTTGCCGCCGCCCACTACGCCACCGGTGTGGACATGCCCATGACCCTCACAGGCACCGCCGCCGGGAGCATCCCTCATCCCTATACCGCAACCACGGACGAGGCCCGCACCCATCTCAAGCTCACCTGGTCCCCCACCGCCAACCACAGCCTGATCGCCGCCTACAACACCGCTCGCATCGACGACGAGAACCGCGCCTACGATGCCGGCGAACTGGCCGCCCTGGCGCCCCAGAAGAGCACTTCCACCTTCTGGAACCTTACCTGGCGCGCGCTCTGGAACCCCGCCATCGCCACCGAGTTCAAGTACGGACAGAAGAGCCAGGAGTTGACGGTTCTCGCTGATCCCGCAAAGGGCAGTTCCCTCTACGCCTCCGATCTCGTCCAGTCCTTCGTGTTCCAGAACGCCTACTTCTCGGGTCAGACGGACACCCGAAAGAACCGAACCCTGGACGGCAAGTTGACGCTGCTCTGGGACGGTCTCGGCCAGCACACCACCGAGGCGGGCTTCCAGCTGTACCAGGGGCTGGTGCATGAAACCGGGGTGCCCTCCCCCACTGGCGTCCAGATCGTGGTGCGGGAAGTCGATCTCGCCACCCGCACCGCCGTGCCCGAGTGGCGCTCGGTCTACACCCCCACCCCTGGAGAGGCGAAGAACGAATCTCTCGGTTTCTTCCTCAGCGATCAGTGGGTGGTGAACGACCGTTTCAGCATGACCCTGGGCCTCCGGCAGGACCTTTACCGGGGCTTCAACGAGGCGGGAGACAAAACCTTCTCCACCAATGCCCTGAGCCCTCGGGTCAGCCTGAAGCTCGATCCCAGCGGTAACCGTACATGGGTGGCTGGACTCTCCTGGGCTCGCTACAACGGCCGTCCCCTAGAGACCATCATGAACCGGGTCACCCATCAGGGGAGCCCGGTGCGTCAGGACTCTGCGGCCCTATCCCCAGTGGCCGTACCCTTCGCCCAACTGGACGATCCGAGCCTGTATGGTTCCTCCACCACCTATGACGCCACCCGGAGCGTCCGCCTCGACCCCAACCTGAAGCCGCCCCGGGTCGACGAAGTGCAGGCCACCCTCCAATACGGCTTTACTCTCGGGCAGGCCGGGGGCTTCCTGCGCCTCACGGGCGTAGAGAAGACCTGGTCCGACCTGCTGGACTCCCGCATCGGTAACGACGGCTTCAACGCCGATGGCGAATACTTGAACGTTTGGGGCAACAGCCCTCTGGCCACCCGCACCTATCGCGGCCTGGAACTGGACGGCCAGCTGAGCCGGGGCGCCTGGACCCTGGAAGGCAATATCACCTGGAGCCGTCTCCGGGGGAACTACGAAGGCGAATCCACCAATATCCCTGGCAAGGGGGAGGGCCTAGCCTACTTCACCGTGATCGAGGGAGAACCGATCTACGACTCCGCCCTCACCAATCCGGAAGGTTACCTTCAAGGCCATGTGCCCCTGCGGGCCCGAGTGATGTTCAACTACGAGAAGAAGACCTTCCTGGGCACCAGCAATCTGGGCCTGGTGTTCCGCTTCGATGGCGCCGCAACGTACGACAAGGTCCGCATCCTGTCCATGCAGGCCATTGCGCCCTTCTTCCCGGCGAACTGGACCACCACCCAGCACATGGGCGAACGTGGCTCGGGTCGATTCAACGCCGCGAAGTACGTCGATCTGGCCCTCAGCCAGGATCTGCCGATGATCAAGGCCTTCAGCACCCCCGTGCGTGCCTACGTGAAGGCCACCGTGACCAACATCTTCAATCACCAGCAGCTCCTCAGCTGGGATACGGCCTACGCGCCAGCCGCCACCTTTGACACGGCCTGGACCCCCGCCAACGCCGCCACCTTCGGCCGCCCCCGTTCCTTCATGGACTACGGCACGGCCCGGAGCCTGTACTTCACTCTCGGAATCCGCTTCTAGTCGAAACTGCCCGCCCAACGCCGCCCTCCTTCGGGAAGGCGGCGTTATTCGTTTGGCTTCTTGGGCAGGAAGCCCACGCCCACGGCCAGCCCCAGCGCCAGCAGCATCCGCAGGATGAGCATCTGACGGGAGACGCGATGGGTCTTCTGATTGGCGACTCGATCCGGGTGATCCTGGGCAAAGGTTTCGACGGGCGCGTTCATCCGGGCTCGCGTGGCAGCCAGCTTGGGGCTCAGGATGAAAGAACTGGAGAAGCACATGAGCAGGGCGACCAGAACCGTGGCACTCCAGAGCCGAAGGGGACCAATGCCATCCTTGTCCTGGAATTCCGCCAGCCAGCGGGTTCCCCAACTCAGTCCCAGGGCCGAGAGGAAGACGCCCCAGGCCACCCAATCCAGGCGGCGCAGGGTGGCGCCCACCACCTGACCGGCGAGATCGCGGCTGCCCAGCACCTGAAAGGTCGTAGGGGCCTGGAGGAAGGCAAAGCCCAGGGCCATGCCCAGCCAGATGAGCAGCAGCGCCACGGACAGAGTGTCCAGTCGGCTCAGGGTCTTCTCGCTCATGGGTTCAGTAGCTCCATTCGTTGTAGGGGATCCCATTGCTCCCCACATCGGTGGAGCCGCTGCGGATCCGGAAGATGCCGACCTCCGCATCGGGGTTGTCCGGGTCCTGCGCTTCGTTTTCTTCGGTCCAGGTGTCCCGGGAGCCCGTCATGGGGTCCACGGGGATATCCCGCAGGTAGCCCAGCTCCCGCAAGCGACCAATGCTGGCCGGGTACTTGCCCCGATCGGCCTTGTGGCACTCCAGGGCGTGATTGAGCTGGAAGAGATCCTCCTTCAGCACCGCTTCCCGGGCTGTCCGGGTCTGATGACGGTAGCCCACGATCCCCACCGAGGTCAGCAGGGCCAGGATCGTCATGGCCGTGACGAGTTCGAGGAGCGTGAAGCCGCGCATGCGTTTCCGGGATTCCATGGGGTCACCTTACCACGAAGAAGGAGGCCGAACCCGGTGGGGCTCGGCCTCCCTAGAAGTGCGTCAAGATCAGGAAAGGCTTGTGGCGGCAATCTTTTCCCGGGTGTAGAACTCCAGGATGTCGCCTTCCTTCTCGCCATCGAAGCCTTCGAGGCCGATGCCGCAATCGAGGCCGTTCTTCACCTCGTGGACATCCTCCTTGAAACGCTTGAGGCTCTTGATGCCACCTTCCCAGAGGGTGTCCTCGCCCCGCTTCACGCGGACCTTGTAGCCCTTCTGGACCTTGCCCTCGGTGACGAAGCAGCCCGCGATCATGTTCTTGTCGATCTTGAAGAGCTGGCGAACCTCCGCCTGGCCCTGGATCGTTTCCTTGTCGATGGCTTCCAGCAAGCCCACCATGGCGGCCGTGATCTCCTCGGTCACCTTGTAGATGATCTCGTGGTAGCGGATCTCGACGCCCTCTTCCTGGGCCAGTTCCTCGGTCTTGCGCTCGGCCTTCACACCGAAGGCGATGATCGTGGCCTTGGAGGCCTCGGCCAGCAGCACATCGTTTTCGGTGACGGTGCCCGCCGCAGAGTGGATGATGCGCACCCGGACCTTTTCGGTGCCCAGCTTTTCCAGGCTGCCCACGATGGATTCCACCGAGCCGGAAGTATCGGCCTTGATGATGAGGGGCAGTTCCTTGACCTGGCCATCCTTGAGGGTGCTGAAGAGGTTCTCCAGGGTGACCCGCTGCTTGGCCTGGGCGGCGGCCTTGTTCTTCTCCTGGCGGAAGGCCACGATGGAGCGGCCCTTGGCCTCGTCTTCCACCACCTGGAAGTTGTCGCCCGAGAAGGGCACTTCCTCGAAGCCCAGGATCTGGACGGGCGTGGAGGGACCAGCCTCGGTGATGCGGTTGCCCCGGTCGTCGAACATGGCGCGGACACGGCCCATGGTGGCACCGGCCACGAAGATGTCCCCGGCCTTCAGGCGACCCTGCTGGACCAGCACCGTGGCAACGGGACCGCGACCGCGATCCAGCTTGGCTTCCAGGATGCTGCCCGCGGCGGAGCAGTCGTAGACGGCCTTGAGCTCCTTCATGTCCGCCATCAGGAGCAGAGTCTCGAGGAGTTCATCGAGGCCTTCCTTGGTCTTGGCGGAAACGCCGATGCTGGGCACTTCGCCGCCATAGGTCTCGGTCTGGACATTGTGCTGCAGAAGCATCTGCTGCACGCGATCCGCGTTGGCCTGGGGCTTGTCGATCTTGTTGATGGCCACCACCATGGGCACGTCGGCGGCCTTGGTGTGATTGATGGCCTCGATGGTCTGAGGCATCACGCCGTCATCGGCGGCCACCACCAGGATGACCACATCGGTAACCTTGGCACCCCGGGCGCGCATCTTGGTGAAGGCTTCGTGACCCGGCGTATCGATGAAGACCACCTGGCGCATCTCGCCGGTGTTGGGATCCTTGACGTCCACATGGTAGGCGCCGATGGCCTGGGTGATGCCACCCGCTTCGCCCGCCGCCACCTTGGTCTTGCGGATAGCATCCAGCAGCGAGGTCTTGCCGTGGTCCACGTGGCCCATGATGGTGACCACGGGGGAACGGGGCAGTTTTTCGCCCACGGCCACATTGTTTTCTTCCTGGGCCAGCTGAACGTCCTCCTCGAAGGAGACGATGTCGGCCAGGAAGCCGAATTCCCGGGCCAGTTCCTTGGCCAGTTCCGTATCGAGAGGCTGATTGATGGTCACGAAGATGCCGCGGTGCAGCAGCTTGGCCATCACGTCCTTGGCGGCGCGATTGCACTTCTCTGCCAGTTCCTTCACGGTCACGCCTTCGGAGAGCATGACGATGCCGATCTCCTCGTCAATGTACTCCGTGGCGATCTGTTGGGCGCGGGAGCGGGGCTGGCGCAGCTTGAGATCCATCTCCTGCTGCTCTTTGGTGTAGCCCTTCTTCTTCTTGCCGTGGGCCGAGGCACCGCGGCCGGGGCCCTTCTGGGCATTGGGATCGATGGGGCCGGTGTTGGGAATGGAAGGTCCGCGACTGCCGCCGGGCCCACCAGGACGATAGGGACCGCTGGGGCGCCCGCCGGGGCCACCGGGGCGAGCACCCGGACCACCGGGACGAGAGCCACCAGGGCCACCGGGGCGACTGCCGGGACCGCTGGGACGACTCCCCGGAGGCCCACCGGGACGACCGCCAGGACTTCCGCCGGGGCGGCTGGGGCCGCTGCCGGGCACGCGCGGCTGGGGGAGCTGGATGTACCGGGCCGGCTGCTGGGGCCGAGGCGCCGGAGCCGGCGTATCGGACCTCGTGATCTTTGTAAAGCCGCCCTCGGGCTGGAGCTGGCTGATGGAGGGCAGCGCCGACACGC
>JAYREN010000149.1:0-8314 GCA_041908845.1 Holophaga sp. | reverse complement strand
GCCTGCACTGCAACCGCGAGATGAAGTTCGGCTACCTGGGCGAGTACGCCGAGCGCATCGGTGCCGACCGCATCGCCACGGGCCACTACGCCCGCGTCCGGCGGGAGGGCGATGAGGTGCACTTGCTGCGGGGCGTGGACCGCGCCAAGGACCAGTCCTACTTCCTCTCCGACCTCAGCCCCGAGCAGGTGGCCCGACTCGAACTCCCCCTCGGGGCGATGACCAAGCCCGAGGTGCGTGCCCTCGCCCGGGAGCTGGGCCTCGTCACCGCCGAGCGCCACGAGAGCCAGGACATCTGCTTGGCAATGGAAGGCCTGGGCTTTCCCGAATCCCTGCGCCAGCGCTTCGACCAGGACACCCGCTCCGGCAATTTCGTGGATACCGACGGCAAGGTGCTGGGCCCCCACGAGGGCTTCCACCGCTACACCATCGGCCAGCGCCGGGGCCTCGGCATCGCCCTGGGCACCCGAGCCCACGTGGTCGGGCTGCGGGCGGAAGACGCCGCCGTGATCCTCAGCACCGAAGAGGCAGATCTGCACTCCTCCGGCCTGCGGGCCTCGGGGCTCCACTGGTACACCGAGCCGCCCCCGCACTGCGAGGCCCAGATCCGCTCTCGGCACTCCGGCGCCCCAGCGGATTTGGATTTCCAAAGTGATGGGACAGTTCTTGTCCATTTCGAGGCGCCCCAGAGCGCCGTCACACCGGGCCAGGCCGTGGCCTTCTACGACGGCGAGCGGCTCATCGGCGGTGGATGGATCGACGCGGCGCTCTGAGCGGCCGAGCCATCCCTAATCCATCCGCTCGGCCACCGCCCTCAAGTTGGGATTGAGTTCCACGGCCCGTTGGCGCAGGGCTTCAGCCCTGGCGCGATGGTTTTTTCTTTGAGACAGTTCCCCCCGGCGGGCGGCCTGGGCTTCGAGGCGGGCTGCCAGCAGCACCAGGTCGGGATCCGAGGGATGGCGCTTGCGCACCGTGTCCAGGTCCCGCACGAGGGCGCGATAGGCGGCCTCGCTCCAGGATGGCGCGAGGCGCAGGCGCTCCAGCCGCAGTACCAGCGGCCAGCGCAGGAAATCCACGCGGTTGGGGCGCTGGGCGAGGGCCGCCTCGAAGTAGGCGCGGGCCCTCTCGAAATCCCGTTCGGTGCCCAGGCCCTCGCGAAGTCCCTGGAGCAGGGCAACTCGGCCCAGGATCACCTGGGCATAGGGCAGGTTCGGGCTCTCCTTCAGCGCCGACTCCCCCAAATCCCGGCAGCGCTGGAGTTCGGGCCCCGGGTCCTGCCCCTGCCTCAACAAGGCTTCCGCCCTCAGCAGGGCAATATCCGCCAGGTTGGTCTGGGCGAAGAAGTAGCCGGGGATGAGCTGGCGGCACTGGGCGTGCAGGTCCTCGGCTTCCCTCAGCAGGGGCGCCAGATCGGCCCCGGACCAGGCCCGGGCCTGGGCGCGAATCCCCAGCACCCAGAGGAGATCCGAAAGGGGCTGGCCCACGGGCTTGAGGCGGAAGCTCTCCCGGAAATGACGCTCGGCTAGAGCGATGGCGGGCTCGGGGTTCACCCCATGGCCCAGATCGTACAGAGCCTGGGTGGTGCTGCAGAGGCCCATGCGATGGTGCAGGTGGTGGGCCAGTTCCGGATCCTTGAATGCCCGCTCCAGGGCGCTCGTGGCCTTCCCCAGGGGCTGGCGCGGATCCTTGCCCTCGAGCTGTTCCACCATGGCCCAGCGCCACCAGAGAAAGGCCATGGCATCCAGGGTCTCGTTGCTCTCCGGGCGCTGGGCCAGGGCCTCTTCCGCAGCCTCGATGCCCAGCTTCAGTTCCGTGCGCGGATCCTCGCCCCGGGCACTGAGCTGGGGCGCCCAGGCGAGATGGGCCAGGGTGCGACAGGTGGCGGCCTCCCAGCCCCGAGGCCGGATGCGCCGCGCTTTTTCGCAGGCCTCCAACGCCCAGTCCCGCAGGCGATTATCCTGACCCCCCTGCCCGCTCTCCGCCCGCACCCGCAGGAGCTGCGTCCGCCGCCGAGCCTCCAGCAGATAGACCGCGGGAGCGCTCCGGCCAATCTCCAACGCCTTGTCCAGGGCCTCGCCCGCCAGCAGCAACAGGGCCTCGGCCTCCGGGTGGCGCCGCCCCTCCGCGGCCCGCAGCGCCTTCTGCATGTGGACTTCTGCCTCCAGCAGATGGGATTCATAGAGCCAGCCCTGGTTCTCCCGCGCCCGCTGGGCCAACTGGAGGGCCTCTTCGTAATTTTCTTCGGTGAGGGCCAGTTCGGCCTGGGCCAGATCGGGGGTGGCGCTGGTGGAGCCCTGCCGGGCCAGTCGCAACAGCTCGATGGCGGGCCTGCGGTAGCGCGCGTCCAGATCCTGCTGCCGCTCCGCACGGTCCGCGCCGGTGCGGGGCATCAGGAGGCGTCGGTACAGACCCGCCTTGGCGAGGCCCAGTTCCACGGCGGCCTCCGGGCTGCGGTAGCCCAGATCCCAGGCCCGTTTCAGCTCACCGTGGGCCTCTTCCAGATCTCCGAGCAGGCGATGGGCCCGGCCCAGGGCCACCCGTCCCGGCCCTTCGGCCTCCTTGCCAAGGCTTTCCATGGTGCGCTGCAGGCGCTCCAGGTCGGCCCGCACCTGGTCCTCGGCGGCGGTGACATCGTGGGGGGGCATGCTGTAGGTGCGGGCGAGCAAAGATTCCTGGCGCTCGGATTCCCGGTTGAAGAAGGCCGCGGCGCGGGCCTGGGTGCGGCTGCGGGTCACCACGACCAGAGCGAAGGTTCCCACCGCGATCACCGCCACCAGGGCGCCCAATGTGACTCCCGCCAGGGCGCGGTTGCGGCGCACCCATTTCGCGAAACGCTCCAGCCGGGAGGCGGGCCGGGCCAGGATGGGTTCGCCCTCCAGGTAGCGGCGGAAGTCCTCTCCCAGGGCCCGGGCCGAGTCGTAGCGCCGGGCCGGGGCCTTCTCCATGGCCTTCAGGAGGATGATCTCCAGATCCCGGGGCAGGTCCGGGGCCACGGCGCTGGGTCGGGGGGCCTCATCTTCCACCACTTGACGGAGCAGCTCCGCCACCTGCTCGCCCTCGAAGGGCGCCCGCCCGCAGAGCACTTCAAAACAGGTGACTCCCAGGGAATACACGTCCGTGCGCCGATCCAGACTGCGGCCCTGGACCTGTTCGGGGCTCATGTAGCGCGGCGTGCCGAAGGCGAACCCCGCCTGGCCCAGCTCCGCGTATTCCGGCAGACAGGCCAGACCGAAATCCAGCACCACGGGATGGGGGCGGCCATCCGCATCCTTTTCCACCAGGATGTTGCCGGGCTTGAGATCCCGGTGGATGATGCCCAGGCGGTGGGCGGCGTGGACCCCCTCGCAGACCTCCTCCAGCACTCGGACCTTTTCCTCCAGGGACAGCCCCGCCAGGCCATCCCGCAGCGACTGGCCCGCCACGAACTGCATGGCGATGAAGGCGCGCCCATCGGCCTCGCCCACGGCGTGGACCTTGGCGACAAAGGGATGCTCCACCCGGGCCTGGGCGCGGGCCTCCCGCAGGAAACGGTCCAGCACATCCGGCCCCTTGCGCTGGAGCACCTTGAGGGCCACCACCCGCCCCAGGGCCGGGTCCAGGGCCTTGTACACCCGCCCCATGCCGCCGCTGCCCAGGATGCCCAGCACCTGATAGGGGCCGAGGGCATCGCCCTCCAGTCCGCCCGTGACGATGGGCCAACTGCCGGAAGAGCTCGATCCGCTCTGGGATGGAAGGGGTCGGTGCCGCGTGAGGTCCGCCAGGGAAACCCCCAGGGCGGCGGCCTCCCGCTCCTTGACGGCACGGGCATCCTCCTCCGGGGCCCCGTCGAGGGTGCCATCCAGCAGATCGGGCTCCCCCCGGACCTCCCGCTCCAGTTCCTGCACCTGGGCCTCGTCCAGGATGCCTTCCTCCCGCAGCCGCGCCAGCAGCCCCACGGGATCGTGGGTCACCTCGCCTGCGCCTTCCTCCAGACGCGCCCCATCGATCCACCCGCGCCGCAGGGCCAGGAGGAGAATGCGGTGGGCCGTCTGGCTGGCGTGCATCAGGCCCAGTTGCCCTGGGCCTCGAAGGCGAAGGCCGTGCAACAGTCGCTGCCGCCGAAGGCGCAGCTGCCATCGCCGCTCAGCTGGAGCGGCCAGTTCATCACCGGCGTATCCATCTGGCTGAGGATCTCGCCGCTGGCGGCCTTCAGCACGAAGAGCTGCCCCGGCGAAAGGGCGCTGCCCTGGGGCTGCCCCGTGCCGAAGGCCACGAATTCGCCCGCATCGTCCATCAGGCGGTTGCAGGGATTGGCCCCGTAGGCGCTCACGGAATGGCACCACGTCAAGGTCGGGCCACCCGCCGAATCATCCACCCGGTAGGCGATTCCCGGCTGGCTTCCGGTGCCGTTGCCCGCCGCCACCAGGAAGCGGCCATCCCGGGACAGGGTGACGATACTCGTGGTGGTGACGCCCAGGGGAGCCTTCTGCCACAGGCTCTTGCCGGTCTGGAGGAAGGTTCCGCGATCGAACAGGAACACCCCGTTCTTGCCGCTGGCCGCCGCCGCGAAGCGGCTGCCATCCGGAGCCATGGACACGCTCTTCACGTACGGCCCCGAGTAGCTGGCCTTCTCGGAGGCGAAGCGCAGATGCTCCGCCAGGTACTTCCGGGGATCGGGATCCTCAGTGGTCTCCGCAGCGAGGCCCTGGCTCTGGGGGATGCTCCAGCGTTTCGCTTCCACCAGCCCCGTGGGCGTCACCCGGAACAGGATCAGGTGGGTGGGCCCGATGAAGGCCACCACGAGCCACTGGCCGTCCTCGGAGAACGAAGCCGAGAGGGCGCTCAGACCGTTTTCCAGGAAGCCCGACAGGGCCTTGAAGGTGCCGTCCGCCTGCCGCATCCACAGGTAGACCAGCTGGCCGGAGCCGCTGTAGACCTGCCCGCAGGAGGCCGCCACCCACTCGCCCGCAGGAGTCATGGCGATGTGGTTCACCCGGCTGCCGGTCTGTTGCTGGATCACGGGCTGTTTCGTCTGAAGATCCCAGAGCTTCATCTGCCCGATGTAGCCCCGGGCCGAACTGGCGTGCAGCCACCCGCCGCCCCCCGCGTAGCGCCCATCGCGGCTCACGGCCGTCCAGAACACGCCCATGTCGGAACCGGCCCACACATCCCGGAGCCGTTCGTGGCCCTGGCGATCCACCACGAACAGCGTGAAGTCCGCCGTGGTATCGAACTTGAAGGTGCCCGTCACAAACACCCCGCCATCCTCCGAGACATCCGTGCTGTTGAACCAAAGCTCCTGTCCCGAAGGATCCGCCAGGGTCCAGGCGGGTTTGAGGGCCGTGAGGGCAGCGGTCATGGGAACTCCCAACATCAGGGGGTGTGTGCCTGGCTCAGCCTTCCACGGGCACCTTTCGGCCCCGGGTGGCAAGCAGGAATAGATTCGGGTTGAGGGCAATGGACACAATTGAGCCCGCGATGATGAGCTGATAGCCCTCGTTCGAGAGCAGGCCGACGCTGGAAGCGAGGCTCGCGAGAATGAAGGAAAACTCACCAATCTGTGCCAGACCGGCAGAGACAATCCGAGCGGCTTCGATCCCAAAGTTCATCACTCGAACCAAGAAAAAAGCGGCAATGGTCTTGCCAATGAGGATGATCCCGAGCACGGCCAGAATCTTGACGGGATTTCGGACCAGCACCATGGGATCGAAGAGCATCCCCACGGCCACAAAGAAAAGCACGGAGAAGGTGTCCTGCAGAGGCTGGATGTTGTTCAGGATCCGGTGACTGATGGGTAGGCCGTTGACTAGGGCTCCGGCCAGGAAGGCCCCCAGCGCGAAGCTGATGCCAAAGAGCACGGAAACGAGATAGGCGAACCCCACCGAAATACCAACGATGGCCAGCGTGAACAATTCACTGGAGTTGTGGCGGAGCACTTCGTGGAGCAGCCAGCGCACTCCCCGTGTGCCGGCGAAAAACATGAGCGCGGCCAGAACCGTGATTTTCAGAAGCGCGATGAGCAGGAGCTTGAGCACTTCCAGGATTGAGGTGGACCCGCTTCCCTGGATTCCCTGCATGGCCCCAAGGGTTGGCAGGAGCAGGAGTACAACCACACAGACGATGTCCTCCACCAACAGCCATCCGATGGCGATATGACCGTGCTGGTGCTTGCTGAGCCCCCTGCTTTCCAGCGCCTTCAGCAGCACCACAGTGCTCGCACAGGACAGGCTCAGGCCGAACACCAGGCCGCTGGCGAATGACCATCCCCAGGACCTAGCCAACCAGGCGCCCAGGCAAGTGGCCACCAAGATTTGGAGGATGGCCCCAGGAACGGCGATCTTCCAAACCCTTCGCAGGTCCTGGAGCGAAAAATGGAGCCCCACGCCAAACATCAGAAGGATGACCCCGACCTCCGCCAATTCACCCGCAGCTGAACTGTTCCCAACAAACCCCGGCGTGTGGGGACCAACCAGAATCCCGCCCACCAGGTAGCCGACAATGGTCGGAATTTTGAACCGCGCAAGGAGCAGCGCCAGCGCAAACGCAGCGAGCAACCCCAGGGCGATGGTTGGAAGGATGTCGTGGGCCATGCGCTTACTCCAAGTGCCATGCTTGGACTGAACGAGTGGCGGTATTGGAGCCCTGGCCCAGGCCTATGGGGTAACCTTCGCACCCTCAGAACGTCTCCGCTATCCCCCGCGGTTCCATCAAAGGCCTCCTTTTGGGGAAATGCCGAAGGAACTCAGAGCGATCCTAGTGTAGATCACCAGAAATACGTGCAACATCCAGAGCCCTCCTCGCTCAGGCGACTTTGGCGAGGATATCGTTCGCGGCAGCGGTCCAGATGAAGGGCTTTGGGGCTGCGCTGTGATTCGCGATGTAGGTGTGGATGGCCGCTTCGAGTTCGGGGACCGACCTGAAAACGCCCCTGCGGATGGGGTTCTCGGTGATGTCTCGGAAAAATCGCTCCACCATGTTCAGCCACGATGCACTCGTCGGCGTGAAGTGAACATGGACGCGGGTGTGCGTCTCCAACCACGCCTTCACCGCCGGATGCTTGTGAGTGGCGTACGTTGTCGCAGATGATGTGCAGCGCCAGACGCTTTGGGGTCGCCCGGTGGAGCCGTTTCAGGAGCCTCAACCACTCGTGGTGACGGTGGCGCGGCATCGTCTCGGAGATCACCGTTCCATCCAGCGTATTCAACGCTGCGAATAGCGTGGTGGTGCCGTTGCGCTTGTAGTCGTGCGCCATCGTTCCACAGCGGCCCTTCTTCATTGGGAGGCCAGGCTGGGTGCGGTCCAGCGCCTGGATCTGGCTCTTTTCATCCACGCTCAGCACGATGGCGTGCTCGGGAGCATCCAAGTAAAGCGCCACAACATCCACCAGCTTTTCTTCAAACCTTGGATCGTTGCTGATCTTGAAACCCACGACACGGTGAGGTTTCAGCCCGTTTCGTTTTTAGATGCGCCCCACCGTGCTCTCACTCACGCCAGCGGCTTGCGCCATCTTTGCGCGGCTCCAGTGCGTGGCATTGGCGGGCGTTTCTTGGGTCGTTCTCTGAACGATCTCCTGACTCTTCGCTGCAATCACGCGCGACTTTCTCCCTCGGCCTGCCTGTTCTTTCTCGATTCCCTCAAAGCCAGCGACAGTCCACCGATTGGGGCATTTCCAAGCGGTCCGATGATCGCAACCCAAAGCCATTCCGATGTCGCGATATGACTCCCCATTCGCACGGCGAAGGATGATCTTCGCCCGCAAAACCTTGCGGGCCGCCAGCGTCCGGCTCCGCGCCATCTCCTCCAAGCGCGTCCTCACTTCTTCCGTAAGCTCAACTCGTCCCGCGTGTGCCATGTCGCCTCTCAGTATCAGGTGCGACGATGTGGAATATAGTTGCCTGGTTTTCAGGCGGACTACACTAGCCCTCGTCCCCCAGTAGCATCTCGGCCTCATCCAGGGCACTGTCGGCCCCGGCCAGAGCCAGCAGATCGCCCTGACGGAGTTCCGGCGAGGGATGCAGGGCCACCGGGTGGGAACCTTCCCGGAGCAGCGCCACGATGGTGACTCCGGCCCGGCCGGGGAGATCCAACTCCGCCAGCCTGCGGCCGAGGCTTGGACAGCGCGGCCCCAGGCGCAACGAGCGCAGGGTACCCGGCGCGACTGCCCCGGGATGGCCCTCGGCGGCCCAAGGATCGCGCACCTGGGCCACGAGCCACTCCATGGGGCCAAGCATCTCCCGGGCATGGCGCCGGGCCCGGAAGAGTTGCAGGGCGAGGGTGGCCGAAAAGACTGTCAGAGAAAGTGCCAGCACGAGCCCCCCCGGGGCAAAGGGCTGGA
>JAYREN010000148.1:0-8397 GCA_041908845.1 Holophaga sp. | reverse complement strand
GACCTTCATCGGGGCACGAATGCAATAGTATTCCGGCCACTCCGGTGGAGAGCTTCGGCTCGGGTGGGTGGTCTGAGCCCGCAGGGTGAAGAGATTTCCTTCCCCTTGCCTACAGCACCCCCCGCTTCTTCTGATCCAGTTCAATGCTGTCGAACAGGGCCTTGAAGTTCCCTTCCCCGAACCCCATGTTCCCCCGCCGCTGAATGATCTCGAAGAACAGGGGCCCGATCTGGTCCTCGGTGAAGAGCTGCAGCAGGTAGCCGCTGGCGTCGCCATCGATCTGGATGCCCAGCTCCCGGGCCGTTTCCAGGCTCTCGGCCACGGTGTAGCCGCCCTCGGCAACGCGGCCGGGCAGCAGTTCGTAGTAGGTGTCGGGCACCTGGAGGAAACGGAAGCCCTGGGCCTTGAGGGTCACCAGGGTGTGGGCGATGTCGTTGGTGGACATGGCGATGTGCTGGACGCCCTGCCCCTTGTGGCGCTTGATGTATTCCTGGATCTGGCTCTTGTCGTCGGTGGGCTGGTTGATGGGGATGATGATGCGATTGTCGGCGCTCTGCACCACCTTGGAATCCAGCCCCGTGCCCAGGGCGCCTCGAATATGGAATTCCCGGGTGACGACGAAGCCGTAGACCCGCTCGTAGAAGGCCACCAGGGCCTCCATCTCGCCGGGCCCCACATTGTTGGTGAGGTGGTCCACCCGCACCAGGCCGGGCTCGCAGAGGGCGGGGGCAGGGTCGGGCGCGAGGCCTGGCCAAAAGGCCCCGGCATCACCCTTGCGCTCTACCAGATAGTTCCAGACATCCCCCACGCCCTGGATGGCGCCGAAACGCAGGGTGCCTTCTCCCAGGCGATGGGTCTCCGCCTCGAGGCGCACGGTGGCGCCCCGCTCCCGCGCCGCGGCAAGGGCCGCATCCAAGTTCTCGACCCCGAAATTGAGAGCGCAGACCCCCTCGCCATGGGCCTGGAAGTAGCGGCCCGCCGGGTGATTACCATCGGCCTCGAAGATCAGGATATCCATGCGCTGCTGCCGGAGATGCACCAGCCGACCACCGGACACGGGACCCGAGGCAATGCGTGCAAAACCCAGCCGCCGATAGAGCCCCTCCAGCCGTTCGATGGAACCCGTCATCTGGAAGTGGTCGATGCCCGTGAGCCCCAGGGGATTGGTGGCGGTCTTCGGGTTGGCGGGGGCCTTCAGGGCAAAGCTGGGGTCGGACATGGCGGGCTCCAGGGTCGGTGTGGTGGGTGATCGCCTCACCGCATTTCCGGATTGGATGCCGTACACCGGATTCATGCAGCGGCATCCAAGGGAAATTGGTTGCCAGCATCGCCGGAGACTCCCCATGCGCCTTTCCAACGACACCCCGCTCTTCCCCCTCCAGAAGGGCACCGTCACCCGCCAAGCCCACGTGAACCTGCCCGAAGGCACCTTCGAGGAGGAGTTCGCCCGCAATGGCTTTTTCGGTCGCACCACCCATCTCTACCGCAGGCACCCCGTTACGTCCTGGACGCGCATCGAGGGCCCGCTGCGGCCCCACAGCTACGACCTGAACCGCCTGGTGGTGGATGGCGCCGAGGCCGTGCAAGCCTCCATGCTGGGCTCCACGGAGGCCGCCTTCGCGCCGGTCTGCTTCCTGCACAACGAGGATGTGGCCCTGCACTGGGTCTCGCCCAAGCCCATGGACTTCCTCTACCGCAACGCCGATGGCGATGACGTCTACTACATCCACGCGGGCGGCGGACGCCTGGAGACTGTCTTCGGCAACCTCGACTACACCAAGGGCGACTACCTGGTGCTGCCCCGGGGCACCACGTACCGGTTCCTGCCCGACACCGGTGAGCAGCGCTACCTGCTCATCGAGAGCGCCAGCGAGATCACCATCCCCGACCGCAACCAGCTGGGCCCCAATGCCCTCTTCGATCCGGCGATGATCGACACGCCGGAGCTGGCGCCCGTGGATGAGACTCCCGGGGAGTGGGCCCTCCACATCAAGCGCGAGAACGAAATCACCAAGGTCTACTACCCTTTCAACCCCCTGGATGTGGTGGGCTGGAAGGGCGATCTCACGGTGTGGCGCATCAACGTGAAGGATATCCGCCCCATCCTGAGCGCCCGCTACCACCTGCCCCCCAGCGCCCACAGCACCTTCATGGCCCGTAACTTCGTCATCTGTTCCTTCCTGCCCCGCCCCTTCGAGGAGGAGGAAGGCGCCATGCGGGTGCCCTTCTTCCACGCCAACATCGACTACGACGAAGTGCTGTTCTATTCCGACGGTCATTTCTTCAGCCGCGAGGGCATCGGCCCCGGCATGGTGACCTGGCATCCCCAAGGCATCCACCACGGCCCCCATCCCAAGGCCATTCCCGCCAGCCGAACCAAGGAGCGCACCGACGAAGTGGCCGTTATGGTGGACACTTTCAGGCCCTTGAAGGCGACGCCCGCGGCAGGACTCGTGGAGAACCCCGACTACTGGGCCAGCTGGAAGTAGGACACCAAATCTCCCCGAAGCGCCTTGACCCACCTCGCTGCGGAAACGATCCTTGGCCATCCCCGCCCAATTTCGATGCCGCTTCACATCCGAGGAGGAAGGCCGATGCTTTATGCCGCAACCCGCATTCATCTCGCGACTCTCGCCAACTTGCTGGCCCTTCAGGTTTTCGCCCAGCCTGCCCAGCCCCAGAGAGTTCTGGTCGGCAAACCCCAGGTGCAGGCACAGGTAGCCAAGACCTCCATTCCCCGGGTGGAGACGGAGAACTATCCCGATGGCTCCACCAAGAAAGAGACGCCCTACCTGAATGGAAAGATTCATGGCGAGGTGAAGGAATACTGGCCGGGCGGCCAGCAGCTCAAGAGCTTGACCCGCTATGACAAGGGACTCCGCCAGGGCATCGCCGAAACCTACTTCGACAATGGCCGAGTCGAAACGCGGGTGCCCTACCGCAATGACAAGATGGAAGGCCTCTTTGAAAAGCTGGACAATCCGACGGCCAAGCGAGACGCGAATGGCGTGGGCTTCCAGCCCGTGATCATCGAGCAGGTAACTTATGTGAATGGCCTGAAGGAGGGGCCTCGCAAGACTTGGCGCAGGATCAATGTCGCCACCGCCGGGGAACTCTCCAGCGAGGCCACGTACCGGAACGACAAGCTGCACGGCGACGCCATCGGATATGGCCCGGGGGATGGGCGTTCCATCCGTCGCTATCAGGATGGCCTCCTGGAGGGGCTCGAGGAGCACTTCACCGCCACGGGAAAAGGGGAGATCAACTGGAAGGCCGACCGAAAGCACGGCCTTTCCCGCCACCTGCTAAACCGATACGGCAGTTGGCCCACCTGGGAGGAGGAATGGTCCAACGGTGCTCTGGTCTCCCGCAAGGAGCTCGACTACTTCATGCTGGGCGGTTTCACGAAGATCAAGCGCATCGAGAGCTTCAACAATGCCCACAAGCTGCATGGCAAGAGCGAGTTCTGGCGCGCGGCGGACATCCGGGAGAAGACCCTGACCTACGCCGACGGCCTGCAGCATGGCCCCGCCGAGTACTACGATTCCACCGGGGCCAAGGTCATTCGCCGAGAGATGTGGGTGAAGGGTGCAAAGATCACAGATCTGGTCGCGCCTTCTATCCCTTGAAGATCCGCTTGAAGGCACCCATCACCTCACCCGAGGTTTCCGCCTTGGCGAGTTGATCCAGTTCCCCCGCATCCAGCCAAACCCCCTGGCAGGCGGCACACTGGTCGATGCGGACACCCCGGAATTCCACTTCCTGGAGCTCCATGCCGCACTTGGGGCAGCGCATCCAGTGCAGGTCCTTGAGGCGCGTCCGCTCTTCCGCATGCATCCGAGCCTCTACCTCCTGGGCGGCCTGACGCCGACGCTGCAGCTCCTGCTGGAGCATGAATTCCTCTTCCTTGGTGCTGGGCTTGACGGGCATGGGGGCTCCTGAGACAGGGATGAGTGACTACTCCAACATCTTAGATGCAGCCCACGGAGATTCCGCGTTGAGAGGCTATTCCAAAGGAGACGAAAGGTCCGTCGCCTTGGGAAGGGATGGCGGCGCCACGATCCCCATGGAGAGATAGATGCTGGTGAGCCTATCGGCGCCGATCTGCGCCGGGCGCACCCATTCGGCAGGGACATAGAGCAGGCCTCCGCCTATGGGTACCGGCGCCGTGGGAACGAGCACGGCGAGATAGGCCCTGCCCTCCAACTCGACGGGAGCCGGGTTGGGCAACAACCCCAGCACGGCCACGCCATCCCCCCCGAAGAAGCACCAGACCGGGCTCATGGCCGCGATGTCCGCATCCTGCTTCTGATCCAGGAGGCCCACAAAGCGATCCGCCAGGCTGTAGAGGCTTCCGACCATAGGGATTCGCCGCACTGTGCGGTCCACGAAGGCTGCCAGAGGCTTCTTCAGGCTCGACTGAACGGCCAGGCCCAAGGGGTAGATCACGAGGATCAGGAGCACCGCCCCCGCCAGGTATTCCAGCACCGGATGATTGGCGAAGGGCTGACCGAAAAGGGAGAAGAAGCGCCCGGCGGGGCTGTTGGGCCCCAGGTAGACATGAATCAGGTTGACCACCCAGGCCAGCAGGGAGAGTGTCAGGACCAAGGGCAGCAGGGCCAGAAGCCCCGCCAACCAAGTTCCGAGAAGTTTCTGAAGCCGACCCTTGATCATGTCCTTGCTCCGATCTCAGAGGCGCCAAATGATGAGCAGGCCCAGCGCCCCCAGTACCAGCTGACCTCCAAAGAGGATGGCGATGCGGCGCCCGAAGCTCCACCCCCCGGCGAATGCCGTCATGCCGGCCTTCACCACCGTGTTCGAGGCAACCCCCAGCAGGATGGTCGTGACCGCCACCGGAATGGCGATGCTGCCGGTCTGCGCCAACCTAGCCATTGAAAGGGTTATGGCGTCTACATCCGTGGTGCCCGCCAGGAGGCCCGTCAGGTAGGTGGCGCCGCTCCCGAAATAGGTGACCGCGGCCTTGGCGCCCAGCAGGACCAGCGCGAAGAAGGCGGCGAACTTGAAGGCTGTGGTCAGCTCAAAGGGATTCTTCAGGCTGATGTCTCCGCCCTCGGCCGTGGCCTTTGCACGAGAATTCCGCCAAAGGAAGATGCTGGCCAGAAAGCCGCCTCCAGCCATGGCGCCCAAGGGTATGGCCAGTGAAGGCACCAGCGCTGGCGCCAGGATGGCCACGGTGGCCAACACCCGCAGAAACATGATCGAAGAGGCCAACAGGATGGCCATGACGAAGGAATCCGTCAGGCGAGGTTCCTCCTTGGCCCGCCCCGACAGTGAAAGCGTCACGGCCGTGGAGGACGCCAGCCCTCCCAGGATGCCCGTGAGACCGAGGCCCCGCCGTGGCCCCACGATCCGAACCGCCACGTATCCCGTAAAGCTGATGCCCGCGATGAGCACAACCATCAGGCCGATCTTGAAGGGATTCAGGACATCCAGCGGTCCCATGGTGCGGTTGGGCAACTGGGGCAGTACCACCAGAGTGACCAGGAGGAACTTCAGGGTGGCAAATATGTCTTCTTTGGAGGCCTTCCGGACCAGGGCATGGAGGGTGGGTTTGACGCTGAGCAGCAGCGTCGCCACCACGGACACCGAGGACACGACGACGACCTTCTGACTCACGGGCAGCATGGACTCCCCAGCGGCGGAGAGGGCCCCCAGCAAAAAGGTGAGCAGCACCGCCACCTCGGAAGTGAGCCCTCGGGAACCCGTCGTGCGGAGATCGTGGGCGTAGGAGAGGGTTAGGAAGGCTAGGAATCCGCCCAGGCTCACCAGCAGGATGCCAGGCCCGATCTGCCGGGCCAGGAGCATGGTGCAAGCGCCGACGATGGCCACCAGGGGATGTGTGCGCACTCCCCCCAGGATCTCCGGCCCCGAAGTATCGGAGACCGCATTCTGTTGGCGTTCCAGTCCTATCAGCAGCCCCGCGAAGAGGGCCAGGAGCAGGGACAGAAAGGGCTCGAACTGGAGCACGGAACCTCCGGGGCTGCACTGTCAAGGATCACATAATCCGAGCAGAACTCGCCTGCCACCATCAGAACCGAACGCCCAACCCCAAGCGCCAGCCATCGAGGCGAGCCCAGGTATACAGCTCGTCATTGTCGGCACCCCCCTCGAGTATCCGGTAGCCAACATCGCCGTGGAGCCTTGGTGTGACTTGCCACCGAAGGAGGAGGGCACCATCCACCGCCCGTCCCTGAGGGGCCGCCAGGGCATCGGTCTCCAGAAGGAGCCCTAGGGCGGGTGTGAGGCGGCGCTCCACGTAGAGATGAGCCAATGGCACGAAACCTACATTCTGGGCGGACTCCACGAGCCCGCCCTGTTCGAGTCGCACCTTGGCATCCCGGATCTTTGCGGTGGCCCCAACTCGCACCGTCCACTGGGGACTCGAATGGAGCGTCATTCGCCAGGTAAGGCGCCAACTGTTGAAGCGGTAGAGGCCGCGGGTGGCCACCCCGGCCTCAAAGGTGCGCCCTTGATAGTTCACGGGCGCTTGGAAAGTTCCCGTGCCGGAGACCTCGAAGGGGGCCAGCAGCACCCGCAGACCGTGACGATCGTTCAGTTCCCAGCTCGCATCCACACGGATCCCCAGGGCCGGACCCGAGCCCAGCAGATCAGCAAGCGAGAACTGTGTGCCCCCCACAGATGGCTTGCGCACTTCGTTCAGGCGGGTCTGCCAGGCGGTTGCTTCCAGGTTCACCACCCCTTGGGCTGCGAGCGCCAGGCCACTCATCACCATCAGTAAGAGAGATTTCATGGGGAAAAGCCTCCAACCTCTCTGATGGTTCGAGCCCTCCGTTCCGTCACGAGAATTGCTCCAGCCTTGAGGGGAGCTCTCTCCGTTTTCTGAATCCCTCCCAGAACAGTTAGCCTCGAAATCCCAATGCTCCAGCACGGAACAACACCGGAGTTCCTCGAACCCCGGTGTTGTTTTTCACCCGGTGAACTGGAGGGTTCTGAGGCGCTACATCCCCAGCTTGGCCGCGATGGTCGCCGGGATGGCCTTCTTGTGCACCATGATGGCCGTGCCCTTCATGAGCACGAAGCTGCGGGACATGTAGACGTAGCCCTTGTTCGGCCCGGTGTTGGGGGTAATGCCCCAGCTGTTCTTGGTGAGGTAGAAGCGGTTGCCCGTCTGATCCTTGGCGAGGCCCACGATATGCATCAGGTGGTCATCCGTGGTGCGGAAGTCATTGAAGGCGGCCTGACGCAGCTCCGGGGTGACTTCCAGTTCCGCCTCGGGCACATTCGGTTCGTTCTTCTGCTCGGCGGACTTGGGAATGTAGGCGTAGCCCAAGGTCTTCTGGCTGAATTCCTTCTCGGAGACATCGCCGTCCCACACAAAGGAGTAACCGTTCTTCAGGGCGCTCTCCATCACCTGCTCCAGCTCATTCAGGGGCAGGTTGTAGTAGCGGTTGTCCTGGGTCCAGTTGTCGGGGATCTCCAGGCGGAACGGCTTGTAGTAGGGATGGTGGGTGAAGCTGGCGAGTTCCACATAGCCGTCCAGATCCAGGCCCAGGGAATCCCGGAAGGTTGCCGGCGTGTGGCTCTTGCCCTGAAAGGTGAAGGTCGCGGGGGGCTGGCCCAGGTACGCGTCGAGGATGCCCTGGAAGGCTGCGGGCCACTTGGTGCTCGGCTGTTTGCCCTTGGCCGCCGCATCCAGGAAACCCCGGAGGCCCGCATCCATCTCGCCGTGGACATGGGTGGTCTCCCCGGCCGCCAGACCCGTGTAGGCCTCCCGGGGGACAATGCCGTGAGCCTTCACGGCGTTGACCCAGTCGTGGGCCTGGCCGCCGGGGCTCCAGGGCGCCACGCCCTGCAGCCGGAAGTAGTGCCAGGCCTTTTCGGGCCAGGTGTGGCGCACCACGAACATCTCGGAGAGACCGATCTCGCCCTTGCCCAGGCGCAGCAGCTCCGACTCCATGAAGCTGTTGGTGGCGAAGCACCAGCAGGTGCCGGACTTGCCCTGGGCCTTCACCGAGGTGCGCGGTACCTCCGTCTCAACGGTGAAGGTGCGGTTGGGCTTGACCTCCGGCGCGGGAACCGGCGGGGCCTGAGTAAAGGCAGGCAGCGCGATGAGCGCCAGCAGCGCGGGGGTGAGGAGGCGAAGGGCCATGGGGGACTCCGGAATTTTCAACATTGTAATACGAGGCACACGCGCATACAGGAGGAGAAATCAGCCGGGGCATTGCGATTTACCCGGAGGATCCGTTTGCATCTGAGGAAAAAGAAGAACCGCGGAGGACAGCAGGCTGCGGGGTCGCTCATTTTTCTTTCGGAAGTGTATCCTTCCCTCGATGTGAGTTCCAAAAACTAAGATTTTGTCGCTCGTGGCACGTGACTTCGACATGAAATCCAATCAGTCGTCCACCCGTTGAAGTC
>JAYREN010000147.1:0-8417 GCA_041908845.1 Holophaga sp. | reverse complement strand
CTGAGGCGGTGGATGGCCCGGGCGATGACCTCCTTGCCGGTGCCGCTCTCGCCCTGGAGCATCACCGTGGCCTTGGTGGCCGCCGCAGCGCGGGACTTGGTGAGCACCTCCTGCATGGCCGCCCCGATCCCCACCAACCCGAGACCCAGGGCCTGCCCTGCGGTCAGCGGTGCCACATGGGCCGCCAGGGGCCGCAGACCGGGTTTGGGGGGATCCTCGGTCAGGAGGCTCCAGCGGGCCGACCCCAGAGCACTCCAGGCCACCAGCACCGCTGGGGGAACGGGCTTATTTTCGGACCGAAGGAGAAGTATGGGCAGGGCCCCGACCTCGGCCATGGCCCGAAGCAGCACCGGCGGGGGTTCGGCGGCCTCTGCACTGAGCACCCAGAGATCGGTGGCTTCGGGAGGCAGGGAGGCCGCGGCGTTGCGATCCACGGTCACTTCCCAGGTGCCGGCCCAGCGATGTTCCATGCCCTGAGTGGGCTCGCCCAGGGTGGACCAATGGAGGCGAGGAAGAGCGGGCATGGAGTGTCCTGTGGCTTGGAAATAGCCTAGATCCCTGGAGCTAGGGTGCAAGTCAAAAAGATGACATCTGCCAGAATCCGTCTTTCTGGCATCCCAGGAGCGGGAGGAACCCATGGCGTTGATGGAATCCGGAATGGTGCCCCTGGGCACACCCTGCCCCGAGTTCGCCCTGCCCGGCGTGGATGGCCGCACCTGGAAGCAAACGGAGTTCCGCTCACCCGCCCTGCTGGTGGTGTTCCTGTGCAACCACTGCCCCTATGTGCAGGCGGTGGATGACCGGATCAATGCCCTGGCCCAGGATTTCCACGGCCGCTGCGAGGTGGTGGCCATAAGCGCCAACGATGCGGAGCAGTACCCCGAGGATTCCTTCGAAGCCATGGGCCGCCGCGCCGAGGAGAAGGGCTACCGTTTCCGCTACCTCTACGACGGCTCCCAGGAGGTGGCCCGGGCCTTCGGCGCGGTGTGCACGCCCGACTACTTCCTCTATGGCCCGGATCGCCTGCTGGCCTATCGCGGGCGCCTCGACGACAATTGGAAGGAGTCCGCCAAGGTCAGGCACCAGGAACTGCGCCTAGCCATCGAGGCCGTTCTGGCGGGGAAGAAACCCGCCGCCGCCCAGAAGGCCAGCATGGGGTGCAGCATCAAATGGAAGGCCTGAAGGCGGACCAAGGCTAAACTCCAGGGGAATCCGATGATTCCATTGCCTGGGAGAACTTCATGCTGCTGCGCGCCATTCCCCTGATCCTCGCGACTCTGCCCCTGTCGGCCCAGGCCTGGGATCTGCGGGTGGAGGTGCCCTTCCCCAAGGGCCAGAGCCTGTCCCAAACCATGGTTCAAGGCATCGCCACCATCAATGATTTGGATACGGGTCAGGGCGCCATCTTCACCGTGAGTCACCGCATCATCCGCATGGGGCCTGTCCTCAAGTTCGACTGGGGCGTCGAAGTCGCCCAGTGGAAGTCCGATGGTCAGATCCTAGGCGCCGCGAACCAGGCCAGTTCACTGAAGCAATACGGCGCGGGCATCGGCGTGAACGCCCAGTTCTGGGTGCCCTTCACGGGTATCGCAGGCGAGATGGGGGTCATTCAGCGTTTTCAAAAGTACCAATTCGAAACAGTCGGGGCCTCTGAAGACCACTCCCTATCTCGTACTTGGCTGCGAGTGGGCGCCCGGTGGCGCCTGCCCATCCCGGCCATCAACCCCTATGTTGCCGCCAGCTACCAGCAGCCCATCACCAAGGATCGCCCGCTGAAGCTGAGTTCAGTGGCTGATCTGACCTCGTACCTCACGGCCCAAGGCAAGGGTCGGGAATTCGAGCGGATGTGGACCTTCGGGGTCGGTGTTCAGTTCTGAATGGGCAGCACCACGCTGTTGAGCAATATCCCCGCGAAGAGATAGAACGATCCGAAGCAGCGCTCAGGGCCGTCAGGCGACGGCCTTGAGCATTAGATGGGATCATTCGCGGGCTTGGCCGCTTCCTCCCATGGACGAATCGTGATTTTGAGCTCCACTCCATCTCTAAGCACATCGAATACCAGCGGAGTTCCCGGAGGAATCAGATCCAACCGGTCAAGAAGCAGAACGTCCGTCGCCAGGGGTTTCCCCTGAAAGCCCACGATGACGTCACCCAGCAGCGGCTTGCCTTCCCCTTGTGCCTTCAGTCCTTTGAGCCCTGCCCGATCGGCGGCACTCCCAGGTTCTACCGATTCGACAACGATCCCGTGTTCAATTCCAAATACGTTCATCGCATTCCTGTGCGACATCGACACGAAGCCAAGGGGCTGCCGTTGAGTGTTCCCCTTCGCGATCAACTCTGGAACAACGCGGTTGAGCGTATCGGCCGGAATGGCGAAGCCGACTCCTACATTGGCTCCCGTAGCACTGGGTATGGCCGTATTCATTCCTACCAATCGCCCCTGCCAGTCGAGCAGCGGACCTCCCGAGTTCCCCGGATTAATTGCGGCATCCGTCTGAATCACGCCCTTGATGAGCGTTCCGAAACTGGTTGGCAATGTACGCCCCAGCGCTGAGACGATGCCGCTTGTCATCGTGTGGTCCAACCCGAACGGATTGCCGATGGCCAAAAGCCCCTGGCCCACGGCCAAATTATTGCTGGCCCCCAGTGGCAGCGGTTTCAAATCAGCCAGCGGTGCGAATACGTGAAGAACGGCGATGTCGTATTCCAGACTTCTGCCAATGAGACGAGCCTTGTAGTTTCTGCCGTTGGATAGCCTTATTTCAATATTTTCCGTTTCCGTCAGCGGAGCTCCGGTGGCCGGATTTTCCACCCTGATCACATGGTGGTTCGTCACGACATGACCCAGGTTATCCCACACGAATCCTGTTCCCGTCCCTGGAGGTAGTCGATATTCATTCCCGGTATCCACGTCCCGAATCACGACCCGATTGGTGCTGGCGTTGATGTAGACAACCGATTTTTTGGCATCCTGAAAGACTCTTGCCCGCTCACGATCCTCTCGAGACAGTCCCTTCCCTGGAGAAATGGGTCTGGGCTTCGCGCCCTTACGGTTCGCCTCGATCACGGCATCTTCCATGCGGGCTTGGTCGGAAGCACTTGGTTGCTGTGGCGCATTTTGGGCAGTGGCAACCATCGAACAGGCCCATGCCAGCGCAATGAGACTTTGACCTCGAGGATCCATGGGCACTCCACAGCGAAACCTTCAGAATGATGCGATGATTGGGCCAGAACCCCAACACCCACCACCCTCACCTGGACAGGCACCCTTGCCCACTTCCGCGCTGCCTACCCTTCCCAATGCTCCCAACCGAACCCGAGGCCTGCGCTTCCTGCTGCTTACTTCTGGCCTCGTAGCTCTTGCCATGCTGGGCTATGCGGCCTTCCACGCCCTGACGCGCCAGCCCTCGGCGGTTCTGCTCTTGAGCGTTCGCAGTGAAACGTTCAGCCAAGAGTATCGAAGCGCCCTCGATACCTTTCTTCAGGACCACCTGGAGTATCTCGGCAGCCTCACGGTGGCTACCGTACCTGAGCTCCCACCCGAGGGTGATCTCCAGGCCCTTCCAGGGAGAACTCTCATCCTGGTCCCAACTCTTTCACGGCTGGATGACCGCCTCTCCCTGAGCTTCCGCTATGCCTGGCTGGCCGACCTGAGGCGTGATTCCAACAGATGCTGGCGACAGACTCCGACCCTGGAGGGGAGCCCCGCCCCGACCATCCAGAAGGCCCTGAATGCCCTCCCCATCTACCTCTCCCAGAGCCGTGCCTCCTACTTTCTCCCAGAAAAGGACCGTCACTTCTGGACTCTCGTTCATGGTCAGGCTCTCCATCGCGATGAAACCCGGATGGAGGAAGTCGAGGCCCTGGGAGCCCTCGTGTCCCAGGCTGAGCCTGACTGCGCCTCGGCCTGGATCCTGAGGGGGGACGTCATGTATCGTCGCCTGCTCAACGATCCCCGCAGCCATGCCGGGGCCCAGACCGAGGCCGAAGGCCATTTCGCGAAGGCGCTGGCCCTGCTCCCTCACCACCCCCGTGGCACCTTCCTGCTGGCCGAAATGCGAATCGACTCCGGGGACCAACGCTCGGCCCTGACCGAGCTCCAGGCCGCCATTCGCGTCTATCCCCGGGCAACGGCCATCCATTCTGGAATCGGCTACGCGGCGCGAACGGCGGGCCTGCTGGACCTCGCGAGAAGAGCCTTGACCCGGCGCGATCGGCTCTGTCCGCAGGCTGCCACCTCCTACACAAACGAAAACACCTATCTCTACTTGGGTGATCGGCAGCGTTTTCAGAACTCCCTGCTTGAGTCCTCGGAGACCCCCAGGAACGCCATCACCCATTTCTATCGCGGCTATCTGGAGCTTGCCGACGGAGACCACCCTGGGGCCCAGTCCCATTTCCGGTCCGGCGCCAAGAGCCGGGAATCCCTTGGGCAATTCCGGGAACTGTCGCAGGTGTACCTCGCCCTCAGCGAGGGGAAATCCACCGAGGCCCTCGAGGTTCTACGCGAACTGGAACGGGCTCGCGCCGGCCTGCGGGTTCCCGATGGCGAATTCACCTTCAAGATGGCCGAAGCCTACGCCCTGCTGGGGCGCAGGCAGGATTCGCTCGACCTTTTGAGCCGGGCCTTCGCCCAGGGCTTCGGATGCGCCCGGTGGTACGCGGAGAGCCCATTCCTGGGCGAAATTCGTCGACTGCCCCGCTGGCAGGCCCTGCTTCTGCACGTTGAGGAGCGACAGCAACTCATGGAGAAGCGGTTTCCGCCTTCCGACTTCGGCCTTTGATTGGGAATCGAAACCCTTGGTGCGGCGCCCCTTTCCAGGCACCCTGAAGGCTCTCTGAGAGTCGTCTCGTGCCCCTTCCGCCTTCTGATTTCATGCCCACCCTCCGCGCTGCAGGGCTTCGAGTGACGCCCCAGCGGCGAGCCATCCTCCAGGTGCTCGAGGCTTCGGACCGCCCGCTCTCCGTGGAGGACATCCGGCAGCGCCTCGAGGCCCACAGTTCTGGGGTTCCCACCATCTACCGAAATCTCCAGTGTTTCGTAGATAAGGGCTGGGCCGAACCCATTCTCGGCACCGACCAGACCATGCGGTTCGTGCGTTGCCAATCAAACCACCATCACCACCACCTTCAATGCGAAGCCTGCGGCCGCACGGTGGAAGTGCATACCTGCGAGGTGGAAGCCAGCCTGGCCAACCTTCGGGATATCTCGGGCTTCAAGGTGACGCGCCACCAGCTCCTGCTCTTCGGCCTCTGCCCCGATTGCCAAGCCTGAAGGGAGCGACTCCCCTCGAGCCCCTCCCTTCATTGCGACAAGACGGCTATTTGGTAGGTGCGGCCTTGGGTGATTCCTTCTGGAGCTTGTCGAGGCGCTCCTGCATCTTCTGGATGGCCTTTTTCAGGGCATCGATTTCATGTTTAGAGTCTTCGCCGTGGGCCCGGAAGACCATGATCTCGCCTTCAGGGCCCCGGATGTCATGGCGCTTGATGATCATGGGTTTGCCCTCGCCGGCCGCCTCCATCTCCAGATGAACCGTATCGCTCCCCTCTCCATCCGTGAAGATCATCACGGGTTCGCCGTCCCTGGGTGAACCCTTCACGGTGATCCGCTTCTGGATTTCCTTGCGGACCTCCTCGCCCGCCTCCTTTGCCTGCTGACGGTGCGCCTTCGACTCCATCAGGATCATCCGGATGTTTTCCCTGTGCTTGGTCTCCGAGGCCGCGAGTTTCCGGGCCTCGGCGGCAACTTCCTGGGCCTGGCTGGCGACTTCCTCCTGGAGCCGAGCGACTTCACTCTCGGAAATACCCTTCGACGCGCGCTTCTCGGCCAAGAGCTTGGCCTTCTCCTCCAGCAGCCGGGCCTTGCTCTGGAGCTCCTTGTCGACCTCGGCACCCCGCGCTTTCCAGCGGAATTCCAGATCCGAGCCATGGCGCTGCCTGGCATCCCAGCGGAAGGTGTATTTCTGGGCCGATTCCAGACTCTTCTTTAGCCAAGCCTGGGCCTGGGCGTCAGGCATCTGTTCTCTGCCTTCCAGAGTCCAGATGCGCTTCTCGCCATCGGCACTTCTTTCCGCCAGGTAGCTGCGCAGGTGTTCGCCATCCCTGCCCTCGATTTCTAAGCGGGCGCCCTCTTCCAGGGCCACGGGAGGCTCGGACTCGGGTTGGATCTTCATCTTCCCCTTCATCTCGATCTTGAGCTTCCGGGGGGCCTTGGCGTCGCCATCCACCAGGACCGTAACGGATTTCTTTTCCCCCTGGACTTCCTTGGCGGGTGCGGTGGGCTTGTGCGCCTCCTGGGGACGCAAGCCGAAGGTGCTGGCCGCTCCAAGAACGGATACCGCCAGGGCGGCCAGGAGACCGGCCCGGGCCGCGGGAGAGGGGGGAAGCTTGGGCGCGAGGATGCGACGAATTCGGTGCATGAGGGTTCCTCCGGTGGCCGCAAGGGCCAGGCTGGGATTCGGTTGAAGCGCGGGGCGGAGTTCCTCCAGGGCCTCCAGGGCTCGGGCGTAGAAGAGCGGATCCCCGCACAGCGCAATGGCAGTGTCATCGCAGCAGTTTTCGCGCTCAGCGCGAACCTGCGCGGAAAGCCACCAGACGGCGGGATGGAAGAAAAGCAGCACTTCCACCGCCGACTGCAGCAGGTTGACGAAATAGTCGTGACGCCGGATATGGGCCAGTTCATGGGCCAGAATCGCTTCTAGCGCGCGAGGTTCCATGGCCGTGAAAATGGCCACGGGCACCAGAATCACCGGCCTGAGCCAACCCAGGACCATGGGCACCTCCACCGCGCCGGATTTCAGCAGGCGCAGGGATCTCCGGATGCCAAGCTGCCGGGCCAGGCTGGTCAGGCGTGCCTGCCAGACGGGCTCGGCGGGCTCGGTCTGGACCCATCGGAGCCGCTGGATCCAAAACCATCCCCCCGCCAGGCGCAGGGTCATCACGCAGACTCCCGCCGTCCAGGCCGCAATGACCCAGGGCAGCCACGGACGCAGTCCGGTTGTTTCGAGAGACTCCGAGGAACGCAGGATGAGAACAGCGGGACCGGCACTCGGACTCCCCGCTGCGCCCGCCGATGGCCCTTGCCAGAACCCGAAAAGGGTTGCCACGGGAAGGGCCAGCATCAACCCGAGGGCCAGACAGCCCAGAAGGTAGCGGGCCTGAGCCCCCCGGTTTCGCAGAATCCTGAAGCCCATCCAGGCCGACGCAGCCACCGCCGCGCATTGCCAGAGGGCATGGATCAGCGTCCACCCGAGGGCCACGGTGAATGACGAGTCCAGATAGGGCATCACTCCGCACCTCCCTCGGCCTGCTCGAGCAGGCGGCGGATCTCCGCCAGTTCCGACTTGGAGGCCCGCTTGGCGTGCAAGGCCTGGATCACGAGCTGCGCCGCCGAGCCCCCGAAGGCCCGCTCCATTAAATCCCCCAACAGGGAACGCTGGGTCTGGGTCGCCGTCTGGGTCGCCGCGTAGACATGGCTGCGCTCCGACTCGTCCCGCACCACCAGCCCCTTCTCCGTCATGACCTGGAGGCTCTTCAGGACGGTGGTGTAACCCAGATCCCTGTCCCCAGAGAGTACCTCGTGGACCTGGCGAACGGTGCTGGGGCCGCGGTCCCACAGCACATTCAGAACGGCCAGTTCCGCATCGGTAGGTCGGGGCAGGCTCATGGGGGCTCCAGTGTCTACGTCAAACAGCGTACGACGATCGACGTAGTTGTCAATGCCTGGAATCCATCCAAGGTTTCCAAATGAATTGTCGGGACTAATTTGAATGCAGAATTTGGAATTTTGAATTTGCTCGTTTCAATGTTGAAACCATAAAAACTGCAAAAAAACAGCTAAATTGTCGACAGAACCGAGACGAAGGATTGTCTATCGAGAGGTTTATTTACCATTCCCGCGTGACCCGACGAACGCCCCTGGAACAACTGAGCCCGATTCTCAATGCCCCCCTAACGGGTAGGGGCCACAAGCTGAGTCGAGAAGATCGGTCCGGTATAGACCCACACGCGGCCGAAGGTAGCCGGAAGGGTTTGAGCCGTGAGAGTCTCGAGGTTGCCCCAGGCGGCACCATTGAGCGCCTGCACCTGAGGGCACATGTTGCTCATGTACATCGAGGACGCGCCAGCGTCGGCACCGTACAGCCCGACGCTCCTCCGCGGCCCCTGAGTTCGACCCGGATCTGGATCGATCAGGCTCAAACATGAACGCCGCTTGGAGCCTCCGCGGGGGAAGAATTGGCCGAGACAGGGTTTTGTCTAAGGACAGCTGCCAAACACCAGTCGGCTCAGATTGATGCGCGGACGTTGCCTGTGTCCCGTCAAGTGGTGTAGGAAGCCCGGCGTAGCCGGATCCGTAAGGTTGTCAAAGTACGGCTGCTGATCGTCAGGCTGTGGGCGGTGTGGAAAGGCCGAAGGGC
>JAYREN010000146.1:0-8646 GCA_041908845.1 Holophaga sp. | reverse complement strand
AGGCCCCTGCCTGTCGCAGCGCCCCTGCGGGTGTCACCCCAGGAGACCCCCTTCCGCATTGCTCCAATTTCGAACCAGATGGATGAAGAGGAAGGCCCGGTCCGCCACCGCCTGCGGATCGCGGGGGCCTACCTGCTGTTCTTCGGCATCCTGGGCATGGTGGCCTACGCGTTCGGAAAACATGGGCCCACGGACAGCATCATTATGCTGGTGAACACGGGATTCGGCATCGCCCTGCTCATGAACCTGCAGCAGGTCCGGAAGTGGGCGGCGGGATGGGTCATCGCCGGGTGGGCGCTGGCTGGTTTGGGTGGCACTCTGGCGGGGGGATGTTTCGGGCTAGTGCTTGTGGGTGTCCTCGCGGGGCTAGGCTTTGGTGGTCCCGCCTGCTTGCTCTGGGGCGAAGAGTGCCCGCGACCCAGGTTCTGGACTGGCGTCACCCTCATTGGAATCATGCTCTTCCTCGTGCTGGTGGGCGTGATCCTCGGAGTCGTGGCCGGGGCGGCCCTGCTCCAGCGCATGCGAACCTGACCGGAGGATCGATCCATGGTTGCCACCCTTCAGCCCGGGCTCACCCACCAGTTCGAGAAGCTCACAGAGCCCCGGGAATCCGCTGCGGCCGTCGCCTCCGGCGCCCTGGATGTCTTCAGCACGCCCTCCCTGGTGGCGCTGTTCGAGAGCACGGCGCTTCAAGCGGCACAGCCCCATCTCCCCGATGGTTGCACCACCGTGGGCATCGAAGTGTCGGTCCGCCATCTGAAGGCCACCCGAATCGGCCAGCGGGTTCGCTGCGCCATCCAGGTGACGGCCGTGGAAGGGAAGCGGATTTCCTTCGAAGGCGAAATGTGGGACGAGCAGGGGAAAATCGGCGAGGGAACCCACGTCCGTTTCGTGGTGAACGAGGCCGAATTCCTCAAGCGGATGGGTTGAAAGCGAATCAAGAAGGAGAGTTCCTGAATGTGTGGAATCGTTTCCCTTTGTTATGCGAATGAGAATCCGGCCATGGGCCGGGAGGCGGGCGAGCTGCTGAAGCGGCTCGAGTACCGCGGCTACGACTCCACGGGCGGCGGTTTCATCAGAGCGGATCGCTCGATCCGCTTGTTGAAGAAGGTCGGGGCCCCCAGCAGGGTGGTGCCGGAGTTGGGCATCGACCAGGAGGCCGGGCAGCGCTTCATTGGACAGGTCCGCTGGGCCACTTACGGGGCCGTGACCGATGTGAACAGCCAGCCCCATCTCGTGGCTTGCAAGGTGGAGATCGTCGGTGCCCACAACGGCAACATCTCCAATACCGACACCCTCAAACCCTACCTCACGGCCCAGGGACACAGGGTGGTCTCCGATAACGATGGCGAGATGATCACCCATCTCACGGAGCACTACTACGCCGAGAACCTCGCCAATCCCGCCCCGGCGCTGTTGGCGGCCAAGCATGCATACGCCTCGGCGGGTCTCAAGGATTCCATCCCTGAGGGCGTCTTCCTCCTCATCGATGGCGCCCGGAAGGCCGATGCCAAGGCCGAGGGCTCCTACGCCGCGGCCTTCTCGGATCCGAAGGTGCCCGGCGTGGTGGCCGTGAAATCCGGTTCCTCGCTCTATGCGGGTATCGGCACCGATGAGTTCGGGGACTTCGTAGTGGTATCCAGCGACCTGACCTCGGTGCTCTCCAAGACCCGCATGCTCATTCCACTCTCGGAGGGTGAAGGTCTCTGGTTCACGGAACGGGAATACCTGGTCTTCTCCCTGGGCAGTGAACTCGCCTTCTCGGTGCCCAAGCCCAAGCGCTCCAAGCTCAATGTCCGAGACACGGGCCTGCGGCCGCCGTTCCGCTACTTCATGGAGCAGGAGATCGCCTCCTCGCCGGACAACCTGGACGAGATCCTGCGCTACTACTTCCGGGAACCCCAGACCGAGGGACTCTTCGCGGCCTTCGAGGACCGGAAGGACCTCTGCAAGGCCCTACTCGATAAGGTTCTGAACCTCTATCAGGCACCGGACGAAGAAGCTCTGACGAAGGCCTTCGCCACCTTGCTGGCGGACCCCGTTTATCGGGAGTTGGCCACTCGGGTGCAGCCCCACGGCGAAGTGCTTCGGGCCCATCGCGGCCATCCCGTGTCTGACGAACGCGCGCTCCTGGCCGACCTGGCGCGCCTGTCGCCCCAGGCCTGGGAGGCGCTGGCCCTCTGTGATCTGCTCTTCGTTTGGAAGAAACGCCGCCGTATCACGCGCCACTTGCTGGAACTAGTGCAGGCCATCCGGGAATCCCAGAAGGAGGGCGGGCGCGTCTTCCTGGTGGCCTCGGGCACCTCGTACCACGCGGCCCTCACCGCGGGCTACTTCTTCAACAACCTGGCAGGTGTGGCCGTCTTCCCCTGCAATCCGGGCATGTTCCGCTCGATGTACATGAACGCCCTGAGCGCCCAGGATCTTCTGATCGGCATCACCCAGAGCGGTGAGACCAAGGACCTGGTGGATATCTTCCAGGACGTGCGGGCCCGGGTCCCCGGGCTGCGGCGCGTGGCGCTGGTGAACAACGAGAACAGCCGCATCCCCCAGGAGCTGACGGAGTTCTATCTGCCCATCCTCTGTGGCCCCGAGATCGCCGTGGCGGCCACTAAGAGCTTCCTCAACCAGATCGCCATCCTCTACGTGCTCGCGGCTTCCTTCTCCCTCACCGAGCGCAAGATCGTGGAGAAGCTCAGCCGGGCCAAGGAACTCATCGCCGAGACGCTGCGAGCCTGCGAGTCGGATGTGGAGGAAGCGGCCCAGCGCCTGCATCTGGAGCCCAGCCTCCACATCCTGGGCACGGGACTCATCGGCCTGGCCCGGGAGGGCGCCCTCAAGATCCGCGAGGTGGTGTTGAACCACGCCGAGGGCTACGACGCAGCGGAATTCAAGCACGGCCCCAACACGATCCTGGGCAAGAACACGCTCTTCTCCATCCATGATCTCGCAGGAGTGCTGGAGGCCTACGAGGCGGAGCGGGACGGGCGGCCCTTCGCCGGCGGCCTGGAATCCCTGAAGGCCTGGCCTCAGCTCGTGGAGAAGCGCTTCTCCAACTATCCCCTGATCTTCGTGTGCCCCAACGAGGACCGGGATGTGCGCATCACCATTACCCAGATCCACACCCACAAGATCCGCGGTGCCGATATCATCCTGGTGGCGGAAAAGAACTCCGAACTGGCCATGGCCGCGGCGGGCAAGCCCATGGGCCAGGACAAGTTCTGGTCCCAGTACCTGGAGGTCCCCGCATCGGGCGATCCGAATCTCTTCGTCTTCGCGGCCACCGTGGCGCTTCAGCGCTTGGCCTTCCGCATGTCGGTCCTCAAAATGGAATACCTGGATCGCCTCACTGTGGCCGATCACGGCGTTCACCCCGACGCCCCCAAGAATGTCTCCAAGTCCATCACCGTTGATTAGCGAGGTACCCATGTCCAAGCCCGTGCTCGGCCCCGTCGGCAGCTTCATCCAGCATCACTACCGCCACTTCAACGCTGCGGCCCTCATCGACGCCGCCGAAGGCTACCGCGTGTTCCTGGAGCAGGGCGGCAAGATGATGATCTCCATCGCCGGGGCCATGAGCACCGCGGAAATGGGGCTTTCCCTGGCCGAGATGATCCGCCAGGACAAGATCCACCTCATCACCTGCACCGGCGCCAACCTGGAAGAGGATATCTTCAACCTCGTGGCCCACGACTTCTACGAGCGCGTGCCCCAGTACCGGGATCTCACGCCCCAGGACGAAGAAGGGCTTCTGAGTCGCCACATGAACCGGGTGACGGACACCTGCATTCCCGAGATGGAGGCCATGCGCCGCATGGAGAAGGCCATGCTCGAGGTGTGGATGGAGGCCGACGCCAAGGGCGAGCGCTACTTCCCCCACGAGTTCTTCCAGAAAGTGCTCAGGAGTGGCAAGTACAAGGAGTATTACCAGATCGATCCCAAGAACTCCTGGATGCTGGCCGCGCTCGAAAAGAACGTCCCCATCGTGGTGCCGGGCTGGGAGGACTCGACCCTCGGCAACATGTACGCAGCGGCTGTGATCCGGGGCGACGTGAAGAACGTCCACACCGTGCGCAGCGGCATCGAGTACATGACTTGGCTGGCGGAGCACTACACGAAGGTGACGAAGGACGCCCCCCTGGGCATGTTCCAGATCGGCGGCGGCATCGCGGGCGACTTCCCCATCTGCGTGGTGCCCATGCTCCACCAGGATCTGGAGCGCACCAATGTGCCGCTCTGGGGCTACTTCTGCCAGATCAGCGACAGCACCACCAGCTACGGCTCCTACAGCGGCGCCGTGCCCAACGAGAAGATCACCTGGGGCAAGCTGGGCGTGGACACGCCGAAATTCATCGTCGAGTCCGATGCGACCATCGTAGCGCCGCTGATCTTTGCGTACCTGCTGGGGTGGTAGGGGCCCCGAGGCCCTGTCGACTATAGCGGTACCGTAGGGCAGCGGTAGGCCGGGAAATAGTCGGGGTTGGTGGCTCGAAGGCCCTGGGCGGCGTTCAGGCGGGCCTTCTCCTCGCAAAGTTCCTGATAGACCTGGGGAAGGAGCAGGGCCTGCCAGGTGGAGAAGGTGTGCCTGCGGTCTGAAAAACGGGACTTGTACTCGAAGACCGAATCCTCCTGGGAACCGACGCCGCCTCCGAGATGCAGGACATGGGCGCCCATCTGGCGCGCGCAGCGTCGTTCCGTATCCACTGAGAGGCGGTCTGGGGACATCTTCAGGAAGTCATTCCGGGAGCCTCCCAGGAAGTCCTGCATGATGCCGCCTGCGAGTGTTGCCATGGTCGCGCCAGCAACCTGGTTGTTGTGGAGCACCACGAATAGATGAAGGGCAGGACCGAGTTCCCGGGCCAGGGTCCGGAAATAGGCTAGGTCAAAGTAATAGTCTTGGTGAGCGCTCACCCGTCCCATGGTTTCGTGATAGATCTCGACGAACTCGGGCAGGTAGCGCATCTCAGTATCGTGCAAGCCCACGAACCCGGCCTCCAGGAGCTTGCGGATGGTCGTCCGGCATCTCTTGTGATAGCCCGCCCACTGCACCTCTTCGGACTGAGTGAGGTCAATGGAGATCGTCGGGCCCTTGATCTTGAATTCGCCGATTCCTTGAAGGATGCGATGCTGGGCGAACAGAGGGTGAAGGCGCGAGAAAGCGGTCACGATGCGTAGGGATTGGAAGGACGTAAAAAGAGCCGCCTGGAAATGATGGATCACGGAATCGGGGATATCCGTGGGCGACACGATGGGGCCGCCGTACCCATACACGGAGGTAGCGTCCTGCCAGCCGTTGGGACGCGCCGGGTCAATGGGTCGCAGCAGCAGGGGTAGTGCGATCATGTGATCGGCTTCGCGCCACACGAAAAAATGGGCCAAGCCATCGCCTTGGTGCTCCGCCACGCGGTGGTAGGTGGGGAGATGACAGAAATCATGCCCACCTGCCGCATGGATGACCTCCATCCAGGCCGCCTCATCCTTCGTGCCGAGGATGGTCAGGTGCCCCTCGGAGGGCAGCCCATGGAGGTATCCGGGTTGGTCCGCTGGAACGGTGGAGTTCCAGGCGAAGGCCGAATCGGGTGTGGGGGAAGGCATGAGGAGAAGCCTATGGATTGGGGATTTCGGCAGGTGGAATAGTTGCCAAGTCCGTCGGAGATCCGAGAGTGAAAAAAAGCGATAAGCGCCCTGCCTGGATGGAGGATAGCACCAGTGCGGGATGAGTCTCTCACTCTGTACACGAAATCTTCGATGGGGCAGACCAACTGCCTCATTCCCTGTCCGAAGTGGATTCTGGGCCCTACCGAGTGTGGATCTACTCGGGAATCGAGAACTGCTCAGAGAGATGGAAGACCTGCTCCCGAATGCGGGCGAGGGCGGATTCGTCGGCCCGGTGCCGGAGGGTGAGATCGATCCAGTCCGCGATCAGGGCCATCTCGGTCTCCTTCATACCCCGGGTGGTGACGGCGGGGCTGCCGAGACGGATGCCGCTGGGCTTGAGCGGGGGGTTGGGATCGAAGGGAATGCCGTTCTTGTTGACGGTGATACCCGTGAGATCCAGCGCTTTTTCCGCTTCGCTACCCAGAATGCCCTGGGCGAAGACATCCACCAGCATCAGGTGGTTGTCGGTGCCGCCGGAAACGATGCGCCAGCCCTTGGCGGAGAGCGAATCCGCGAGCACCTTGGCGTTTTTGACCACCTGTTCCTGGTAGGCCTTGAATTCGGGCTTGAGGGCCTCGCCGAAGGCCACGGCCTTGGCGGCAATGACGTGCATCAGGGGGCCACCCTGGACGCCCGGGAAGACGGCGCGGTCCAGGTCCTTGGCGTACTTCTCCTTGCAGAGCACCAGGCCGCCGCGAGGTCCGCGCAGGGTCTTGTGGGTGGTGGTGGTGGCGAAATCAGCGTAAGGCACCGGGCTGGGGTGATGGCCCGTGGCCACGAGGCCCGCGATGTGGGCCATGTCCACCATCATCAGTGCGCCGACCTCATCGCAGATGGCGCGGAAGGCGGGAAAATCGAAGATGCGGGGATAGGCGGAGGCGCCCACCACGATCATCTTGGGCTTGTGCTCCAGGGCCAGGGCGCGCACCTGCTCCATGTCCACACGCTCCGTGTCCTTGCGCACCTGGTAGCCGATGAACTTGTAGAGAATGCCGCTGCTGTTGAGAGGGTGGCCGTGGGTGAGGTGGCCGCCGTGGGCCAGATCCAGGCCAAGCACCGTATCGCCGGGCTTCAGGGCGGAGAGGTAGACGCTCATGTTGGCCTGGGCGCCGCTGTGAGGCTGGACATTGGCGTGCTCGGCGCCGAAGAGTTGCTTGGCTCGATCCCGAGCGATGTTCTCCACGGTGTCCACATTGGCGCAGCCACCGTAGTAGCGGCGGCCGGGGTATCCTTCCGCGTACTTGTTGGTGAAGTGGCTGCCCATGGCCTGCATCACGGCCTTGGAGGCGTAGTTCTCGGAGGCGATCAGCTCCAGGTGATGGCGTTGGCGCTGGACTTCGAGGTCGAGCGCCTGGAAGACGGCGGCGTCATTCGTTCGGAGAGCTTCGTACATGGGCATGGTGTCACCTCGCGGAAATCTTCGCACAAAACACCCGTGAGGAACCGCACGATTCCGCTGTGAGACACTGGATGCAAAGGTGTCCCATGAACTTCCTGCCCTCCGCCGAATCCCCTGAACTTGAGCAGTTCGAGCACCCCCTCAGCAGCCGCTATGCCTCCAAGGCCATGGTGCGCCTCCTGTCGCCCCTTTACAGAATGCGAACCTGGCGGCGCCTGTGGATCGCCCTGGCCGAGAGCGAGGCGGAGCTGGGCCTCCCGGTGACCCAGGCCCAGATTGCCGAGATGCGGGCCACCCAGGATGCGGTGGATCTCGAGGCCATCGCCCGCTTCGAGGCCGACCTCCGCCACGATGTGATGGCCGCCATCCACGCCTGGGGCGAACAGGCACCCAGCGCGCGGCCCATCATCCACCTGGGGGCCACCAGCTGCTTCGTGACGGACAACGGCGATCTCCTGATCTGCCAGGAGGCCCTGCAACTGCTGCGGCGCCGACTGCAGGACGTGATCGCGGCCCTCTCCGGATTCGCAGGACAGTGGGCCGAACAGCCGACCCTCGGCTTCACGCACTTCCAGCCCGCCCAGCCTACGACTGTGGGCAAGCGCGCCTGCCTGTGGCTCCAGGATCTGCTGCTGGATCTGGAGGATCTCGACCACGTGATCCGCACCACGCCGGTGCGGGGCGTGAAGGGCGTCACAGGCACCCAGGCCAGTTTCCAGGAGCTCTTCAATGGCGATGGCGCCAAGGTGGACGAACTGGAAGCGCGGTTCTGCGCCAAGGTGGGCTTCCCGGCCATTCCCGTCAGTGGCCAGACCGC
The DNA here is from genome assembly GCA_041908845.1 of Holophaga sp. Taxonomy (GTDB): domain Bacteria; phylum Acidobacteriota; class Holophagae; order Holophagales; family Holophagaceae; genus JAYREN01. The sequence continues at coordinate 772 of JAYREN010000146.1, read as the reverse complement.
CACTCGCAAGCTGGAGGATCGCATCGGTCAGGTGCTCTGCGGCATCGCTGCCAGCGCCAGCAAGTTCGCCTGCGACCTGCGGCTGCTTCAGCACCTGAAGGAGGTCGAAGAGCCCTTCGAGAAGAAGCAGATCGGTTCCAGCGCCATGCCCTACAAGCGCAATCCCATGCGCAGCGAGCGCATCAACAGCCTCGCCCGCTTCGTGCTTGGGCTCATGCCCTCCAGCTACCAGACCACGGCCACCCAGTGGATGGAGCGGACCCTGGATGACAGCGCCCACCGCCGTCTGACCATCAGCCAGGGACTGCTGGCCGTGGACGCGATCCTCGTGCTGTATCGCAACGTGGCCTCGGGGCTCGTGGTGAACCCCAAGATGATCGAGGCTCGGCTCATGCAGGAGCTCCCCTTCATGGCCGCCGAGGTCATGCTCATGGAGGGCGTGAAGCGGGGCGGCGATCGTCAGGATCTGCACGAGAGCTTCCGGGTGGCCTCGCTGGAGGCGGGGCGCCGCATCAAGCAGGAAGGCAAGGGCAACGAGCTGCTGGGCCTCCTCGCCACGGATCCCGCCTGGAACATGAACGAAACCGAGCTGCGGGAGTTGCTGGACGCCCGGCGCTTCACCGGCCGGGCCGCCGAACAGGTGCGGGCCTTCCTGGCTCGGGATGTGGCCGCGGCCCTGAAGGATCACCGCCCCTCGGAACGGGCGGAAGTGCGCGTCTGATTTTCCGGGTGTTCAACGTCTTTCCAAGTGGTGAATGAAAATGCTTAAACT
>JAYREN010000145.1:0-8735 GCA_041908845.1 Holophaga sp. | reverse complement strand
AGGGGAACTCCTCGCCCAGCCCGGGCTTGAGGAAGACCACACCTTCGCCACAGAGCATGCCCTGTTTGGTGCCGCCGAAACTGACCACGTCCACGCCGCTCTCCGCGAGCATCTCCTCCAGGCCAATGCCCATCGCGGCCACGGCGCAGCCCAGCCGCGCGCCATCCACGTGGACGCCGAGTCCGTGGGCGTGGGCCATGGCGGTGAGGGTGCGCAGTTCCTCGAGCGAATAGAGGGTGCCCACTTCCGTCGGCTGGGTGAGCGTGAGTGCCACAGGCAGCGCGCCGTGCACGCCGTGGCCCCGGCCCAGCACTTCGGCCAGGGCGGCGGGATCGACCTTTCCGTCCTCGCTCTTCAAGGGGATCAGCCGCATGCCCAGCGTGCGCTCCGGGGCCGTGCTCTCATCGTTCCAGAGATGGGCCAGATCCGAGCACAGCACGGCCCCATAGGGCTTCTGGAAGGCCATCAGCGAAAGCACATTGGCCGCCGTGCCGTTGAATACGAAGTGGGTGGACACCGGACGCCCGAAGAGGCGATCGAAGGCTTTCCGGGCCCGAGCCGTGATGGCGTCATCCCCGTACGCCATGGCGTGACCGTGATTGACCGCGGCAATGTGCGCCAGGATCCGGGGGTGTACGCCCGCGAAATTGTCGCTGGCGAACCCGCGGCTGAACGTGTCTGCAGGGGATTGGGTGTTCACGGCTCAGACCTCCTGGCGATGGGTTATCCGACGGCTCGTGCCCGCGCCGACACCCACGGTGCGCCCCAGGGCTTCGATCTGGGTGCGGATCTTGGCCACCGTGATATCCGCGGTCTCGTGGAGGCCCGCCTTGCCGGGATAAATCTGGTAGAGCACCCGGTACTTGGGCTGAGTGAGGTTGGGCATGATGACATTGGCGCCGCGCAGCAGGCCATTGGCACGGCCAGAGCCCGGGTCCACCGTGGCCAGAGCCGTGGTGCTCGGGATGTTGGTCTCGGGGCAGATCAGGCGCGTGAGGGCCAGGGCCTTGAGGGTGGTGAGGGGATCATTGGGCACCTGCTCCGTGCCGGCCTCCACTTGGAGCAGCTCGCCGAGGGGGCCGTCCAGGGGGGTGCCGGGGCTGGGGATGTAGGGCCCGATGCCGATCATGTCCATGTCGTAGTCGCGGAAGGACCAGATGTCGTTGGCCAGGGTCTCCCAGGTCTGGCCCGGAAGGCCCACCATGACCCCGGTGCCGATCTCGAAGCCCAGGTCGCGCATCCGCATCAACTGCTCGATGCGGTCCGAGACGCCGGCGGGAAGACTGGGGTGGATGCGGCGATAAAGATCGGGATCCGTGGTCTCGAAGCGCAGCAGATATCGGTCGGCCCCAGCCTCGCGCCAGGCCCGCAGTTCGGCCTCGTCGCGTTCTCCCAGTGAGAGGGTGATGGCGAGTCCCGTGCGCTCCTTGATCTTACGGATGGTGTCGGCCATCCACTCGCCCGTGATGCCGGGATCCTCCCCCGCCTGCATCACCACGGTGCCAAAGCCGTATTCCAGGGCCTTGTCGGCACATTCCAGGATGTCCTCCTGGCTCATGCGGTAGCGTTCCACCTTGGGGGCGCAGGCTGCGATCCCGCAGTAGGCGCAGGACCGCACGCACATGTTGGAGACTTCGATGAGCCCCCGGAGATGGACTTCATCGCCCACATTCAGGCGGCGGGTCTCGTCGGCGGCTTCCCAGAGGCGTTCCAGGTCGTCGTCCTCTTCCACCCTGAGCCAAGTCAGGATGCCGTCGCGATCCAGGTGGTTTTCATCTTCAGAGTGGGTCATCGAGCCTTCCTGTAGTCGGCACCTAGGAGAATAATCAGAGAAGGGGATAGCCCGAGGATCAGAGTTTCTTCCCGTTCCGGTAAGCCTCCAGGGCGTCGGGAAAGGGCGTCAGGGCCCGCTCGAAGATGCCCAGGGAGTAGGCGATGGTGAGACCGTAGTTGGTGAGGGGCACGCCCGCCTCCCTGGCCCGGTGCAGACGGCTCAGCATTTCGCGGCGGTTGCCCGTGCAGTTGCCGCAGTGGACGATGAGTCCGTACGGACTGAGATCCTGGGGAAAGTCGCGACCCTGCACATGGACGAATTCCAGCTTGGCGCCCACGTATTGGGTAAGCCAGCGGGGGATCTTCACCCGGCCGATGTCCTCGCCCACCGGGTGGTGGCTGCAGGTCTCGGCGATGAGCACGGTGTCACCGCCCTTGAGCTTTTCGATGCCCATGGTGCCGCGCACCTGTTCCGCGAGATCGCCCTGGAAGCGGGCCATCAGGATGCTGAAGGAAGTCATCGGAACCTCCTTGGGCACATCCGCCGCCACCTTGAGGAAGGCCTGGGAATCGGTCACTACCAGGGCCGGAGGGTGGGAGACACCAGCCAGGGCATGCTTCAGCTCGCGTTCCTGGCAGACCAGGGACATGGATTCGCCATCCAGCAGATCGCGAATGGTCATCACCTGGGGCAGGATTAGACGGCCCTTGGGGGCCTCCTTGTCGATGGGCACCACCAGCACGGCCATTTCGCCGGGAGGCACCAGATCGGACACCAGTCTCCGGTTATCGAAAAAGTCGCCTGGGGCCAGCCGGAGCAGGGCCTCCCGCAAGTCGAGCAGGCCCGTGCCCTGGGCGGCGGAGACCGTGACCACTGTGGTGCCCTTGGCCTCGAGGTCCGCCCGCTCCTCTGGGCTTGGTGCCTTGATATCCAGTTTGTTGATGACCGCGAGCACTGGCACCTTGCGACCCTTGAGCTCGGCCAGAAGGCCTTCTTCGAATTCGCCCCAGGCCCCGGATTCCGTAACGATGACGCCCAGATCCACCCGCTCGAAGATGGCCTTAGTGCGCTGGATGCGCAGTTCACCCAGGGCGCCTTCGTCATCCACTCCGGCCGTGTCCACGAACTGAACGGGGCCGAGGGGCAGCAGCTCCATGGGCTTCTCCACGGGATCCGTGGTGGTCCCTGCATGCTCGCTGACGATGGACACCTGCTGTCGCGTGATGGCGTTCAGCAGGGATGACTTGCCCACATTGCGGCGGCCGAAGATGCCGATGTGGAGGCGGAGGGATCGGGGAGTGGACTGCATCGGTTGGCCTCGAAGCTGGAGCCGGAAAGGCTCCGTAGACAGGATGCCCCACCCCGAGGTTCCATGAGTTGACCGGGATCAAAAGCCCCCAGCCTCATGAAGGCACGATAGCCAGAATGAATAATTACCGGAGTGCTGTCGGCCGAGGGACGACTGCCCCTCAGCGCAGCAGTCCTTGGGTCTGGAGCAGAGCCGGTAGGTGATCCAGCTGGTGCAGGGTCGAAAGGTTGTGGCCCATGCGGATCTCCGGTGTCTGGGCGTTGAACCACACCGCCCGAAGGCCTGCAGCCTGGGCGGCTTCCACGTCCTCGGCAAATTCATCGCCCACCATCACGAGGTGGTCGGCCGGGACACGGAGCTCCTGGATCACATGGGCGAAGAATTCCGGGCTGCTCTTCCGAGCGCCCACGGAGCGATAGCAGAAGATCCGCTTGATGAAGGCATTCAGATCCGCCCGCTCCAGGGCCTGACGGATGTCCTCCTCCTCACTGTCCGCTGCGTTGGTGGCGAGGGCGATGCCGATGCGACCGTGGAGGGCGTGCAGAGCCTTCCGGGCGCCGGGGATTTCCTCCACCAGGGGCCAGTCCTTCATCTTTCCCTTGTATTGGGGAAAGACACGCATCAGCGTGTCGCCCCAATCGAAGAGCACCCAGGCATTCATGCGTGTCTCCTGAAACTTGACCGTCCGGGTACCAGCTTAGACGGAAGGAGGCGAACGGGATTCACGGAGGGAGGTTGTTGGTCCGATCCCCAGTGCCGTAGCCTGGAGTGGACTTCCCTCAGGAACCCATGCCTGGCCTTTCTCGGCGGAACTAATGGATCAACCCGGGTCGCAACCGGATCAAGACACCTTGGACAGGTTCCTCCGGGAGCCCTTCAGTGGCCATATCACCGGCGGGTCCGAATCCCTTAGGCTCGATCTGGATTCTCCTCGCCTGCCCCCGGGGACGGAGTTGCCCCAGGCCATGGCCAGCGGCGTCTGGGGTAGGTTCCAGATATGTGGGTTCCTCGGCCAGGGCGGCATGGGACAGGTCTTCGAGGCCTTCGACCCCACCCTTCAGCGTCGGGTCGCCCTCAAGGTGCTCCGCAGCGATCTGGCTTCCGATGCCGACCGGGTGCTTCAGGAGGCGCGGACCCAGGCCAAGATCGAGCATCCCCACGTGGTCAAGGTCTTCGAGGCAGGGGAAATAGAAGGCCGCGCCTATCTGGCCATGCAGTTGATTCCTGGGCCCACGCTCATGGAGATGGGGAGAACCATCCCACTCAAAAACGGCCTTCGACTGCTCATCCAGGCCTGCTACGGCGTGCATGCAGCCCACACCCAGGATCTGCTGCACCGAGATCTCAAGCCCAACAACATTCTCGTGGGGGTCTCCGAAGATGGAAGGCACCACGCCTATGTGACGGATTTCGGTCTGGCCCTGGATGTGCGCCAAGGCGCGGCGGTTCCGCACCAGGGCACCCCGGGAACCCCGCTCTACATGAGCCCGGAACAGGTACGCCTGCTGAACATGGATCCGAGATCCGATGTCTACTCCCTGGGCGTGTGCCTCTACTGGGTCCTCACGGGGAAATACCCCTACCGTGGCGAGACCACCCCGGAAATCCTCCATGCCGTGCTGGAGGCAGCCCCCGTCCCGCCGCGGGAATTCGAGCCCCGGCTTCGGGAGGACCTGCAGGCCATCTGTTTGCGCTGCCTCGCCAAGGAGCGGGAGGATCGCTATCCCTCGGCCCGGGCCCTGGCGGAGGACCTCGAACGGTGGCTGAATGGGCTTCCGGTCCTGGCCATGCCCGCCACCCTTCGTTACCGCGCCACGCGGTGGGTGGCCCGGAATCCCATCCTGGCCATCTTTGCGGCCCTGCTCTTCGCCCTGAGCCTCTCGAGCGTCGCTTTCCTCACCTGGAACTGGAACCGGGCCCGGACCCAGACCCGCCACGCCCTCCACTTCAATCAGGCGGTCGGTGATCTGGAGATGGATCTGGCGAGCATCTACCAGTCGCCCGATCGGGTGGCTGTGTCCCTGTCCACCCTCAAGGAGCGTCTGAGTGGCCTGGAGCGGGAACTGGAGGGCTCCGGAAGGCTCGCGGCGGGCCCTGGCCATGGGGCCCTGGGCCGGGCCTGGATCGCCCTGGAAGACGTGAATCGGGCCGAGGCCCATTTCCGCGAAGCCCTGCGGCTCGGTTTCGAAACGCCCGAGACGCGCCTGGGGCTGGGCATCGTACTCGCGGCCCAGTTCCAGGAGAACCAGCGCCTGATCCTATGGTATGACCCGGTCGTTCAGGATTCGGTGCGGAAGGAGGCTCGCCGGGCCCTGGCCGAGGCCTCCCTGGAGCAGTTGCGCCTCGCGCGCATCCAAGAACCTCCCGTGCCTGTGCAGGGACGGCTCCTGGCGGGCTCGGGGCAGTACCGGGCCGCCGTGAATCTCCTTGGGGAAGCCGTGGCCCGGCAGCCCTGGCGCCAGGATCTCCGGCGCCTTCAGGGGGAGACTCTGCTTGCCGCCTATGTTTCAAGCCTTGATTCTCCCCTCACAGGGCCTGGGGGGCCTGCCTTCGAGGACGCCCAGAGGGCTCTGGCGGAGAGCCGGAGCTGGGTTCGCAGCGATCCATTCTACTGGGTGAAGGAGGGTGAGCTGCGCCTCGCCCGGTCCCAGCGCCGGGAAGCGGACCCCACCGAGGTGGAGGCGTCCGCCGAAGAGATCCAGGGATTTGTTCGGCGCGCTCTGGAGCTCTACCCGGACTACCTTCCGGCCCTGGCCCTATCCGCCCAGGTCCATTCCCTCCTCGCACGGAGAATGCTCAGCACGGAGCGAGACCCGAGCCGGGAACTGGAGGATGGAGAGCGTCGGTGTCGGCGCATCCTGGAGCTGCACCCCGGGCACCCCAACGCCCACGCTCTCCTCTTGCGGCTGACCGCCATGCGACTGGTGCGGTGGCCCTTTCCGCCCGAGGCCACTGACCCCGCGCCCCTGGTGAAGGAGGGCATGGGGCATTTCGAGGCCGCCCTGAAGTCCCTGCCTTCCCTGGCGGGCATCCTGTCCTTCGAGGCGGCAGAGCTTCACCAGTCCTACGCCCTGTGGCTCCTCAGGAACAACCAGGGGGATGCGGCACGGAAACCCATCGCCCGGGGGCAGGCGCTCATCCAGGATGCCCTGGCTCACCTCCCCCAGTGGGCGCCGGCCTACAACACCCGGGCCTCGCTCAAGCAATGGGAAGGGCTGTGTCGCGAAGATTCCACGGCCCACTTTCTGGACAGTGTAAAGGATCTGGAGACCTGCATTCGCCTGGACCCGGGGAAGGCGGGCTATTTCTACAACTGTGCCAGCCGCTACTGCTCTCTCGCCATCCAGAGCCTGGAAATCCTCGGCGAGAATCCTCTGGAATTCACGGAGAAGGCCATTCCCCTGGCCCTGGAGGCCCAGCGGCTGGATCCTTCCGACGACACCAACGAGGCCCTGGTCGCCAAGGCGAAGACGCTCCAACTCGTCCACGAACTTCGTACGGACCGGGCGGGCCTCCTGGAAGTCAAGGGGCTGGTTGCCTCCATCAATCGTCTCCGCCCCTTGTTGCGCTCCAGCTTCATCCCCAAGCTGTGGCTCGAATTCGCCCAGGCGCAGCACCTCAGGGGCGAGAACTCGGAACGGGCCCTGGCCGAAGGCCGCAGAACCCTGGCCCAGGCCCAGACCAGCCCCATGGGGAGGGTGCCTCTTGAGGTCCAGTTCTGGGTGCTCCGGATTCGGCGGGAGGCCTCCCTCGGGCGCGTCAAGGGCGCCGACATCAAGGCGGTCCGGGCGAAAATTGACGATCTTCCCAATGTGGAATTCGCCTTCGACGAGATCCGTCTCTCCCTGCTCCTAGCCCGCCATGACCCTGCCCATCGGGAGGCCCGATGGACCCGGGCGCGCGAATTGGTGGAGCGCCTGAAGAAGGAACCTCCACCGGGTTCCAACCAGACACGCCTATTGGCAGCGGGCCTGGAGGTGGAAGTGGCCCGGGGCAGGGGGCATTCGGCACCCGCCTGGGCCCTGGATGAGTTGCGGAGCCTGGCGCGACCAGGTTCCAGTCAGCGCCTGGAAGCGGAGCTTTTCCTGAAGGGGCAGTGGCGCTGACGCGGATTGGATTTGGGTGGGTCTATATCATCCGTGAACCCAGGCGCCCCACGGCCTCGGGGTTGGTTGCCTCGCGAAACAGAGCATCGGTGAGAAGTCCTTCCGCGATGCCCTGCTGCTTCACACTCAGCCCAGAGGCCTGGGCGCGCTGGACCAGGGCGCAAACCCCCTCATACCCCAGCAAGGGCAGCAGGGCCGTGGCGGCGGCGGTGCCGTTCTCTACCATGGCGCGGCAGCGGTCCTCGTCGGCTTCCAGGCCCTCGATGCAGTGGGTGCGCAGGATGGCGCAGGCCCGTGCCAGGAGGTCGAGGCTCTCCAGCAGGCTGTGGGCCACCAGGGGCAGGAAGGCGTTGAGCTCCAGGCTGCCCAGGGAAACGGCGAAGGTGATCGCGTGATCGTGGGCGATGGCGAGGATGGCGGCCTGGGTGACGGCCTCGGGGATCACGGGGTTCACCTTGCCGGGCATGATGCTGGAGCCCGCCTGGCGGGGCGGCAGCCGCAGCTCGCCCAGGCCCGCCTCGGGGCCGCTGCTCAGCAGGCGCAGGTCTCCGCTGATCTTGATAAGCGTGGTTGCGAGGGTCTTGAGAAGACCCGAAACCTCCACAAAGACATCCGCGTTCTGGGTCGCCTCCACCAGATTTTCCGCTCGCGCCAGCCCCAGGCCGGTGATCTCGCGCAGTTCGTCTACCACCCGGAAGATGTAATCCCGGGGCGCGGCGAGGCCGGTACCGATGGCTGTGCCCCCGAGATTGACCACCCGCAGGCGTTCTTCGCTCTTGGCCAGGCGCCAGCGATCCCGGTTGAGGGCCTCGGCGTAGGCGCCCATCTCCCGTCCGAGGGTGATGAGCACCGCATCCTGCATTTCGGTGCGGCCCACCTTCACGATGTGGGCGAAGGCTCGCTCCTTGGCCTGGAAGGCCTCCTGGAGGCCGAGCACCTGGCGCTCCAGCTCCCGCAAGCCCCGGATGGCGGCGATGCGCAGGGCTGTGGGAAAAGTGTCGTTGGTGCTCTGGTGTAGGTTGAGGTGTTCGGAGGGCGAAACCCGGTCGTAATCTCCCGGCGAGACTCCCAGGAGCTCGAGCGCGCGATTGGCGAGGACCTCGTTCACCGCCATGTTGGTGCTGGTGCCCGCGCCCCCCTGGAGGGCGTCCACGGGAAGGTCGGCGAGGAGCCGTCCCTCCATCAACTCCCGGCAGGCTCCGGCGATGGCGTCTGCCTGGGGCGAGTCGGGAAGATGACCGAGGGCATGGTTCACCTGGAGCGCCGCCAGCTTTACGGCGCCGAAGGCCCGCAGGAGCTCAGGGTGGACAGGGCGGCCCAGCAGGGGGAAGTTCTCCAGGGCCCGTAGGCTGTGGATGCCGTAGCGCGCCGCCGAGGGAAGTTCTCGAGCGCCGAGGAGATCGTGTTCGATGCGAGTTTCAGCCATGGATAGATGGTGACCTCAACGGCCCTTCTGGGGCAAAGCGACATATGGTTCACCCCGAAGCGATGTCCTTGGAGCGGCGCCCTTTCCCTTCCGCTCAAAGGAATCTATTGTGAGGGGAAC
>JAYREN010000144.1:8276-8754 GCA_041908845.1 Holophaga sp. | reverse complement strand
CCCATTCCCCCCGGTCGAAGAAGGGGGTGATGAGGAAGCGCGGAGATTCGCCTCCCGAAAGAAACTTGGTGAGTTCTCCTGCCTGATCCGCGTTGCTCACCACGAAGCTGCGCCGCTCCCGGCGCGCCCACACCGCCAGGGGATCATCCCCCGGCAGTCCTTCCGGAGGGGGTGCGATCCGGGGCCATCCGAAATGGCTCACGAGATGAAAGCCATCCGCCTCTGGGACGATGAGATACAGGGCCGCCTTCGTGCTACCGACTTCCTCGAAGCAGCGATAGAGAATCTGCGAGAAGCGGTGGACGAGTGCCTCACCTAGCTGGGTTGGAAGTGGGAGCATGGGCGCGGGTTGGATCGGGGAGCCTTCGGCAATCCTATGCGATTCAGCGCCGAATCACCATCCATATGGGAACAGCGTCGAATCTGCTCAGCACTCAGGTGAGGATCATCCGTTTTCTGGACGCAGAGGCTCCACCCG
>JAYREN010000144.1:0-8266 GCA_041908845.1 Holophaga sp. | reverse complement strand
GAGATTGGCGAGCTGCTGCCCATGCCCACACTCAAAGGCGTGGTCGGAGCATTGCTTCAGTGTTCGCATGACCGGTAGCCAGCAGACCGGAAGTGAAACCGAAACCAAGGCTTCGTCCCAGGCCTGGGCCGCCGTGGTGAGCACCCGCCCATCGGTGTGGGAGATCAAGGGAAAAGCCGGTTTTTTGGGCTTCCAGCGGGAAAGTCGCCGAAAGATCTCCGGCAGCAAGGGCACCATGTGCAGGCCGTGGAGGGGATGCTGCACCGGCAGCAGACCCGCCTTGAGGGCCTGGGGTCCGAGCCTTTCCAGCAGCCGATCGAGATCTTTGCGGGAACCCGAAACCGTGAATTGCGCCTTTCCGTTGAGATTGGAGAGCGCCAGCTCGGGGAATTCCAGCAGCGCCGCGCGCAGTTCGCCTTCAGAAAGGCCGATGAAGAAGGCCATGCCCTGGGTACCCACACCAAATCGGGCCTCGCAGACATCCTCCACCGCATCGATGATGTCGAAGGCGGCCTCCAGAGGCACCACGCCCGCCGCCACGATGGTCGAGTAGAAGCCCAGGGAATGACCCGTCGCCACGGCGGGAAGCGGCATGCCCGCCGCGCGGCGGGCCCGGTAGATGCCCACCGAATGGGCCACTACCGCGTAGGGCGCATGCCGCTGGGCGCGTAGCAGTTCGAGCGGTCCGTCGGACATCCATCGCCGAAGTTCGTAGTGTCTGCGCGCCTCGGCATCTTCCAGGGTCTCGACCCAGGCCGACGAGGCTTCCCACCCGGAACTCATCCCGAGGGATTCGCTGCCTTGGCCCGGGAACAGCAGTGCGAAGGATCCTTGTTCACTCATGCCTACAGGATGCCGGAAAACGAGGAAGCCCCGCCATGGGCGGGGCTTCCTCACGATTCATCCGTGTTATAGCTTCTGTACGTTGGCCGCCTGGGGACCCTTGGGGCCCTGAACGATCTCGAAATTCACCCGGGCCTTCTCGTCCAGGGTGCGGAATCCCTTGGTCTGGATGGCGGTGTGATGAACAAAGATGTCCGGTCCACCCTCATCGGGGGTGATGAACCCGAACCCTTTTTCAGCGTTGAACCACTTCACGGTGCCTTCGGACATGGCTTCTTTCCTATGGGGCTTTGCCCCGCGCCTGGGAATACGATGGCCGCAGAGCCCTTCCAGGCAAGGGTCTGTGGGGAGTTGAACTCCGTTAGATCCGGGCGTTGCGGAAACGCCCTTCCACTTCCGGCATGACAAAAAACGGGTTGGCTGGGGCCAAGGTTATCGGGGCCTGGGGCCTCGATCAATGGAGAAATCAACATGTCCAGTGATCCAAGGCGCGATGCACCCCGCAACGCTACGCGCAGGTACAAAACAAGAGGCAACCGAAGCCGCCTCTTGTTTTCAGGATTGTTCCGACGACTGAGCGCCGGTTTGGCTTACAGCTTGGTGACGTTCACGGCCTGGGGGCCCTTCTGGCCCTGGGTGACGTCGAAGTTGACGCGCTGGTTCTCGTCCAGGGTGCGGAAACCCTGGCCCTGGATGGCGGAGTGGTGGACGAACAGATCAGCACCACCTCCATCGGGGGTGATGAAGCCGAAGCCCTTTTCCGCGTTGAACCACTTGACGGTGCCTTGTGCCATGACTCTTACCTACTTTGTTTTCTCGCCTGGGGATTGGGTCGCATTGGTTCCTCCAGGCAAAGCACCAAGGCATGTTTGAGCACGCATCCATCGCATGCACTCAACAAGCATGTACGGGAATCAACCCCAGATCCAGAAATATTCCTGTCCGGCCAAAAAGAATTCGGGGGTCTTCAGGAATGCCCACCCTGTTCCCACCCTGCCGCATAGGTCAGATTGAGCAGGGCCATGGCCCGGGTCACCTTGCCCACGCTGTTGCGGGTGGTGTTGGTATGGGCCAGCCCCCTGGCCGTCAGGGCCTCGAAGTCGAAGTTGCCCTCGTGGCTCAGGTCGATGCACAGCGCGCCCTCCCGGATCCAGTCCGTGGGAATGCGGTAGCCGCCGACCGGCACGGCACTCACGATGATGTCCGCCAGCTTCACGAAGGCCTCCAGGTGCTCCTTTCGCGTGTGCTGATGGCAGAGGATGGGCGTGGCGCGCAGGTTGGCCACCATGGCGGAGAGGGGACGGCCGATCCGCAGGCTATCGTTGATGATGAGCACGGTTTTCCCCGCCAGGTAGTCTTCGCCGAAGCCCCGCTTGATGACCTTGAGCACCGCCCGCCCCGTGCAGGGGATCATGGCCCGGCGATCCGTGCCCATGTCCACCCGCTTCCGGAACTTGGTCAGGAAGCCGATGTTGATGGAGTGCAGGCCTTCGATGTCCTTGCCCGGATCCACCAGATCCATGATCTCGTCGTCCTTCAGCTCCGAGTACCCCAGGGGATAGAAGATGAAGATGCCGTGCGTCTTGGCATCCTGGTTGAAGCGGGCCACGGTCTTGATCATCTGCATGCCGCTGGTCACCACGTGGTGGTGGGCCTGGATGCCCAGATCCTCGCAGTCCTTCACCAGCAGATTGCGATAGAGCACACTGCCCGGATCTTCGCTGCCCAAAAGGATGGCCAGTCCTGGCGGCGACTCCAGATCGCGCACGTTCCGGCGCACCAGCTCCCGGTAATGGGCCGCCGTATCCGCACAATCCAGCTTGCCGGTGGTCAGAATGGACATGCCGCTTCACCTCGCTCTCATTCTAGTGTGATGCCGGACACTACATGGGGGAGCACGAGGGGGGACATTGCGAGCCGCAGGCGAGCAGGCGGTCCCCCCTCGTCCATGTCAGCCCCCGCTAAGCTGGGGGAATGCGATGGACGAAAGCCCACCTCACCCAGCTTCTGGAACTCCTGGGAGCCGCCTACCCGGACGCCCGCTGCGCCCTGGAACATCGAACCCCCTTCGAACTGGTGGTGGCCACCATCCTGAGCGCCCAGTGCACGGACGCCCGGGTGAACCTCACCACGCCCGCCCTCTTCGCCCGCTATCCCGATGCGGCGGCCCTGGCCGAGGCCCAGCCCGCCGAACTGGAAGCCCTCATCCATGCCACGGGGTTTTTCCGGAACAAGGCCCGCAATCTCATCGGCCTGGGCCAGGCCCTGATGGCCAGGCATGGCGGCCAGGTGCCCAGGGATCCCTCCGCGCTGGGCGCCCTGCCCGGGGTGGGCCAGAAGACCGCCAATGTCGTGCTGGCCAACGCCTTCGCCGTGCCCGCCCTGGCGGTGGACACGCACATCTTCCGGGTGGCGCGGCGGCTGGGCCTCTCCGAGGCCACCACGCCGGAGAAGGTCGAGGCCGATCTCTGTCGCCTCTTTCCCCGCACCACCTGGATCGACCTGCACCACCAGCTCATCTGGCATGGCCGCCGCACCTGCGATGCGCGGAAACCCGCCTGCGGAAGCTGCCCCCTGGAAAAGCTCTGCCCCACCGGGCAGGGCAGGATCGAGGATCCCCACACGGGCCAGAAGGTGGTCCCTGCCGCCTACAAACCGCCAGAAGCCCCCAACGCCGCGCCCGGATCGCCCTCGGCGCCGCGCAGGATCGTTTCGCTCGTTCCCAGCGTTACCGAACTCCTCGCCCAGTGGGGGCTGGCCTCCAGGATGGCGGGTCGCACCCGCTACTGCGTGGAACCCCGCTGGATCCGCAATCTGGTGCCCGCCTTCGGAGGCACCAAGGATCCCGATATCCAGGGCATCCTCGCCCAGAGCCCCGATCTGGTGATCCTCGAGAAGGACGAAAACACCCTCGAAACCGCCCAGGCCCTTCGGCAAGCGGGAGTGCCCTTGCTCGTGCTGGAGATCCGCACCGTCGCCGATTGCGCCCAGGCCTGGATCCAGCTAGGAGATGTCCTCGGTACGACCGAGCTGGCGAGGCCCCGCGCCGAAGCCCTCCGGGCCAGCCTCAAGCCGTCTCGAAGAAAGGGTCCGCGCACCCTGACCCTGGTCTGGAAGGCCCCGTGGATCGCGGCGGGGCCGAATACCTACGTCTCGGATCTCGCCCGCCAGGCGGGCCTGATGCCCGTGGGCCCCGAGGGCTACCCACGGCTTTCGGAAGCGGAAATGGAGGCCCTGGAGCCGGACCTCATCCTTCTGCCCACGGACCCCTTCCGCTTCACCCAGCGGCACCGGAGCCAACTGGCCCGCCGCTTCCCGAACGCCTCGGTCCAGGTGCTGGAAGGCAAGGCCCTGACCTGGATGCTGAGCCGCACCGAGGAAGGGCTTCAACTCCTGCGGCAGATGGGGGATAAATCCTGAATTCCCTCGCGCTGCGAGGTATTCTTGATGCGTTTCTTTTCGCCTCCAGGAGAACCCATGTCCCACTCCGCCCTCCTCTCCGCCTTGGTGCTTCTCGGCCCCGCCCTGCTGGCCCAGGCGCCCAAGGTTCCCCCGGCCTCCGCCAAATCCCAGGTCGAAGTCTCGTACGAGCGGTTCCGGGAGCTCTTCGACGAGGAGAAGCCCGGCGCCGAGACCGCCCTGACCGCGCTGGAAAAGGCCTTCCCCGGCCACAAGCTCACCCTCGACGCCCGCAAACGCTTCGATGCCCCCCTGAAGACGCTGCCCGGCAAGGCGGCCCCGGCCTTCAAGATCGCCAGCCTCGAAGATCCCAAGATCGAATACAGCCTCGACACCTTCAAGGGCAAGCACGTGCTCCTGGAATTCTGGGCCACCTGGTGCCCCTACTGCGTGGCGGACCTCCCGAATGTCCACAAGGCCTGGGAGCGCTTCAAGGGCAAGAATCTCGAGATCCTGAGTTTCAGCCTGGACAAGAAGACCGAGGATATCGCGGCCTTCCGCAAGGCCAAGCAACCCATGCCCTGGAAGCACGCCTTCCTGCCGGGCATGAAGAACCATCCCATCGCCGAGGCCTATGGCGCGGCGGGCATCCCCAAGTACGTGCTGGTGGGACCCGACGGCAGGATCCTCGCCTCCGACGGCGATCTGCGCGGCGACAAGCTGGAAGCCGCCCTGACGAAGTTTCTGGAGAACCCCGCCCAGGCGGTGCTGGAGGAAGTTCGCGGCGCGGTGAAACGCGTGGGCGAGGCCCGTCAGGCCCATGTCAAGGCGGGCAAGACTCCCCAGAGCTTCACGCCGGATGTGGCCGCTCCGTTGAGCTCCATTCAGGCGCGACTCGCCCAGGAAACTCGACCCGAAGTGCGCCAGGCCCTGCTGGTGGGGCATTACCAACTCGTTCTGGTGCAGAAGAAGGATCCGGATGCGGCCCTCACCGCGAGCCTCAAGCGGGAAGTGCCTTCCGTCTCCCCCGCCTGGGGCCTGAGCACGGGATTGCTGCCCCGCTTCCTGGAGACCCGCTTCCCCGATCCTCGCGAAGCCGAGGCCTTCGCCGCCGAGGGCCGAGAGAAGCACCCCGATGCGGGCGTGCGCGCGGCCCTCACCATGGCCCAGTTCGAGGCCAACCTCGGCGAGAACGATACGGTGGCCAAGACCGCCCTCGAGCGTCTGGAAAGGGAATTCGCCACCGTGGAGGACACGAAGTTCGCCCGTCGGATGTGGGATGCCCAGGCCAAGACCGCCGTGGGTATTGCGGCCCCCGCCTTCGACGTCCTCGACCTGGCCGATCCCACCCGCCACTTCACCAACGACACCTTCAAGGGCAAGTATGTGCTGGTGGATTTCTGGGCCAGCTGGTGCCCTCCCTGCCGCGCCGAACTGCCGGGCGTCCACAAGGCCTGGGAGCGCTTCAAGGGCAAAAACTTCGAGATCCTGAGCCTTTCCTGGGATCTGAAGGCCGAGGACATCGCCACCTGGCGCGCCCTTCCCGAGAGCCCCATGCCCTGGAAGCACGCCTATCTCGGCCGAGGCAAGCACCCCCTCAACGAAGCCTACGGCGTGGTGGGCATCCCCAAGCCCATACTCATCGGCCCCGATGGCAAGATCGTAGCCACCGATGCCAAACTGCGAGGCGCGAACCTGGAGAAGACCCTGGAGCAGATCCTGGGGCAGTGAAGTACGCCCCTACGAATACCCAACCTCCTTCAACAATCCCTTCAGCACCCCAGCAGAGCGTTGGAGGGCGGCTTCTTCTTTGGGAGTCAGCGTCACCGAAATCAGCTCCCGGATACCTTCGCGCCCAAGGATGGCGGGAAGGCTCAGGCAGACATCTGTCACGCCGTTCCGGTTCTCGATGTAGGAGGATACGCATAGAAGCCGATTCTCGTCGTTGAGAATGGCCTTGATGATCCGAGTGACAGCCATGGAAATGGCGTAGTAAGTGGCCCCCTTGCGGGTGATGACCTCCTGGCCTGCAAGCAGGACGTCTCTGCTGATGATGTCGATATCCTCTGGCGAAAGCAGCGGATGCTCGGGGGATGGGTATTCGGAGATGAGCACGGGACCGATGGTGGCGGAACTCCACAGGGGAACCCCGGAATCGCCATGCTCCCCGATGACCATGGCGTGGAGATTTCGGGGATCCACATGGAAGCGATGGCTCAACAGGTATTTGAAACGCGAGGAATCCAGCACGGTCCCCGAACCAATCACCTTGTGTCGGTCGATGCCCAAGTGCCGATAGGACACATAGGTCAGCACATCCATCGGATTGCTGACCACGAGAAACAAGGAGCGACCGTTGTAGTGCGGCTTCATTTTTTCGAGAATCGCTTCGGTGATGGCCACGTTTCCACGGGCAAGGTCGAGGCGCGATTCCCCGGGCTTCCGCCCCCGCCCAGCGGTATGCACGATGATGTCGGCATCCTCGATCCCCTCGTAACCTTCGGCCCGCAGGTGCACACGCTCAGAAACCGCGCCTCCGTGAGCGATGTCCAGGACTTCCCCGAAGGCTTTGTCCATGTTGAGATCAATGAGGCTCACCTCACTGGCCACGGCCTGGATTGCCAGGGTGTAAGCAAGGGTGGCTCCCACATTGCCTGCGCCGATGATCGCGATTTTCATTAGGACTCCCCCGGGATAGATCGACCGCTTCGGTCCCATCTCTGTTCTTCAGAAACATGGACCACGCGGGTTGGATGCACCCAACCTTCCGTGTTTGTTCCAAAATCCCGCTTACCAGAAAATTCCAAAAGGAGTCTCGAATGCACCAACTGACTTGGCTTGAAGGATTCGGGTATCTCGCATCCGTGATCGTGGCCGTGTCGCTGATGATGAGTTCCATCGTGAAACTGCGCTGGTACAACCTGGTGGGCGCATCGGCGTTCTCGGTCTACGGCTTCCTGATCCACGCCTACCCGGTCGGCGTGCTCAACGGCTTCATCGCCCTTTGCGATGTCTACTACCTGGTGCGCATCTACTCCGCCAAGGAGCGCCTCCGCATCATCAACGTTCCGCCAGGCTCCGAATACCTGCAGTGCGTTTTCGACGAATACCGTACTGAGATCACCCGCCTCTTCCCCGGCTTCGACTTCCGGCCGGAGGGCAACCGCGTGAGCCTCTATGTGCTCCGCAATCTCGTCCCCGCCTGCGTCTTCATCGGCACGCCCGGCGAGGACGGGGTGCTCAATGTCGATCTCGATTTCGTGGTCCCCGCCTACCGGGATTTCAAGCCCGGGGAATTCCTCTTCATCGAGAACCAGCAGCTCTTCCGCGATCTCGGTTTCCGTCGCCTGCAGGCCCACTCCCATGCCAGCCACCACGATGCCTATCTGCGCCGTATGGGCTTCACCCCTGCCGGCCACGAGAACGGCGCCACGCTCTTTGTTCGGGAGCTTGCCTAGTTTCATCACCATCTTGACATCTGCTTCTTGTGGACTAATATTTTCTTCGGATAATTAATCCACCACCCCAATCGGGGAGAAAGGAGCAGCATCATGAACCTCATTCGAACCCGCGAACCTCAGCGCTATTCCGTGCCCGCCGAGGCCCTCGAACCCTTCCGGCTCATGCGGAACCTGCTTCGGTGGGATCCCTATCGGGAAGGAACCTTCTCCGGCGAGGGCACGGCCTTCATGCCCTCCTTCGACGTAAAGGAGACCCCCGAGGCATATATCCTGACCGCCGACATGCCCGGTATCCGCAAGGAGGATCTGGATATCCAACTGGCGGGCAATCGTCTGAGCATCAGCGGCCGCCGGGAGGCCGAAGGGGTGCGCGAAGGCGAACGCTACTACTCCCAGGAGCGCTCCTACGGCACCTTCAACCGCACCTTCTCCCTGCCGGAGGAAGTCCAGCCGGGACAGGTCACCGCTGACCTCCGAGAGGGAGTGCTGCACCTCACTGTGCCCAAGAGCCCCGAGATCCGCCCCCAGAAGATCACCATCAACGGCTGAAGGGGCCGGTAACG
>JAYREN010000143.1:0-8766 GCA_041908845.1 Holophaga sp. | reverse complement strand
TGGACCCCGTGGTGGTGGACGAAGTGGCCGACCGGGTGAAGATCTCGGGCGTCAAGGACATCCGGCGCAAGGTCATCAGCCACGCCCTCAACCAGATCGCCACCGCCCACCGCTATGCCGAGGATCGCGGCCTGCCCTACGAAAAGGTGAACCTCATCGTGGCCCACCTGGGCGGCGGCATCACCGTGGGCGCCCACAAGCGGGGTCGCTACATCGATGTGAATGACGGCCTGGGGGGCGAAGGCCCCATGTCCCCGGAGCGGGCTGGCTCCATGCCCGGCTTCGCCCTGGTGGATTACTGCTTCTCCGGCCAGCACACCAAGGAAGAGGTGAAGAAGAAGCTGGTGGGCAAGGGCGGCATGCTGGATCTGCTCGGCACCACCAACATGATGGAACTGGAAAAGCGGTACCTGGCGGGCGAGGACGAGGTCGTGCGCGCCATGGACGCCATGGCCTACCAGATCGCCAAGGAGATCACCTCGCTCTGGCCGGCCTTCGACGGCGAGCCCGTGGACCAGATCCTCATCACCGGCGGCATCGCCCGCTGCAAGCCCATGGTGGAGTACATGAAGAAGTGTCTCGCTGCCCTGCCCGCGGGGATCACGGTCTACCCTGGGGAGAACGAGATGCTCGCCCTGGTCATGGGCGCCCTCCGCGTGCTCACGGGCAAGGAGACGGCGAAGGTTTACGCGCCCAAGTCCGGGAACTGAATTCCTCCTGGGTCTGATACTCCGGCCATCAGCGTGACTGATGTAAATGAGACTGGCAGTGGGTGGTCGGTTCTTCTGGTGTCATCGAAACGTAAAAAATTGTCTACATCAAAATAATAGGTGGACCATTCCTCAGCGGAAACCTGACACTTCCCTCAAGGCATTTGCGGCTCTATCCAAATGCAAAGGAGATCCGATGAAACTTTTTCGCGCCACCCTCACTGGACTTCTGCTCGCCGGAGGCTGCGGGCTTTTCGCGGGCGACTACGACGCCCTCATCAAGACTCTGAAGGCGAATTGGCCAGACAGTAAAGAAGCGGTGGTCGTCTGTGACCTCGAGTTGAGTCGCTTCGCCGTCACGGAACTGGCGAGTGCCACACGTGCGGCGGGCATCACTCTGCAGGCAGTGAACGTGAAGACTGACAAGGATGTAGACACGGCCAAAAGCTCGATTAAAAGCATGCGTCCCGACTTCATCGTGCTGGTGGATTCCGACCCCGTCCTCGGTACTCAGGGCAAGTTGACCAAGTCCTTCATCGCCAGCGCCCTTATCCAGAGCATTCCCTCTGTGGGCACCCACGCGGATTACCTGAAGGTGGGAGGCGTCCTTGCTGTCGGCCCGAAGACCGAGGGAAAAGTCGTCGCCAGTGGCAGGCTTATCAAGTCTCTGCGCCTGAAGGTTCCTGAGGGGAGCACCCTCCAATAACCCACACGGCATACAAGGCAAAGGCCCCGGCCTCCTCACAGGGCCGGGGCCTTTGCCTGTTCGCTCTTTCTCTCCAAAATCGGTTGCTGCGAGGCTGAGAAAGCGAATGCTCTCGCACTAGCCTTGGACGGGTCTTTCTGCTTGGCTGTACACCATGAAACTCCGAATCTGGATCACCGCCATCCTGCTTCTGCTGCTCATCGGAGCCGCGACCACAGGCTTCGTGCTCACCCGCGAACCGACTCCGGTGGCCGAGGACGGCCAATCTGTCGCTCCACCCAAGAAGGCCGGAGGCCTTCCCAGGGAGCGGAGGGTCGATCAGCGGCCCCTGCTCATGGCCCGTCGCCTCGGGCTCCTGGCCAAGACGCCCGAGGAGGTGACTCTGGCCCGGAAGGCGGAGCGCCTGGCGAACCATGATGTGGATCTGGCCTTTGCCGAAGCCCTGCGGCAGATTGCAGAATCCACTCCACCGCCCACGGATGAATTGAAGGCTATTCAGGCCGAGAAGGCCAGGGCCGAGGCCGCCGTGGAGGAGAACGAGCGTAATCTCAAGCGTCTCAACGCCCTGCTTCCCACCGCCAAGGGGGCAGCCCAGGACCGTCTGGAGGACCAGATTGAGATCGCCAAGGCCCAGCTCCAACTCAATCGAGGGGAACTGGAAGAGGCCGCCGAGGAACTGGAGCGGGCCGGAGGCGATCCCCAGGCGCGGATCCGCCGCCTCAAGGCCGCCCGGGAGGCCACGGACCCCGAAGCCGCCGCGACGGCCGCCGCCACCGTGGAGCAGGCCCTTCCGGCCCACAGCCTCCTGGCGAGGTTTCGCGAGTGGAACAACCAGCGAAAGAAACATGCCCTACTGGTTCAGGCCCAACGGGATTCCCAGGCGAAGATGGAGCGCTTCATCAAGCGCCAGCAGACCCTCGCCAAGAAGATGGAAGAGGACAAGGAGGTGCGCACCGAGCTTAAGCAGCAGGCTTCGGCTCTATCTCAGTCCGAGAATGCCTCCAGGGAGGATTCCGCAACGGCTCGGGAGACCATGCGCTACTTTGCCCAGGAGCAGCGCAAGCTCACGGCACTGGTGAAGCGGACCCAGGATCACCGGGAACTCACCGAACTCTACGGTGCCTGGATGAATCTCGTGGAGGGGTACCAGCGGGTGGCACTCCATGCCCTGCTGAAGACGCTCCTGATCGTGCTTGCCGTGATGGCCTCGGTCTTCCTGCTCAATCGCCTGGCGGAATACTTCATCTCTGGCCGTTCCAAGGAGAATCTCCGGGCGGGCACCCATCGCTCGGTGGTGAAGATCAGCCTGCGCAGTCTGGGATTTTTGGTCATCGTCTTCGTGGTTCTGGGGGTGCCCAAGCAGGCCGCAACGGTCTTTGGGCTTCTGGGCGCGGGGCTCACCTTTGCGCTGCGGGATCTCATCGCGGGCTTCTTTGGATGGTTTGTGCTGATGGGTCACAACGGCATTCGCGTGGGCGACTGGGTGGAGATCAAGGGTGTGGGCGGTGAGGTGGCGGAGATCGGCCTGTTCCGAACCATCCTCCTGGAGACGGGGAGCTGGAGCGATTCCGGCCATCCCACTGGCCGCCGCGTGGCCTTCGTGAACAGCTTCGCCACCCAGGGCCACTACTTCAATTTCTCTACGGCGGGGCAGTGGATGTGGGATGAACTCAGCGTGCTGATCCCCACCGGCCAGGATCCCTATCCCATTCTCAAGGGCGTGCAGCAGCTGGTGGATGAGGAGACGAAGGCCAATGCCGAGGTCGCCGAGCAGGAGTGGCGGAAGGCCTCCTCCCGGTACCGTGTGCGCGCCTTCTCCACTACACCCGGCATCCAGGTCGTGCCCACCGCCCTCGGCATCGAGATCCGCGCCCGCTACATCACCCGTGCCTTCCAGCGCCACGAGACTCGCCGAGGCCTCTACAAGGCCGTGGTGGAACTCATGCATGGGAAGCAGGGGAATTCGGCCCCAGTGGCTTGAGCCTCTTCACGAAAGTCCGGCAGCCTTCAGCGTCGCTTCAGCACGGCCCCCTTGTTCGCCTCATCGCAGGTCAGCACGAAGTCCCCATGGATCCCCGTGGGCAACACGAACGCCTTCAGCAGCGACGCGGGGAATGAAACAATGAGCCCGTCCGGGCACCGCGCGATGACCTGCCGAGCCGTGCCCCGGTAGTAGTCCAGGTATCGCTCGGCTGAAATATCCAGATGGAATTGGAACTGTTTCATGCGCTCATCCTGAAAACCCTCGGGGCAATTTTGGTCCGTGCATGAGTCAGGAGCATTCACGCCCAAGTATGGAGTCATCTCCCAAATGGGCTCGATGCCAAGACCAGCCCACCAAGCACCGAACCTCTAGTTGTGGATCCCTGAAAACAAAAACACCCGGCCGAGCCGGGTGTTTTCATGATTCAGGTCCGTTCAGAGCGCCGTCTGGAGCACCGTGAGGATCACCGTATTCACCACGTCTTCTGCCGTGCAGCCGCGGCTGAGATCATTGCCCGGCTTCACGAGGCCCTGGAGCACGGGGCCGTTGGCGCTGCAGCCGCCGAAGCGCTCGGCGATCTTGTAGCCGATGTTGCCGGCGTTGAGGTCGGGGAAGACCAGCACGTTAGCGTTGCCCGCCACCTTGGAGCCAGGGAACTTCTTCTGGCCGATGGCGGGAATCATGGCGGCGTCGAACTGGATCTCGCCGTCCACCTGCAGCTCGGGGCGACGCTCCCGCACGATCTTGAGGGCGGCGCGCACCTTGTCCACCTTCTCGTGCTCGGCGCTGCCGGCTGTGCTGAAGCTCAGCATGGCCACCTTGGGTTCCACCCCCAGCATGGCCTTGGCGGTGTCGGCGGAGGCGATGGCAATATCCGCCAGCTGCTCGGGATCCGGGTCGGGCATGACGGCGCAGTCGGCGAACATCATGGCGCCCTGCTCGCCGAACTTGGGATCGGGATGAATCATCAGGAAGGCGCTGCTCACGGTCTTGATGCCCTTGGCGCAGCCGATGGTGAGCAGGCAGGCCCGCACGGTTTCGCCGGTGGTGTTCAGGGCCCCGGCCACGAAGCCGTCGGCCTGGCCGGTCTTCACCATCATGCCGCCGAAGTAGAGGGGGGACTTCAGAGTGGCGGCGGCTTTCTCTTCGGTCATCCCCTTGTGCTTGCGCGCCTCGAAAAAGGCCGCTGCAAAGGCCTGGGTGTCGGGGTCCGTCTCGGGGTTGCGGAGGGTGGCGCCCTCCAGGCTCACGCCCAGTTCCTTGGCCCGAACCTTCATGGTGGCTGCGTCGCCGAGCACGGTGATGCGGCAGATATCCTCCGCGAGGAGCTTGCCCGCCGCCAGCAGGGTGCGGTCATCCACGCCTTCTGGCAGCACGATGTGGCGCTTGAGGCCCTTGGCCCGTGCGCGGAAGGTCTGGAACCAAGTTTCGTGAGTGGTGGTCATCGGATCCCCCTGGATGCTCCATTCTCGCAGCGCCAGGGCGGGAAGAGATCACAGTCTGGGAGAGAAGGGGTTGGCCTCAGAACAGGCGACCCACCAGGGCCGCCATGGCGGTTTCGGTGCGAAGGATCCGGGGCCCCAGATCCACAGCCTGGAATCCTGCCGCCTGCAGGCTTTCTAGTTCGGTCTCTATCCAGCCGCCCTCGGGGCCCACCGCGAGGGTGGCCGGGGCCTGGATCTGCCGGGGGCAGGGGCGAGGGGCCCCGGGGTGACCCACGAGGGCCAGGGTGTCTCGGGTCAGACCCGGCAGTTCATCCTCGGCGAAGGGGCGGAAGAGGCGGCGCAGGTGGAGTTCCGGCAGGATCGTGTCCCGGGCCTGCTCCAGGCCGAGGAGGCGCTGCTCCAGGAGATTGGACTCGACCATGCGAGGACTCTTCCAGTAGCTCTTTTCCACCTTCCAGGCGTTGATGAGGTAGATTCGCGCCACCCCGAGGCTCGTGGCCGAGGCCAGGACGCGATTCAGCACCTTGGGGCGGGGCAGGGCCAGCACCAGGGTGAGCGGGAGTTTAGGAGGGGGTACCTGATCCAGCGTCAGGTCCAGTTCTAGACACTGGCTGTCCAGTCGTGTCACGAGGCCCGAGCCCATGGGGCCCTCCAGCAGGCCGACCTTCAGCGTGTCGCCGGCCTCGGCGCGGTGGACCTCCCGCACATGGGCCAGACGACGCCCGGAAAGGCGCGCCCGATCGGGGGCGACGAGATCATCTTGGAGCAGGAGGATGAGGTTCAGGGGAGGACTCCGGGGATGAATCGTACAGAACGATGAGCCTGGATGGAGCCCCCCGCATCAGGGTTTGGATGGCTTTGTGGGCTGTTCTGGATACTGCCTCAGGAGTGTCGCAAGTGGTGGGACCCCGTATTTTGCCCGTTCCTCGTCGGTGGTCTTCCGATCAATTGGGACGAGTTCTTCCTTGCCATTTCCCTGATTGATGACGCGCTGGGTTCCATATTTCTGATGGCCGACGGTGTAGCTCAGATAGCGATCAAGAGTCGCAGCCACCAGCCACTGGGCGTCCTTCACTCCCCCCTCGAAGGCGCTCACGGCTAGGTGATGGGCTAGGAGGTAGTTGTCGGGGCTCAGGCTCACCAGGCGCTTCTCGCAGAATGTCAGCCCCGTGTGTTGAAGCACCAGGGCGGCGTTGAACTGATCCTCTGGGCTCTTTACCAAGCCCTTTCCGATGAGAGCCAGGACCTGCTTTTGTCGGTCCTCGTCTGTCCGGTCGACCTTTTTCCCGGTGCGGGCAGCCTGATCCTCCTGAGCCAATTCCCGCAGTAGCGGGGATTGGGCCCAGACTGCGGCCCAGGCGCAAAGAGTGAGGGCCATTCCCCAATGCTTAGTTTTCATCGTGATTCCTTGACCTATTGGGCCAGATAGCGTTCCCGCAGCACTGCCATGTGGTGGGCGGTGTGGCCGAACAGGATGTGCGCGATGGCGGCGGCGCTGACGGGGTTCTGGCTGGCGATGCCTCGGCGGGCAAAGGCTTCGGCGTCGAGGCTGCGGATGAGGGCGAGGGTCGCCTGACGTACGGCCTGGAATTCGGCCCTGAGATTCACGAGCGTTCGCTGATCGAAGGCCGCGATCTTGACGTAGTCGTCTTCCTCGAACCCCGCCAGGGGCGTGGCATCGCCCCGGGCGATGCGTAGCAGGCGGTAGGCCATGATGCGTTCCGCATCCGCCAGATGGCCCACCATCTCCTTGATGCTCCACTTGCCGGGGGCATAGCGGTGCAGGGCCTTGGACTCATCCAGAACCGCCAGGAGCACGTCCAGTTCCGTGGCCTGGGCCTCCAGCAGGGCAGGGAGGTTGGCTCCCTCAGGCACCCGCTCGATGTAGCGGGCGTAGAAGGGAGCGTATTCGTGGGGGGCGGGGCGGGGAATGGTCATCCCTTCTCCTTTTTCGCTCGGGGTTTTCGGGGTTTCGCGGCCTTGGCTGCCACCAGGAGGGCTCGCTCCATCCAGTCTTTCAGTTCGTCGAGATCCTCGAGAATGTCCTCGGGCAGTTCGTAATAGCCCATGGGTTTCTCGGGATCGCCGAAGGGCAGGAAGGGCCCCATGCCCCTGGCCTCGAAATCGCCACGGTTGGTCGTACCCACCTTGAAGTAGAGGCGTTCTTCGGCGATCAGCGCGAAGGCTCGGCCCTGGTGGAAGAAGGTCAGCCCGCCGAACATGGGCCGGGTGGTGACCGGCGCAACTCGGCTGAGTTGATCCAGGACGTAGGCGCGGAAACCCGTAGAGACAGCCATGGGCCTACCATACCTCCAAATCGCCCCGTCGCGTGGCAGACTGGGACCATGACGCCATCCATCCCCAGTCTGCATCTCTGGAGCCAGTCTTGATTCCGCTGGAGCGATTGCCTGGGGCCGAGAAATGGGTGCCCAACCTGGAGGCGCTCCTTGCCCGACCGGAACCGATCTGGGTGCAGGGAGCGCGGGGCTGCGGCATCAGCACTCTGGGGGCCGAATTGGCGCGGCGCCGTAGCGTCCAATTCCTCGATGACGCGGATCTGCAGGGGCCGAAGGCCCTGGATCTCTGGCTCCAGGCCACCCCGCAGGGGGTGCTGGCTTCCCATGGCGAGGTCCCTGCCGAGGCGGAAACCCGGTGTCTGGTGCTGAAGGTGCCCACTTTGGCGGAGGCTCCGACCGCGGTGCCCGGCTGTCTCGCAGCCATGGCCTTGGCAGAGGGCTGCCCGGGAGTGCTGCCTGCGGCCCTGGGCCTGCTGCCCTGCCCCGGAAACCTGCGGGGCCTGCACAATCGACTGCTCCGGTGGAAGCTGCTGGGGCAATTGCCGGAAAAGGAGCCTCAGGTGTCGGGCGAGGCCTCCCTTCCCTTGGAGGCCGAGGATCTGGCCACCAATCTCCATGTCCTGGAGCGGCTGCTGCTCTTCCGCGCGCTGCGCCGGAGCTATGGCAACCGCGTGGAGGCGGCCCAGCGCCTGGGGGTGAGTCGGCGCCAACTCTACCTCCTCATCGCGAGACACGGTGACCCCGTGCGTGGGGAGCCACCCACCAGCGAGGGGCCGAAGCGTCTCGGAAAAGTCCGAATGCGCCAAAATTCCAGTCCTGGGCCGTTGGACCGATAACCCTTTCGAACGCAGTCCCGGTCTTTCTGGAAGAACTCATGGCGAATCCTTTGCGGATCCTGGTGGTGGATGACGATCCCGGCATGCGGGACGGCATGGCCATGACCTTGAAACGGGCCGGTTTTGTCACCGAACAAGCGAAGAGCGGAGAAGAAGCCCTGAGGATGATGCGTCCTGGTGCCTTCGATGC
Organism: Holophaga sp.; assembly: GCA_041908845.1. Taxonomy (GTDB): domain Bacteria; phylum Acidobacteriota; class Holophagae; order Holophagales; family Holophagaceae; genus JAYREN01. The sequence goes on along the minus strand of JAYREN010000143.1, from coordinate 598 downwards.
GGTGGTCACCGATCTGCGCATGATCGGCATGGATGGGCTCCAGCTCACGGCCCGCCTGAAGGCTTTGGACCCTGGCATGCCCGTCCTGCTCGTGACGGCCTTCGGCAGCCTGGACACGGCCCGCGAGGCCATGCGCCTGGGTGCCTTCGATTACCTATCCAAGCCCTTCAGCCCCGACGAGCTAGTGAATGCCGTGCGCAAGGCCATCCAGAGCGAGGGGCATCTCAAGGCCGAGGCACCGGGCGAGGCACCGGTCATCCTCACCCAGGACCCGGTCCTGGCGGAGACGCTGGCCCTGGCGCGTCGGGCTGCGGATAGTCGGGCCACCATTCTCATCCAGGCGGAGAGCGGCACGGGCAAGGAACTGCTCGCCAAGCTCATCCACGCCGCCAGCCCCCGGCGCAAAGGGGCCTTCGTAGCCATCAACTGCGCGGCCATTCCCGAAAATCTTCTGGAGAGCGAGCTCTTCGGCTACGAAAAGGGCGCCTTCACGGGCGCCACCAGCGCCAAGCCGGGTCGTTTCGAGATGGCCGAGGGGGGCACCCTGGTGCTCGATGAAATCGGTGAACTGCCCTTGGCCCTCCAGGGCAAACTGCTG
>JAYREN010000142.1:0-8773 GCA_041908845.1 Holophaga sp. | reverse complement strand
CACGGCCCGCACCCGGTCCACAGTCTCGATGATGTTGGCGTCCGGTTGGCGGAAGACCATGACCATGATGGCGGGCTGGCCGTTTGTGAGCCCCGCGTTCCGCACGTTCTCCACCGAGTCCGTGACCCGCGCCACATCGGACAGCCGCAGGGCGGCGCCAGAGCGATAGGTGAGGATCAGCGGTTGGTAGTCCGCCGCCGTGAGGATCTGGTCGTTGGCGGTGATGGACCAGGTGCGCTCCCCCACCGAGATATCGCCCTTGGGCCGGTTGAGATTGGCCTGCACGATCGCCATCCGGACTTCTTCCAACCCCAGCCCCCGAGCGTTCAAGGCGATGGGATTCACTTCCACCCGCACCGCCGGGAGCGCCCCACCCCGCACGAAGACCTGACCGACGCCTTTGACCTGGCTGAGCTTCTGCTGGAGCACGGTGCTGGCGACGTCGTACATCTTCTCCCGGGACATGAGGGACGACGTGAGCCCCAGGATCAACACCGGCGAATCCGCGGGATTCACCTTGCGGTACGAGGGATTGTTGGGCAGGTTCGCCGGCAGATTGCCCCGGGCTGCATTGATGGCCGCCTGGACATCCCGCCCGGCGGCATCGATGTTGCGGTTCAGATCGAACTGCAGGGTGATGTCGGTGCCACCCAGGGAGGACGCGGAGGTCATCTCCGTCACCCCCGCGATGCGACCGAACTGCCGCTCCAGGGGCGTGGCCACCGAGGAGGCCATGGTTTCCGGACTGGCCCCCGGCAGGTGGGCCGAGACCTGGATGGTGGGGAACTCCACCTGGGGCAGGGGCGCCACCGGCAGGAACTGGTACGCGATGATTCCCAGCAGCGCCAGCGCCACCGTCAGCAGCGTGGTCGCCACCGGGCGCCGGATGAAGGGCGCGGAGATGCTCATCTACGCCTCGTCCGTGACACGGGGCGCGGTGCTCTTCGCACCCCGCAGGCGGCGCGCAAGCCGATCGAAGGCGATGTAGATCACGGGTGTCGTGTACAGGGTCAGCACCTGGCTGAAGATCAGGCCGCCCACGATGGCGATGCCCAGGGGGCGACGCAATTCAGAACCCACGCCGCTGCTCAGAGCCAGGGGCACGCCCCCCAGCATGGCCGCCAGGGTCGTCATGATGATGGGGCGGAAGCGCAGCAGCGCCGCCTGATAGATGGCGGGCGTGGGCTCCAGGCCATCCTTGCGCTCCGCCTCCAGGGCGAAGTCGATCATCATGATCGCGTTCTTCTCCACGATGCCGATGAGCAGGATGATGCCGATGAGGGCGATGACGCTGAAATCCGTGCGGCAGAGCATCAGCGACAGCAGGGCCCCCACCGCCGCCGAGGGCAGGGTGGACAGGATCGTGATGGGGTGGATGTAGCTCTCGTACAGCACGCCGAGCAGGATGTAGACCGTCAGCACCGCCGCCAGGATGAGGAAGGGCGTGTTCACCAGGGAGGCCCGGAAGGCCTGGGCCGTGCCCTGGAAGCTGCCCTTGAGGCTCGGGGGCATGTCGATCTCGCGCTTCACCCCTTCGATCACCTTCACCGCGTCGCCCAGGGACACACCCGGCGCGAGGTTGAAGGAGATGGTGACCGCCGGGAACTGCCCCTGATGATTGATCGCCAGGGGCGCGGTGGTGGTTTCCAGGCGGGTGAAGGCGCTGAGGGGCACCGCACCCCCGGAGGCCGAACGCACGTAGATGTTCTGGAGATCCTCCGGGCGTTGGAGCATGCCCGGCGGGGCCTCCAGCACCACCCGGTACTGGTTGAGCTGGGTGAACATCGTGGAGATCTGGCGCTGGCCGAAGGCATCGTACAGGGCGTCGTCCAGCATCTGGGGCGTGATCCCCAGCCGCGAGGCCGTGGTGCGATCCAGCACCACCCGGGCCTGGAGCCCCGAATTCTGAAGATCGCTGGCCACGTCCCGGAGTTCGGGCAGGGTCTGGAGCTTGGCGACGAAGGCCTCGCTCCACGTGTTCAGTTCCTTGGCGTCGGCGTCCTCCAGGGTGTACTGGAACTGGGTGCGGCTCACCCGGTCCTCCACCGAAAGATCCTGCACCGGCTGCATGAAGAGCTGGATGCCCGGAACCTGGGCCAGTTCGGGCTGGAGGCGGCGGATGACCTCGGTGGCACTGAGTCTTCGTTCCTCGATGGGCTTCAGGTTGATCTGGATGCGCCCGCTGTTCTGAGTGGTGTTGGTGCCATCGATCCCGATGAAGGAGGACAGGCTCGCCACGGCGGGATCCTGCAGGATGGTCGCCGCCAGGGCCTGCTGGCGCTCGGCCATGGCCGCAAAGGAGATGCTCTGGGGCCCTTCGGAGATACCCAGGATCACCCCCGTGTCCTGCACGGGGAAGAAGCCCTTCGGGATGGCGAGGTAGAGCAGGATCGTGGATGCCAGGGTGGCCACCGCCACCCAGAGCGTGGCCTTCTGGCGCGCCAGCACCCAGGTCAGGGTGCGGCCGTAGAACGCGATGACCCGGTTGAAGACCCGCTCCGAGGCCTGATAGAACCGCCCCTGTTCGTTCTCCCGCTGATGGTTCAGGAGCTTGGCGCACATCATGGGCGTGAGCGTGAGCGAGACCACCGCGGAAACGAGGATCGTCACGCTGAGGGTGACGGCAAATTCCCGGAAGAGGCGGCCCACGATATCGCCCATGAAGAGCAGCGGGATGAGCACGGCGATGAGCGAGACCGTCAGCGAGAGGATGGTGAACCCGATCTGTCCCGCGCCCTTGAGGGCCGCCTGCAGGGGCGGCTCGCCCTCCTCGATGTAGCGCATGATGTTCTCGATCATCACGATGGCGTCGTCGACCACGAAGCCCGTGGAGATGGTCAGGGCCATCAGGGTGAGGTTGTTCAGACTGTAGCCCAGCAGGTACATCACCCCGAAGGTGCCCACGATGGAGAGAGGCACCGCCACGCTGGGAATGATGGTGGCCGCGAGGGTGCGCAGGAACAGGAAGATCACCATCACCACCAGGGCGATGGTGAGCATCAGCTCGAATTCCACATCCGCCACCGAGGCGCGGATGGTGACTGTGCGATCCGTCAGGATGGCCAGCTCCACGGCGGAGGGCAGCGAGGCCCGCAATTGCGGCAGCAGATCCTTGACCCGATCCACCACGGCGATGATGTTGGCGCCGGGCTGCCGCTGGATGTTCAGGATGACCGCAGGTGTCGTGTTCATCCATGCGGCCTGCCGGACGTTCTCCACCCCATCCACCACCGTGGCCACGTCGCCCAGGGTCACGGCCGCGCCGTTCCGGTAGGCGATCACCAGGGGGGTGTATTCCTCGCTGCTGAGGATCTGGTCATTGGCCCCGATGGCATAAGCCTGGCGGGCCCCGTCGAAGCTGCCCTTGGCCTGGTTCACGTTGGCCTGGGCCACGGCGGTCCGCACATCGGCCATGGTGAGGCCTTGGGCCGAGAGCGCCGCCGGGTTGGCCTGGATCCGCACCGCGGGCTTCTGCCCCCCGCTGAGGCTCACCAGCCCCACCCCCGGCAACTGGGAGATCTTCTGGGCCAGGCGGGTGTCCGCCAGATCCTGCACCTTGGACAGGGGCATGGATTTCGACGTGAGCGCCAGGGTGAGGATGGGCGAATCCGCCGGGTTCACCTTGCTGTAGATGGGCGGATTGGGGAGATCCCGGGGCAGGAAGTTGCCCGCCGCGTTCAGGGCCGCCTGCACCTGCTGCTCCGCCACATCGATGTTCAGATCCAGCACGAACTGCAGGGTGATGATGGAGCTGCCCCCAGAGCTCGCGGAGGACATGCGGTTGAGGCCCGGCAACTGGCCGAACTGCCGCTCCAGGGGTGCGGTGATGGCCGAGGCCATCACATCGGGGCTCGCCCCCGGATAGAAGGTGACCACCTGGATGGTGGGATAGTCCACCTGGGGCAGGGCCGAGACCGGCAACTGCCTGAAGGCGATGAAGCCCACCAGCAGCACCCCGAACATCAGCAGCGAAGTGGCGATGGGACGCAGGATGAAGGGGCGGGAGAGGTTCACGGCGCAATCCTCAAAGGACGGTCAGCGGACTGGAAAATGAACTTACCCCTAGCCTTTCCGGGGTCCGCCCTTGTCCAGGGTCACGGTCATGCCGGGCTGGAGTTTCTCCAGGCCCACCGTGACCACCGCTTCGCCTTCCGTGAGCCCCGAGGCCAGGGCGCTGGCCTCGCCCTCGGTGGCCTGCACCTCCACCATGCGCAGGTCCACCTTGTTGTCCTGGGGGCGCAGCACATACACAAAGGTGCCCTTGGGGCAGCGCTGGATGGCGGCGGAGGGGATGATCACGATTCCGCGCAGGGTCTCCAGCCGCAGGCGCGCCTGCACGAACTGATTGGGGAACAGGGCCATGTTCTCGTTGCCGAAGAGGCCCTTGAGCTTCACCGTGCCCGTGGCCGGGTCCACCTGGTTATCGATGGCCGCCAGACTCCCCGTGGCCAGCAGGGTCTTCATGTCCCGATCGAAGGCCTCCACCCGGAGCCTCTCGCCCTTGCGCTGCTGGAGCAGCACCTGCTGGATGCTGTCCGCGGGCACCGTGAAAAGCACCGTGATGGGCTGCACCGGCGCGATCACGGCGATACCGTTGGCATCGCTGGCCCGCACCATGTTTCCCACATCCACCAGCCGCAGCCCCACCCGGCCCGCCACCGGCGCCGTGATGCGGCTGTACGTCAGGTTCAATTTCGCGCTCTCCACCTGGGCCTGATCCGCCTTCAGGGCCGCCTCGAACTGATCCACCTGGGCGATCTGGGTATCCAGCTGCTGCTGGGACACGATGCCCTGGGCCATGAGACTGCGCACCCGCTTCAGGTCCGCCGAGGCATTGCGGAAGGCCGCCTCGTTCTTGGCCCGCTGCCCCTCCGCCTGCATGAGCTGGACCTGGAAGGGCCGCGGATCGATCTCCGCCAAGAGCTCTCCCTGGCGCACCGACTGCCCCTCCTGGAACGCGATGCGCACCAGCTGCCCATCCACCCGGCTGCGGATGGTGACAGTGTTCAGCGCCGTCACCGTGCCCAGCCCGTTGAGGTTGATGGGCATGTCGCCCTTCTTCGCCATAGCCGTGCTCACCGGCACCGCCCTGGGGCCGGACTTCGAGTCCTTCTTCCCCCCCAGACCGCCCCGGAGCACCAGTCCACCCACCAGCACCACCACCCCCGCGCCCACCCACACGGGCCATCGCCGTTTCTGCATCGGCTCGTCCGAAGAGGGAATGGGCTGATCGGCGGATGTGTTCATGGGGAGTTCCATTCAAGAAGAAGGGATACCGAGGACCGCTCAAAAGAATACGGACGTCAGACTCCATCTTCCCTCAAAAGCCCCCAGAAAGAACCTCGCAACGTGAGGCAACACAATTCAGCCACGCAAGGATGGGCGGGTTGGCTGCGTTCAGGCGGGCTTTGTCCTTATCCCCTTTATCCTGGCTCCTCATGCTTTTAGCCAGGATGGAAAGGATGAATGGGATGAAAGCAGGCCCGGTTTGGCTCAGCATCCTGCCCCCTTGAGCCGAATAGCCCCCCTATTCGCCGTAATTCATGCGGCGAATACCTTGCATGTGCGGAGAATCCGCTCCACAATCTCCGCATGATTGGCGGTGATTACGATTACATCTGGCAGGCCAGCGACTGGCCGCACTGGCGCTTCGATCTGGCGGCCCTGGCGGACCCCATGGCCGAGGTCAGCCGCGCCCAAGGGCTTCTGCTGGGGCGTCTGGCCAATGTGGGCATGGCCCTGCGGAATCAGGCGAGCCTCGGAGCGCTCACCGAGGACGTGGTGAAAACCAGCGAGATCGAAGGTGAGCGGCTCAAGGTCGAATCCGTGCGCTCGTCCATCGCCCGTCACCTGGGGGTGGATATTGGCGCCTTGGCCCCGGTAGATCGTCACGTCGAAGGCGTGGTCGCGATGGTGCTCGACGCCACCGCCAACGGCACCGCGCCTGTGACCCAAGAGCGCCTGTTCGGCTGGCACGCCGCGCTGTTTCCCACCGGCTACTCGGGCCTGTCCCGACTCAACGTCGCCGCGTGGCGCGATGACACCCGCGGCCCCATGCAAGTGGTGTCCGGTCCCATCGGTCACCAGCGGGTGCATTTCCAGGCGCCTCCTGCCAACTGTCTCGAGGCTGAAACCAACCGATTCCTCGCCTGGGTGAATGGCGCGACCAAGGAACCGCCGCTGCTCAAGGCGGGCCTCGGCCATCTCTGGTTCGTCACCCTGCACCCCTTCGACGATGGCAATGGCCGCATCGCCCGGGCCATCGGCGATCTGCTGTTGACCCGGGCCGATGGCAGCCCCCAGCGCTTCTACAGCGTGTCGGCGCAAATCCAGCGGGAGCGCAAGGCCTACTACGCCATCCTGGAGCGCACCCAAAAGGGGTCGATGGATGTCACGCCCTGGCTCGCGTGGTTCCTCCAGACCCTCCATCGCGCCGTGGATCAGGCCCAGCAGACCCTCGATGCCGTGCTGGCCAAGGCCCGCTTCTGGCAGCGCTGGGCCACCACCCCGCTCAACGCCCGCCAGGTAAAGCTGCTCAACATGCTGCTGGACGGCTTCGAGGGGAAACTCACCAGCAGCAAGTGGGCGACCCTCGCCGCCTGTTCCCCCGACACCGCCCTGCGTGACATCACCGACCTGCTGGCCCTGGGCGTGCTGAAGAAATCCGAAGCGGGTGGACGCAGCACCAGCTATGAGCTGAAGGATGGGCCCTGACCCGATTACGGATATGCAATGGTAGCCGCCCAGGCCGCGCCTTCGCGGACAATCGACCTGTCGATCGAATGGAAATGCCCTACCGTGAAGGAAAGACGCCGTTTCCTGGTTGTGCCCAGAGGTATCCCGTGACCTTCTCCAAGCGCAGGATCAAATCCCCAATCGGCGTCGTGGATGAAAAGGGCGTTCAGGCGGACCAAGGGGTGAATTCGGTAAACGCGGTGGGCGGCAAGCGGATTCGCAAGATCCTTCACCAGGACGAATGGTGGTTTTCGATCATCGACGTGGTCGAGGTTCTCGTGGGCGGAGGCAGGCCCCGCAAGTACTGGAATGACCTGAAAACCAAGCTCGCGGCCGAGGGCTACGTTGAACTGTCCGAAAAAATCGGACAGTTGAAACTGCTCGCCCCGGACGGCAAGGAACGATTCACGGACTGCGCCAACACCGAGACCCTGTTCCGCATCATCCAGTCGATCCCTTCCCCCAAGGTGGAACCGCTAAAGCAATGGCTGGCCAGGGTGGGGAAAGAAAGAATCGATGAGATCGAGAATCCCGAACTTTCCATGGAACGGATGCAAGAGGTCTACGAGAAGAAGGGCTACCCCAAGGACTGGATCGACAAGCGGATGCGCGGTATCGCCGTTCGCCAGGATCTTACGGACGAATGGAAGGACCGTGGGGCCACTTCCAGTTCCGAATTCGCGGTCCTCACCAACGAGATCATGCACGGGGCCTTTGGGCTCAAGGTGGATGAATACAAGCAGGTCAAGGGGCTGAGGCGGGAAAACCTGCGGGACCATATGACTGATATCGAGCTGATCCTCACCATGTTGGGCGAGGCCACGACCGCCAAGCTCCACAGGGATCGCGATTCTCAGGGCATGGAGCCCCTCCGGAAGGATGCCAAGGACGGTGGGGCCGTGGCCGGCAGGACGCGGCTGGACATCGAACAACAGACCGGCCAACCCGTGATTTCCTCGGGAAACTTCAAGCGGTTGACCCCCAAGCTCCCCCAGCGGCTGAAGCCCAAAGACGAATAGGGAAAACGATTCCAAGAAAATGAAAATGTGTCGTGAACCATATGATGTCCGGTTCGGGAAGCATAATCTGTCCGCATAGACCTGATTTGCCTCCCTTTTGAGGATGGAAACGACCAAACAGACTCGGTGCTGGAATCATAACTTGTCCGCTCTCGCAAAGCCGGAAGCATAAGCTGTCCAATCGTGCAAAAGTGTTCCAAGTCCAATGCGAACAGTATAAAATACAATAGTCGTCCCTGAAAAATGCAGCTGATGCAGATCTGGTGCGGTTTTCAGGGAACCTTCGTGCATATGCGTACACCAGTTTGGTGAATCCCACCCCCTGATTCCCGGTGTACGATGCGCCCCAAGAAGCAGAAACGAACCCATGAGCAGCCACTGATCGCGACGGCGCGGTTGGAGTTGTTGCTGGATGTGAACCACGAACTCTACCGCCTGGCGGAGCAGATCGACTGGGAAGCGCTCGACGCTCACTTCGGGCGGATGTATTCGCCCGACAAGGGACGCCCTGGCATTCCGGTCCGCACGATGGCGGGCCTGCTGATGCTCCAGCACACCTTCGGCCTGTCGGACGAGCAACTGGTGGCGCGCTGGGTCGAGAACCCTTACTACCAGTTCTTCTGCGGCGAGGAGTATTTCCGCCACGACTTCCCGGTGGATCCCTCCCAGATCAGCCGCTGGCGAGCGCGGATCGGGCCTGGCGGCTCTGAAGTGCTGCTGAAGGCCACGATCCGGACGGGCGAGAGGACCCGGACGGTGACGGCGGAGCAGATGGAGGTCGTGGTGGTGGACACCACGGTGATGGAGAAGGCGGTGGCGCATCCGACGGATGCGCGCCTGTGCCAGCAGGTGCATGCTGCCCTGCTGCGGGTGGCCAAAGCCGAGGGCATCACCCTGCGGCAGTCCTACAGCGAAGTGGTCGCCGAGGCCTTCCTCAAGCACGGTCGGCACATGAAGGCCAGGCAGTTCGGGCGGGCCAAGAAGCAGCGGAAGCGCCTCAAGACCTGCGCGGGCGCGGT
>JAYREN010000141.1:0-8878 GCA_041908845.1 Holophaga sp. | reverse complement strand
CGCCCGGGTCGAAGAGCGCCGCGGCCTCATCACCACCACCCGCGCCGATGCCCTGCCCCAGTTCACCCTGGTGGGCGACTTCACCCGGATGCGCGATGTGAGCATGCTCAACAGCAGCCTGGGCGAAAACATCGGCAGCATCTTTCCCGGTCTGAGCGCCAATGCCCTGGTGGCGCCCCGCAGCTACTACACCACCCAGGCCACCGCCAGCCAGCCCCTTTTCTACTGGGGCAAGCTGGGCACCGCCATCGAAGTGGCCAAGATGGGGGAGAAAGAAGCGAGTTTCGCCTACACCACTGCCGAACTGGAAATCCTCCATGGCGTGGCCAAGGCTTACCTGGCCGTACTATCCACCCAGGCGGAACTCGAAGTCGTGGAATCTCGGAAGAAGACCGCCGAACAGTTCCTGGCAGATGTGAAGGCCAAGCTGGAGGCCCAGAGCGCCACAGAACTCGACCGTCTTCGGGCCGAGAGCGAGTACCTCGCGGTGGTTCCCGAGAGCCTCCAGGCCGAGGCCAACCACAAGCGCGCCCTGGAAGTCCTCAACGGCCAGCTCGGACTGGATCCTCGAACGCCCCTGAAGCTCGCGGAACTGGGCCTTCCCACCCCGGAGGCCAGCCTCGCGGCCACCGAGCGCAGCGAGATCGCCCAGCTCAAGCAGCAGGAGGCGATGTACCGCGCCAACGACCGCATTATCAAGAGCGATCTGCGGCCCAAGTTCGACCTGAGCGCCTCTTACGGCTACCAGACCGCCAAGACGGAGAACCTGTTCAAGGAGCCCTACGACACCTGGAAGGTGAACGTCACCATGCGCTTCCCGGTCTTCGACGGGCTGCGCAGTTCCGGCAAGCGGGCCCAGAACCGCGCCCAGCTCGAGCAGGTCCACCAGATGCGCGTGGACAAGGAGCGGGCCATCGCCGTGGAGAAGAGCTCCGCCGTCCGCGAAATGGAAAAGGCCCTCGCCTTCCAGGAGGCCGCCAAGAAGGCCCACGATGCGGGGCTCGAGGCCCTGCGCATGAGCCGCGAATCCTTCGAGCAGGGCCTCATCACCTCCCTGGATCTCCTCCAGGCCGAACGCACGGAGCGCCAACTCGAGTCCCAGCGCCGCCGTGCCGAGCTGGGCCTCTGGGCCGCGCGCTTCGATAACCGCCGGGCCCTTGGCCTTCCCCCGCTCTGATCCTCATTCCATTTCAATAGGTGAATCCATGGACCGCAAGCAACTCTTCCTCTACGCCGGTGTGCCCGCCCTGATCATCGTGGGTGCCACGGGTTTCCACCGCTACCAGCGGAATGCCGAGCTCAATCGCCAGAAGGCAATCAAGGCGGAAGGCACGTTCCCCGTCACCCTGGCCGCCGTCGAGAACCGGGCCTTCCGGCGCTCCATCACCTTCACGGGGACGCTGCTGGCGGTGAACCGCGCCGAATTGCGCGCCGAGGTTTCGGGCCGTGTCACCCGTGTCGGGGTGCATGAAGGCGACCGGGTGAACGCGGGCACGGTGCTTTCCGCCCAGGACGAAGACGAACTCCTGCTGGGCGTCCAGGCCGCCGAGGCCCAGGTCGCCCAGGCCCAGGCCCAGGCCCAGCAGGCCCGGCGCGACAACGACCGCGCCCAGATGTTGCTGGAGAAACGCAGTGTCACCAAGCAGGCCGCCCAACAGGCCGAGACCTACCTGAACGCCAGCAATGCCGCTGCCCGGGCCGCCGAAAGCAACCTCGGCCTGGCCAAGTCGCGCTTGAAGAAGGCCCGCATCACCTCGCCTTTCGCAGGCGAAGTGGCCACCCGCACCATCCAGGTCGGGGAGGTGCTGAACCCCGGCCAGACGGCCTTCGTGGTGGTGGACAACCGCACCTTAGAAATCCTGGCGGATCTCCAGGCCGAGGCCCTGGGCATGGTGAAGGTGGGCATGAAGGCCACCTTCCGGGTGGCGGGCTACGAACAACCCTTCCAGGCCACCCTCAGCCAGGTGAGCCCTTCCGTTCAGGCCGACGGCCGCACCCTGCGCGTTCGCCTGCTGGTGCCCAACGCCGACGGCAGGCTCAAGAGCGGGCTCTTCGCCGAGGGCGAGATCGTCGCCGACCAGGAAACCCAGCACCCCGCCCTGCCCTCCCAGGTCATGACGGCCACGGGCCGGGATGCGGAGGTGTTCGTCTTCGAAAACGGCATCGCCCGCCGCAAGAAAGTCGCCGTTGGAATGGACCAGAACGGCTGGCGTCCGGTGGAGGGCCTGGCGCCCGGCACCCGGGTCATCGCCCAGGGCCGCGATCAGGTGGTGGATGGGGCCCGGGTCCAGGACACCGCAACTTCCGGCAAGGAGAAGTAATCCATGTTCCTTTCCGATCTATCCATCAAGCGCCCCGTACTCACCACCTGCGTGATGGCGGCGCTCGTGGTGCTGGGCCTCTTCAGCATGAAGGGCCTGGGCATCGATCAGTACCCCAAGACGGATTTCCCCATCGTCACCGTGAGCGTGCCCTACCCGGGCGCCAGCCCTGACGCGGTGGAACAGGATGTGGTCAAGAAGGTGGAGGAGGCCCTCAACCCCCTCGAAAAGGTGCGCGAGATCAGCTCCACGAGTCAGGACAGCCTGGGCATCGTGGTGGTGGAATTCCAGCTCGAGCGGGATGTGGACAAGGCACTGGAAGATGTGCGCTCCAAGCTGGGCCAGATCCGCCAGAACCTGCCCGAGACCATCAAGGAACCCATCATCCAGAAGATGGATCCCGCCCAAACGCCCGTGATGTCCCTGGTGCTCCGCACCCGCGAGGGCCACACCAAACTAGAGGATCGCGAGCTCACCCGCATCGGCGACGAATTCCTCAAGCGCCGCCTGGAAAACATCCCCGGCGTGGGCAGCGTGACCCTCGTAGGCGAAAGCAAGCGGGAGATCCTGGTCCAGGTGGATCCCGCCAAGCTGGAGGCCCTGGGCGTTACGCTCCAGCAGGTCATGGGCAGCCTGGGCAACGATACCCAGGCCGTGCCCTCCGGCAACCTGCTCCAGGGTGGCCGCGAAGTGGCGGTGCGAGTGGATGCCAAGGCCCGACAGGTCAAGGATTTTGAGAGCGTGATCGTGGGCAATCAGAAGGGCCGCCCCATCGAGCTGAAGGAGGTCGCCACCGTCGTGGATGGCATCAAGGAAAAGCGCTCCCTGGCCCGACTGGATGGAGAGAATGCCGTGGCCCTGGATATCCAGCGGCAGGTGGGCGGCAACACAGTGGCCATGGCTGAATCCGTAAAGAAGGCCCTGGACACCCTCAAGCCGGATCTCGACAAGCAGGGCGTCCATGTGGTGATCGCCAAGGACAACAGCCGCTTCATCAACGATGCGGTGGAGGATGTGGAAGTCTCCATCATCCTGGGCGGCATCCTCACCGTCATCATCGTGTTCTTCTTCCTCAAGAGCTGGCGCAGCACCCTCATCACCAGCCTCACGCTGCCGGTGTCCGTGATCGGCGCCTTCATAATCATGAAGGCCCTGGATTTCACCCTGAACACCATGACCCTGATGGGCCTCTCCCTGGCCATCGGCATCCTCATCGATGACGCCATCGTGGTGCGTGAGAACATCACCCGCCACGCAGAAATGGGCAAGGACCACATCACCGCCGCCCGGGAGGGCACCGCCGAAATCGGCCCGGCGGTCATCGCCACCACGCTTTCACTGCTGGCCGTGTTCGTACCCGTGGCCTTCATGGGCGGCATCGTGGGGCGCTTCTTCTACCCCTTCGCCATGGTGGTGGCCTTCGCCGTGGCCATCTCGCTCTTCGTGAGCTTCACCCTGGATCCCATGCTCAGCGCCGTGTGGCCCGATCCCGAGCACGAGAAGGGCTTCCAGGAGAGCCACCACGGTCACCGCAAATTCATCATGAAGAGCGTGGACTGGTTCAACGATCAGCTCGACACGTGGGAGAAAGGCTACCGTGTCGCCATCAACTGGGCCCTGGATCACAAGAAGGCGGTCATGGGCATCGGCTTCGGCAGCTTCATCCTGGCCATGAGCCTCATCGGCCTCCTGGGCAACGACTTCATGCCCGATTTCGACCGGGGCGATCTCCAGGTCAGCTTCAAGACCGAGCCTGGGGCCAGCCTGGAGGCCACCCGCGCCAAGGTTGAGCAGATCGAGCAGGTCATCCGAAAGAACCCCGGCGTGGAGATGACCTACACCACCATCGGCACGGGTCTCTTCGGCACCATCAACGAAGGCCACATCTACATCAAGCTGAAGGAGGGGCGCCGCCCCACCCACACGGTGATCCGCCGGGATCTCCGCGATCAGTTCCGCAAGATGGCGGGGGCCGAAATCGGCATCGGTCCCGTGGCGGATTTCGGTGATGAGAAACCCTTCAACATCGCCATCCTGAGCCCCGACCGGCGGGCCGTGGAGCAGGCGGAACCCCAGGTGCGAGCGCTGTTCCAGCGCATCACCGGCGCGGTGGATATCACCAGCAGCCGCGACCTGGGCAAGCCCGAGCTGCGCCTCACCGTGGACCGCAAGCAGGCCTCCGATCTCGGTGTATCGCCCATGGCCCTGGCTAGTGTGGTGCGCCCCATGGTGGACGGCCTGGAGGTGGCCAAGTATGAGGATCCCGCTTCGGGCGAGCAGTACGATGTCCGGGTGCGCCTCTCCGACGAGGCCCGGACCCGGCCCGCTCAGATCGGCGAGATGAACCTGGTATCCACCAAGAAGGACAAGATGGGCAACAACCTGATGGTGAAGGTCGCCAATGTGGCCCGCTTCGAGGACACGGTGGCGGCCTCCAAACTCCAGCGCCGCCAGCTCCAGGCCCAGCTCATGCTGTCCGCCAACAAGGATGGCAAGACACTCCAGGAAGTGGTGGACGAACTCGGCAAGGGCCTGGCCGAACTGAAGCAGAACAAGACCCTGCCGGAAGGCGTGAAGGTGGACTTCGTGGGCCAGGCCCAGCACAACAAGGAGACCGCGGGCCACATGGCCACGGCCCTCTTGCTGGCGCTCTTCTTCATCTACTTCGTGCTGGCCAGCCAGTTCGAGAGCTTCAAGCTGCCCATCACCATCATGGTGAGCCTGCCCCTCTCCATGGTGGGCATGGTGCTGATGCTCTTGGTGACGGGCGATCCCATGAGCATGATGACCCAGATCGGTCTGATTCTGCTGATGGGTCTGGTGACCAAGAACGCCATCCTGCTGGTGGACCGCGCGCTCCAGCTCATGCGCGAAGAGGGTCTTTCCCGGCGCGAAGCGCTCATCCAGGCGGGCATGACCCGGCTGCGCCCCATCCTCATGACCTCCTTCGCCATGGTGGGCGGCATGCTGCCCCTCTTCCTGGCCCTGGGCGCCGGTGCGGAAATGCGCGCGCCCATGGCCCGGGCCGTGGTGGGTGGCATCATCACCTCCACCCTGCTGACCCTCATCGTGATCCCTGTCTTCTTCGATCTCCTGGATGACTTTTCCTGGAAGAAGGTGTGGCACCGGACCAAGGCCAGATTCCTAGCTGCGCGGGGGAACGCATGAAGCCCCGCATCCTGGTCATTCTGGGACACCCCGATGGCGCAAGTTTCTGCGGAGCCCTCGCCGAAGCCTACGCCAAGGGGGCCCGGGAGGCCGGGGCCGAGGTGGATCTCCTCCGCCTGGGTGATCTGGATTTCGATCCAGTGCTCCGCAAGGGATACCGGGAGGTGCAACTGCTGGAGCCCGATCTGCTGGAGGCCCAGGAGCGAGTCACCTGGGCCCAGCACCTCGTCTTCGTCTACCCCACCTGGTGGGGCGGCCCACCGGCCCTGTTGAAGGGTTTCTTCGACCGGGCCTTCATCCCCGGCTTCGCCTTCCGCTCTCGCGCCAAGGGCCCCTTCTGGGATCGTCTCCTGGTGGGGCGCTCGGGGCGGTTGCTGGTCACGGCGGATTCGCCCGCGTTCTACGACTGGCTCGCCAACGGACTGTCCGCCGTGCGGATGGTTCGGAAGGCGGTGCTCGCCTTCTGCGGCGTGAAGCCCGTGGCCGTGCGGAGATTCGCCATCCTGAAGAACGCCGATGCGGAATGTCGTCACCGCTGGCTCACCGAGGCCGAAGCGCTTGGAGGCAAGGATGCGCGATAAGAAGTGCCAAAATCCAACATGATTTTCCGTTTCCCGATTATCGGCCAAACTCCGCAAAAAAGACTTAACCGCGAATTTCGCGAATACGCCCTTGCGGGCGCGCGAATGGCATACGACCGCCGCCCCGCCTCCTTTCAATCGGCGTATCGCCCAGCCATCAAGGGCCGGGCGGAACGCCGATTGAAAGGCCAGCCGCACATGTGCGACTGGGGGCCGAAGGCCCAGGCGGGCCTGGATTGGGGCATTCGCGCCCATTCGCGTTCATTCGCGGTTTCAACGCGCTTTTTCCCTTCGTGGTTGAGTCTGGTCAATAGGCGGATTCCATTTCCAGCCTTTCTTCCGAGAGAAGATGGCCACCTATTCATAGCGTCGAACACTGATAAAGCAGGCTCACATGACTGAACCCACCGAAGCCGCCGCCACCTTTCACCGCATCGTGGAGGAGCGTCGCACCATCCGCGCCTTCCTGCCGGATCCCGTGCCCCAGGAGGTGCTGGACCGCTGCCTGGACAGCGCCCTGCGCGCCGCCAGCTCCAGCAATCTCCAACCCTGGGAGCTCGTGGTCATCAAGGATCCAGAAATCCGGAAGCAGGCCAACGCCATCTGTTTCGAGCAGCGCGGCCCTCAGACGGCGCCCCTACTCATCGCCATCATCACCCACCGGGAGACTCAGAAGCGCCACAGCCGCTTCATCCTGGACACCCTCCAGGAGCGGGGCATCCTCCGCAAGAGTCAGCAGCAGTATTGGGGCAGGCTGATGCCCCTCATCTACGCCCAGGGCCCCTTCGGCATCCTGGGCTGCTTCAAGAAGGCGGCCAGCCGGTTGGTATCCCTCTTCCGGCCCATGCACAACCTGCTCAGCCTGGCGGATCTGCGGGTGATGACCCACAAGTCCACGGCGCTGGCGGCGGCCACCTTCATGCTCGCCCTGCGAGCCGAAGGCTTCGATTCCTGCCCCATGGAGGGCTTCGATCCCTGGCGCGCCCGGAAGCTCCTGAAACTCCCCTGGGGCGCCGAGGTTTGCATGTTCCTGGCCGTGGGCAAGCGCACTGAAAAGGGCCTTTGGTGGGAGCGCATCCTCGTGCCCCGGACGTGGACGGTGCGAGAGATCTGACTGGATCGGGACAAGGACCCCTCGCGGCGCTTGCGGGATCGGGCCAGGACGGGCATGCTGGATCCGCAAAGGTGGTTGGATGTTCAGCGCCATGTGGATGAATCGGGAGTCGGCAGAAGCCTAAGGGGCCGCAGCCTCTGGCCTCGGCCCCTGCTCCTTCGCCAGGAACGCCCCTTCGTGGGGCTTGAGCGACCTTTCATCCCGGAACCCTTCACCATGACCTCACCGACCGACCCATCCATGGGTCTGAGCCCCGCATCTTCACTCCCTTTCCGAACCCTCGTGCCTTTCGGGTGGACCCCCGCCCTCGCCGACGCGATTGCGTTGCGCGCCGCTTCCGGCTGCGAACCCGCCCGCGTGGTGGCGGCCGCTCGCGGCATGGCGCTGCTCCAGACCGCGACCGGCGAAGTCTGGGCCACTCCCTCCGGCCGCTTCCGCAGGCACCTCCAAACCGAGGAAGACACCCTCTGTGCCGGAGATTGGCTCATAGCCCAGCGGGACGCAGAAGGCTCCAGGGCCTTGATCCTCGACCTGCTCCCTCGAGGCCCTTCGCTGACTCGTCGAGGGGTCGGCCCCGGCCGCCGTTCCCAACACCTGGCCACCAACCTCGATGTGGTGCTGCTCCTCATGGGGTTGGACCGCAATTTCAATCCCGCCCGCATGGAGCGCCTGTTGGCGTTGGCCTGGGGCAGCGGCGCTCGCCCCTTGGTGGTCCTCACCAAGGCCGATCTCGAGGATCGCTCCGCCGCATTCGTCGCGCGGATCGAGGGCATCGCGCCCGGGGTTCGGGTGCTGGCGGTCTCATCGATCACCGGAGAAGGCCTCGAAAAGGTGCGGGCCTACCTGAGTGAAGGCCTCACGGCGGTCATGGTCGGCTCCTCCGGGGTGGGCAAGTCCACGCTGCTTAACGCCCTGGCCGGACAAGAACTGCGGCGCACCCGGGAAGTGCGCGCCACGGATGGTCGGGGCCGCCATACCACCTCCCTGCGGGAACTCTTTCTCTTGCCCGGAGGCGGCTGCCTTATCGATACCCCAGGTATTCGGGAGGTGGGACTCCTGGCCGAGGGGTCTGATCTCGATAACACCTTCGCCGATATCTCCACCTTCGCGGCCCACTGCCGTTTCCGGGACTGTTCCCATGGCGCGGAGCCCGGCTGCGCCGTCCAGGCTGCCCTCGCCGAGGGCCACCTGGATGCCCAGCGGTACGGCAACTACCTGCGGCTCCGCCGGGAGGTGGCCTACGAGGCGGCCCGCAGCGACGAGCACCTCTGGCGCGAGCGAGAACAGAAGTGGCGCCGCATCGCCAAGCTCCAAAAACATGTCCGGAAAGGATGAACCCATGTCCAGGAACTCACGTGCCTGGCCCAACCCGGCTTCCCGGAATCCGCCCGGCGAGGCCTTCCTATGTTCCCAATGCGGCCTGACCGTACCCGGAGAAGCCCAGGGCACGAGCCAGCGTAATCATTGCCCCCACTGCCTCTGCAGCCTCCACGGGGATGTGTCCGTAGGGGACCGGCGCAGCCTCTGCGCCGGAATCATGGATCCCATCAGCCTGTGGGTCCGTCACGGTCAGGAACTGGCGCTGCTCCACCGCTGCCGGCGCTGCGGGTTCATCCGCTCCAACCGGATCGCCGGAGACGATGACCGCATGGCGCTCCGCGAACTCTCGCAACTCGTGCATGCCGCGGGCGAGG
>JAYREN010000140.1:0-8884 GCA_041908845.1 Holophaga sp. | reverse complement strand
GTACTTGGGCGACTTTGCCTCCCGGATGCGCTTCTCGTTCTTCTTCTTCTGCTTGGCCGTGGTGAAGTCCGTAACCTCGATGGTGGGCTGCCCGACGAATACGTCCTTGTAGCCCTGGCGCCAGTATTCCTTCTTGATGTTCTGCAGATCGTCCTCGAGGTTCTTGTCCACCAGCAGATCGTGGGACGTGAGCCAACTGAACATCCAGTGCTGCCGGGTCTTGGCCATGACCCTACGAAGATGGGCCGAGCTCAGCACCTTGTTTCCCCGGAAGGCCACCTTGTAGATCTTGACCTTGCCGCCTTCCTTGATGTCGAAGACCAGCCGGGCCAATCCGCCGCCCAAGGGTTCGAGGGTCACGTCGATCACGGGATTGCGAAATCCTTTTTCGCCGCACTGTTCGACGATGAGGCCCTTGATCTTTCGAGCCGCGTCGGGGGAATAGACCGTGTTTTCGGCGATATCGAGTTTCTTCTCCTTGATCTTGTCCTTGAGGTTGGTGAGTCCGACCTCGGTGCCGCCGCGGTAGTCAATTTCCTTGACGATGGGACGCTCCGCCACGCGGATGATGAGCTTTCGCCCGTCCTTGGTTTCCTCCACCTCGAACTTGATGTCCTCGAAGGCCCCGGAAGCCCAAAGTTTTTCGAGAATGGCGGTGAAGTCCAGGGTGCGCAAATCATCGCCCACCTTCAGCCCCGCCTTGAAGATCACCGTCTCCGGCGTGAGCTTGGTGGCCCCCAGAACTTCGATCTTGGAAATGACCTCAGAGTCCTGGGCCTGGGCAGGCAGGGCCTGGAGGCCCGCCAGCAGCGCGAGGGGCAACAGGCCGCCCCGCAGGGAAAAACTACGTCGTGGGTCGAAAGGGCGTCGGGCGTTGTTCGGAATGGGCATTCAGGATCCAGGGCCAGAGGGTTTCATTCGTCAGGAAGTCACGAACCCCCGCATGAGGGAGGCGCTTCACTCATTCATTCTAGGTGCGTTCCCCACGAAAAGGGTTCACCACCCCGGATAAAGCTTCATTCCGGGGCGCCGACCAGGGTGGGCTCGGAGTTGGGTTGGGGCGTGAAGGCTGGCACGAGGCGATCCTCGGAGAGATCGAAGAAGACAGCCCCTGCGGGCACCGCATCCTGAGCCACCATCAGCTCCGCCAGGGGATCCTCCACCTGCTTCTGGATGGCCCTTCGGAGTGGGCGGGCCCCGTAGGAGCGATCCCGAGCCGTCGTCTTCACGATGAAATCCACGGCGGCATCGGAAAGATCCACGACGAGTTTATGTTTCTGAAGGGTGATATTGAGGTCCCCGATGAGCAGACGCACGATCTTGCGCAATTCCTCATCCCCGAGGCGGCTGAACACCACGATCTCGTCGATGCGGTTCAGGAATTCCGGGGGGAACGTGCGCTTCAGCACCTTCATGGCATCCCCGGCCTTGGCATCGGGGCGGTGATCCTGTTCCACGAAACCCAGGCTCTTGTCCGACAGCAGCTCCCGACTGCCCACGTTGGAGGTCATGATGATGATGGTGTTCTTGAAATCCACCACATTGCCGAAAGCGTCCGTGGCGATGCCATCGTCGAAGATCTGGAGCAGGATGTTCATCAGGTCCGGGTGGGCCTTCTCGACCTCGTCGAAGAGCAGCACACAGTAGGGGTTCCGCCGCACGCGATCGGTGAGCAGGCCCCCCTCCTCGTAGCCCACGTACCCCGGAGGGGCGCCGAGCAGCTTGGAGACTTCGTGCTTCTCCATGAACTCGCTCATGTCGAAGCGGATCATCTTCTTGGGATCGCCAAAGAGGAACGATGCGAGGGTCTTGGCCAGTTCGGTCTTTCCTACACCCGTGGGCCCCAAAAAGAGGAAGCTGCCCATGGGCCGGTTGGGGTTCTTGAGGCCCGTGCGGGCACGGCGCACGGCCCGACTCACCGCCGAGACGGCCTCCTGTTGGCCAATGACGCGATCATTGATTCGATCCTCCATGTTGGAGAGATTCGCCTTCTCCTCGTTTTTGAGGGCCTTCACAGGGATGCCCGTCCAGGAGGCCACCACATCCTCCACATCCTGCTCCGTGACCAGGGCGAATTTCTCGTAGTCCTCCTCGCTGAGATCCTGGGTGGCGCTCTGGATCTTCTCCCGAAGTTGCACTTCTTTCTGGCGTAGCAGCACGGCCCGCTCGAAGTCGCGATTGAGCACGGCCTCGTTCATCTCATTGATGACCCGGTGCAGTTCCTCTTCGAGACGATTGGATTCGCCGCTGCCAGGGCCCACCCGCAACTTCACTCGGGCGCCGGCCTCGTCCAGCAGATCGATGGCCTTGTCCGGCAGGAAGCGATCCGTGATGTAGCGGTTGGAGAGGTAGACCGCGGCCTGCACCGTGGCCGAAGCGTAGCGCACACGATGAAACAGCTCGTAACGGCTGCGGATGCCCTCAAGGATGCGCAGGCTCTCAGCCTCGTCCGGAGGATTCACGTTCACGGGCTGGAAGCGCCTCACCAGCGAGCGGTCCTTGTCGATGTACTTGGCGAACTCCTTGTGGGTGGTGGCGCCGATGCACTGAATCTCGCCGCGACTCAGGGCCGGTTTCAGGATGTTGGCCGCATCGAGGCTCCCTTCTGCCGCGCCGGTGCCGATGATGCTGTGGATCTCATCGATGAAGAGCACCACCGAGGTGTCCTTGGAGGCCTCCTGGATGATCGACTTCAGGCGCTCCTCGAACTGCCCGCGGTACTTGGTGCCCGCCACCACCAGGCTGAGATCCAGGGCATAGATGCGCTTGTCCGCGAGGCTCGGAGGCACGTTGCCTTCGTGGATCCGCTGAGCCAGTCCCTCGACGATGGCCGTCTTCCCCACACCAGCTTCGCCCAGCAGGATCGGGTTGTTCTTGCGGCGGCGGCTGAGGATCTGGATGATGCGCTCGATCTCCAGTTCACGGCCGATGAGGTTGTCGAAGATCCCGCGCTCGGCCAGTTCTGAAAGGTTTCGAGCGAACTCGGAGAGCAGGGGATGCTCCTTCTTCTTCTTGGAGATCTTCTCTTCCTTGGTGGCCTCGAGGAGGATCTCCTTGGCCGCGATCAGATCGGCCCCCATCTCCTTCAGCAGCCGCCCTGCAAGGCTCGGCTCCTCCTTCAGCATCCCCAGTAGCAGGTGCTCGGCCCCCACATGTTTGTGGTTGAGCTTGGCGCTCTCGCTGGCCGCATGCTGGAGGATGCGCTTGACCTCCTCCTCCATCGGAATGTCGATGCTGGTGGAGCTGGGCGTGATTTTCTTGTCTCGGGGCGTGAGGGCCGCGACGAGGCGCTCCTTCAGGAGATTGGTCTGCACGCCCATGCGCTCAAGCAGGCCCGTGGAGGTCTTTTCCGCCTCCCGCAGCAGTCCCAGGAGCAGATGGCCGCTGCCGATGCTCTCCGAACCGAACTGGCTGGCCTCGTAACGCGCGAAGAACATCACGCGTCGGGCTTTCTCTGTGAACTTTTCAAACACGAATCCCCCGGAGGTTCTGCTCGGGCGAGGTTCCGGGGCGGAGCCCCTGCCCAGGCTGCCCCAAGGGTAGCGCCAACCCATGCGGATGTCCCTGGGTGGCATTTGCGAGTGGGAAGAAAGCGGGGTCGGCGGTAATCTTGAAGGCTGGGAGCCCGCCATGATCCATCCTTCTAGGAACCTCGCCATTCTCGGTCTGCAATGGGGCGACGAGGGCAAAGGCAAGCTGGTGGACCTCCTCAGCGCCCAGTTCCGCCACGTGGTTCGCTTTCAGGGGGGCAACAACGCCGGCCATACCGTAGTGGTCAACGGCCAGAGCATCGCCCTGCACCAGGTCCCCAGCGGGGCTCTGCACCCGGAGTGCTTCCTGGTCGTGGGTTCCGGCGTCCTGCTTAATCTGGAAGTGTTCCGGCAGGAGTTGGATCGCCTCTCTCAGCGAGGCATCGACGTCACCGGGCGCATGCTCATCTCCGAAAAGGCACATGTAATCCTGCCCCACCACATCGCCCTTGACCAGTGGCGCGAAGGCGGGGCTGGCGCCAACAAGATCGGCACCACCGGGCGCGGCATCGGCCCAGCCTACGAGATGAAGGCGGCCCGCATGGGAGTGCGCATGGGCGACCTCAAGCACCAAGAGAGCCTTTTTGAGCGCATCCGCACCGGCTACGAGGAAGTGCGCCTCCTCCTCGGCCCTGCTGCCGAACTGCCCACCATCCAGACCATCATTACCCGGCTGATGGAGTTCGCCGCTCCCCTGCTGCCCCTCATCGGCGATGTGCAGTCTCATCTCCTGGATGCCAATGCCAAGGGTGAGCCTATTCTCTTCGAGGGTGCCCAGGCCACGCTGCTGGACATCGATCACGGCACCTACCCCTTCGTCACCAGCTCCAATTGCAGCATCGGCGGCCTCTTCACCGGCACCGGGCTCTCCCACAAGGTGCTGGGCAAGGTGCTCGGCGTCGCCAAGGCCTACACCACCCGCGTGGGCGCTGGCCCCATGCCCTCTGAGCTGCTGGATGCCACCGGCGACCGTCTGCGGGAAGTAGGCCGGGAATTCGGAACCACCACCGGCCGCCCCCGCCGGTGCGGCTGGTTCGATGTCCCCATCACCCGCCACGCCGTGCGCACCAATGGCGCCGACGGACTGGGCCTGATGAAGGTCGACGTCCTGGACGGCCTTGCGGAAGTGGGCCTGGTGACAGGTTACCGGGATGGCAATGGCGGCCTTGTTTCACACCTGCCCGGCTGCGCCCAGGACTGGCTTACGCTTCGCCCCGAGGTGCGCATGTTCAAGGGCTGGAGCCAGCCCACTCGTGGCATCCGCAGCCTGGACCAGCTGCCCAAGGAGGCGCGGTTCTACCTGGATGCCCTCGCCGAAGCCACCGAGGCCCCCATTGCCTACCTCAGCACCGGTCCCGACCGCGAAGAAGGCTTCGCCTGGCCCGAGCGCTTCCTGGCTGGGAGGCTCTGAGCGAGGCATTTTCATCCCTAACGAAGAAGCGCCCCTCGCGGGGCGCTTCTTCGTTAATGAAGAGCGGGAAGCCTACTCCGCGCTATCCTCGGCAACCTTGGGCTCGGGCAGGGTGTAGTCCACCAGCTCGATGAGGGCCATGTCCGCCGCATCGCCAAGGCGATGGGAGGTTTTGAGGATGCGAGTGTAGCCGCCGGGGCGCGCGGTGAAGCGGGCCCGGAACTCGGCCGAGAAGAGCTTCTGCACCACGGTCTTGGAACCGAGGCGGGCCATGGCCAGACGGCGATTGGCCACGGAGTCGTTCTTGGCGAGGGTGATGAAGGGCTCCACGTAGCGGCGGAGCTCCTTGGCCTTCACGAGGGTGGTCTCGATGCGCTCATGCTGGATGAGCGACGTCGCGAGGTTCTTCATGAGGGCCTTGCGCTGGTTGGTGGTGCGGCCCAGACGCTTGCCGGCAACATTGTGACGCATGGTGGCGACTCCTTAGACTTCCTGTTCGATGCGCATGCCGAGAGAAAGCCCGATGCGCGCCAACTCGTCCTTGATCTCCTGCAGCGACTTCTTGCCGAAGTTCTTGGTCTTCATCAGCTCAGCTTCAGTCTTCTGCACGAGCTCACCGATGGTGGTGATGTTCGCGTTCCGCAGGCAGTTGTTGGCCCGCACGGAGAGCTCGAGTTCCTCGACGGATTTGCCCAGCATGCTGCTGACGTTCTCGGTGCTGAGGATCGTCTGTCCAGGCTCGGAATCCACGACCTGCTCGTCCTCGCGGGCGAAGATCATGAAGTGCTCGCGGAGGATCAGGGCGGCGTCGCTGACGGCGTCCTTGGGATCCACGGTGGCATTGGTCCAGACCTGGAGAGTGAGCTTCTCGAAGTCGGTGCTGTGGCCCACGCGGGCGGGCTCGACCAGATAGTTCACGCGGCTGATGGGGCTGTGGTTGGAGTCCAGGGGAATCCAGCCGAGGCCGAGTTTCTCGTCCAGGTTGCGGTCGGCAGTGACAAAGCCACGGCCGATGCGGACCTGGATCTCGATCTCCAGTTCGCCATCCTCGCCGAGGGTGGCGATGTGGACCTCGGGATCGAGCACTTCGACATTCTGGCTGGTCTGGATCATGCCCGATTTCACCACGCCTTCGCCTTTGTGGCGCAGGGTGATCACGGCGGACTCGACGTTATGGAGCCTGAAGGGCACTTCCTTGAGGTTCAGGAGGATGTGCGTGATGTCCTCCCAGACGCCCGGAAGGGTGGTGAATTCGTGCTGGACGCCCTTGATTCGGACATTGGTGACGGCGGCACCGCGAATGCTGCTGAGCAGCACTCGGCGCAGCGCGTGGCCAGCGGTGGTCGCAAAACCGCGCTCGAACGGGTAGGCGACAAACTCGCCGAAGGTCTCCGTCTTGGTGGCGGCATTGACTTCCGCGAATCGCGGGCGCTGGAAATCACTGATGTTCAGCATCCTCGTCCCCTTACTTGCTGTAGAGTTCGACGATCAACTGCTCGTTAATTTCCAGGGGCACATCCTCACGGGTGGGGACGGCGATCACCTGGCCCTTAAAGGCAGCGGCGTCGAGGGTGAGCCATTTGGGGATTCCACGGCCAGCGGCGGTTTCCACGGCGGTCTTCACGAAGTCGTTCTGCTGAGCACGCTCCGAGATTTCAACACTTTGGCCACTCTTGGTCTGGAAGCTGGGAATATCCACGCGGCTGCCGTTCACCTTGATGTGGCCATGCATGACCATCTGGCGGGCGGCGGCGCGGCTGGGAGCAAAGCCCAGGCGGTAGATCACGTTGTCGAGACGGCTCTCGAGGAAGGCGAGCAGGTTGTGGCCTGTCTGGCCCTTCTTGGCGTCGGCCTTCTCGAAGTAGAGCCGGAACTGCTTTTCGAGCACACCGTAAATGCGCTTCACCTTCTGCTTCTCGCGAAGCTGGAGGCTATAGCCGGTGGGCTTCTTCATCTTGCCCGCGCCATGCTGGCCGGGGATCTTGCCCTTGCGGGTCTCGAAGGAGCACTTTTCCTTGAAGCAGCGCTCACCCTTGAGATAAAGCTTCATCGCCTCGCGTCGGCAGAGGCGGCAAACGGCGTCACAGTAACGTGCCATGTCTCTCCTCCTCTCTTAAACCCGGCGCCGCTTGGGGGGCCGGCAACCGTTGTGGGGGATGGGGGTGACGTCGCGGATGCTGGTCACCGAAATGCCTGCGGCGTTGAGGGCGCGGATGGCGCTCTCGCGCCCAGCGCCGGGGCCCTTCACGCGGACATCCACAGAACGGATGCCGTGCTCCTTGGCCGCTTCGGCTGCGACGCCGGAAGCGATCTGAGCGGCGAAGGGAGTTCCCTTGCGGGTGCCACGGAAACTCTGGTTCCCACTGGAAGCCCAGCAGAGCATGTTCCCCATAGGATCGGAGATGGAGATGATGGTGTTGTTGAAGGACGCCTGCACATGGGCGATGCCATGGGGGACGTTCTTCTTTTCCTTCTTCTTGACCACCTTCTTTCCGGCGGTCTTGGACTGAGTCTTAGCCATATCAGTTCCTCACCTTACTTCTTCTTGCCGGCGACGGTCTTCCGCTTGCCCTTGCGGGTGCGGGCGTTGGTGTGCGTGCGCTGTCCGCGGCAGGGAAGACCCCGGCGGTGACGGATGCCGCGGTAGCAGCCGATATCCATCAGGCGCTTGATGTCCAGCCCGATGTTCTTCCGGAGATCACCCTCCACGGTCTCTTCCGTGGTGATGACGCGGCGGATGCGGCCAACCTCGTCCTCGGTGAGATCGCGGACCTTGGTCCCGAAGTCGACCTTCGCGCGAGTCAGGATGGTGTGGGCCTTGGCCCGTCCGATCCCAAAAATGTAGGTCAGCGCGATTTCGATGCGCTTGCCGACGGGCAGATCAATACCTGCGATGCGTGCCATGTCGTCTCCTTAACCCTGACGCTGCTTGTGCTTGGGATTCTTCTTGCAGATGATCCGAATGATGCCTTCTCGGCGGACCACCTTGCAGTGCTCGCACAGCTTCTTGATAGAGGGCCGTACTTTCATGGTTTCCTCTCGTTTGTTTACTTGAATCGGTAGATGATGCGGCCCCGGGTCAAATCGTAGGGTGTAACTTCTACGAGAACTCGGTCGCCGGGGAGGATGCGGATGAAATTCTTCCGCATCTTGCCGCTGATATGGGCGAGCACTTGGTGTTTATTCTCGAGCTCCACGCGGAAGACCGCATTGGGAAGGGACTCCACGACCGTGGCTTCCAACTCGATGGCTTCTTCCTTGCTCAAGCGTGCTCCTCAAAGATCTTGACTACAGTCGCATAGACTTCATCCGGCATTCCGGTTCCGTCCACCAACCGATAGTTGGGACCGCTGCGGTAGAAGGCCTGAAGGGGGTTGAAGGTTGAATAGAACACCTTCATCCGGTTCTTGAAGGCCTCGACAGTGTCGTCGGCGCGGTGCTTCAGTGGGCTTCCGCACAGATCGCAGACGCCATCCACCTTGGAGGGCTTGCGTTCGAGATGATAGATCGCCCCGCATTCATCGTTGCTGCAGACGCGGCGTTTTATCACTCGATCTTCCAAGGCTGCCTCGGGAACTTCGATGTCGACCACGAGCCCTAGCTCGATGCCCTGCGCGGAGAGGAAAGTCCCGAGGGCTTCGGCTTGAATAAGGGTTCGTGGATAACCATCACACAACACGTCTCGGGTCTCGTCTTGCAGCCGCGCAAAGACCAGTCCATTCACCGTGTCGTCGTCCACGAGTTTGCCAGCGGCCATGATGGCCTTGGCCCGAAGGCCAATTTCCGTCCCTTTCGAAACGGCATCTCTCAGAATATCACCCGTTGACAGGTGAACAAAGGAGTATTTGTCGACCAGGCGTTTGGCCTGGGTGCCCTTTCCGCTGCCGGGAGGGCCAAGAAGGATGTGAACCTTCTCGTTCATTTTGCTTTTCCTGTAGCACGG
>JAYREN010000139.1:0-8949 GCA_041908845.1 Holophaga sp. | reverse complement strand
ACTCCCCGCTCACTGAAAGGGTATTGGTCCGATTGGGCAATGTATTTCTCGAAGTCAGGTACGACCGTGACCTTGGATCCGCTGAAACCCTGCATCAAGGTGGTGCGCAGGAAGGTGTTGGTGCTGGTGGGATAGTCAGACAGGCTGGTGCCCCCCACGAAGATCCGCCCCTTGGTGCCCTGGGCGATCATGTCCAGGTTGTAGACCAGCTCGATCTGGGCGAGGGGGATGGGTGGATTGGCGGCGAAGGCTTCGGAACCCCACAGGCCCCGTTCCTCGCCGTCGAAGAGCGCAAAGATCAGCGTGTGGGCCGGGGGGTGGTCCTTGAAATAGGCGGCCAGCTGCAGCACGGCGGCGGTGCCGGAGGCGTTGTCATCGGCACCTGGGCAAATCGAGCCGTTGCGCGAGCCGATGTGGTCGAAATGGGCGCTAATGAGAATGGCCGAGTTCGGGTTCTGACTGCCAGGGAGGTAGCCCACCATGTTGGTGCCGTAGGCGTAGCTGATCGGGTCGCTGAAGGCCTGGGCGTAACCGGAGCCGTAGTAGGACAGACCGAGGGTTTGGAAGCGGTTCTCGATGAATGTCCGAGTTGTCGCGTTACCTGGGCTGCCCACCCGGCGCCCGGCCAGGGCAGGCGAGGCGATGTAGGCCAGGTCATCCAGCAGCGGCTGCTTTGATAGTCTTGGCGCGATCGGCGTGAAGTCCGGGGTCGTTTCGGGAGGGGGCGTGGGCCCAGGCGCAGGGTTTGAGCCCCCGCCGCAAGCGGCGACCATAAGCAGGCAGCCGCCCGTGAACAAAAGGTTTCGGAGTGGCCGCGAAAGGCCAAGGGAAAGCTGCATCTGGAGTCATCCTTTCGAAAGGGGCGGTTGAATCGCCTCAGCCTGCTTGGCGCACAAAGCGCTCGAATTCGTGCTTGGCCTCTTCGGGGTCAGGGCACCGGATCAGAACGAGATCCCGAAGGCGCTCGGGGCCGTCCTTTCCATGGATCTGGGTGAAACGGATGGCCATACCCTCGGCGTTATCCCGCACCACCGCGCCCCATGCCAGGATCTTGGTCTCGGTGCCATCTTCCAGCACGAAAATGATCACGTGGCAGGCTGTGCCGAGGGGTAAGTGCTCCGAAGCGCGCACCAGGATGCCGTTCATGCTGATGTTGACCGCCGAGGGACAGAGGATGGTCTTTGCTTCGGCCATCACTTTGACCCGGTAGCCGATGGGCACACGGGTGAACTTCCGTTGGTTGGCGGGGTGTTCCATCAAGGGTCCAGAAGTAGAGATCTATGGAAAAATGATAGCCCGAAATCAAAACGTCTCAGCCGTGGTCGGTTCACAACTCAGGGCTGCTCCACGCCGATAGAAACCGGGTATCCCTGAGGTGGTTGCATGCCAGACGAAAGAACACCGGAGGTGCCCCCCATCGGGGAGGCCGAATACATGCTCGAGACGCCCCTGAAGTGCGGCTGCTGCCAGCAGCTCATCTCCTCGGTATTCATTGTGCGGCTTTTGAGGGTTCGGGTGAATTTCGTCTCATCCCTGCCTAGGCGGGGTCACGTGGTGGTCTGTCCGGCCTGCCAGGGCATCTTGTCCGCCGAGTTGGGTGGCATGGCTTGATTGATCACCAATTGCAAAGCTGTCGCTTCGTGAACTTTGGTCGGCCCTTGTAAAAGACGACTACAACTCTCCCTTTTTTCGGAGAAAGGGCGGTAGGATCATTTCCGATGGCCATGTCGTAATTTGAGATGGTGTTGGACGCGCGAGGAAAATTATGTGCCTGGGGCTCCATGTCGAGAGTGATGCGCGAGCTTGGTCTTCGGCCTGTCCATTTAAGCGACCCTTCCGGGCCTCTGTCCCGGAGAGTGCGATGTGTTTGCGTGCGGTTCCTTCCTGACAACTCGGAATACCCCTGAGAGGTGAGGTGGGTCCGCCCACCAGCTTGCTGGAGAGAGTTATGACTCAAAAAAAGGCACTTCTGGTCGATATTTCGCTCTGCGTGGGATGCAACGCCTGCCAGGACGGCTGCAAAACCGAGAACCAGCTTCCCGCAGGCGAAGAGAAGTCCCTCTCGCCTACGGCTTTCACAGCGTTGAGTGAACACGAGGGGATCTTCGTCCGGCACCTCTGTCAGCACTGCAGCGTTCCCACCTGCGTTTCGGTATGTCCGGTTTCCGCCTTCACCAAACTGGCGGAGGGACCCGTTCTCTACGATGCGGCCAAGTGCATCGGATGCCGGTATTGCATGCAGGCCTGTCCCTTCCATGTGCCCCGGTACGAGTGGAAGAGCACTAAGCCGCGGGTGCAGAAGTGCATCTTCTGTGCGCCACGGTTGGCCCGCGGCCTTCAACCTGCCTGCGCCGAGGCGTGTCCAACGGGCGCCACCAAGTTCGGTGATCGGGATGCGCTTCTGCGGGAGGCCAGCGAGCGAATCCTGGCGGAGCCCTCGAAATACACCCACAAAATCTATGGCAGGGACGAAATCGGCGGAACCTCTGTGATCTATCTCAGTCCGGTTCCCTTTGAGAAGCTGGGATTCGAAACCAAGCTCGGAGAGGTGCCCATGCCCCTCCTCACGCAGAATGCGCTCTCCAAGGTGCCCGACGTGGTGAGTGTCGGGGGCGTCATGCTGGCGGGAATCTGGTGGATCACCAATCGCCGTGCTGAAGTCGAAAACCACGAGACCTCTTCGAAACAGGACAAGAAGTGAGACGATTCACCTTCCCCCGCATAACCTTCTGGCGCGTGGTTGCCACGCTTCTGATCACCGCAGGAATCCTGGCGGGCATTGCCCGCTTCACGCTGGGGCTCGGCGCCACGACCAACCTCAGCGACCAATTCCCATGGGGACTCTGGATCGGATTCGATTTCCTTGGTATCGGCTTGGCCGCGGCAGGATTCACGATCGTGGCCGCCGTTCACCTATTTCACGCCAAGGAATACGAACCGATCGTTCGCCCGGCCATTCTCACTGCCTTTATTGGTTACCTCCTGGTGGTCCTAGTGCTCGTCATCGACCTCGGTCGCCCCGAAAATTTCTGGCATCCCCTGGTCATGTGGAATCCCCACTCGGTGATGTTCGAGATCACGTGGTGCGTGATTCTCTATACCACGGTCCTGAGTCTGGAATTCGCCCCGATCGTGCTCGAAAAGTTCGGCCTGCATGCCCCGATCAAATGGATCCACACGTTTTCATTGCCGTTCATGATCCTGGGCGTGCTGCTCTCCACCCTGCACCAGTCCTCCTTCGGCTCGCTCTACCTGATCGTTCCCAATCGACTGCATGCCCTCTGGTATTCCCCTCTGCTGCCGGTGCTGTTCTTCATCTCCTGTATCGCCTCTGGGCTCTCCATGGTGATTCTCGAATCCCTGCTGCTCTCCCGGAACGGGCGCAACCTCCTTGCCCCTCGGTTGCTGGCGAACCTCGCGAAGATGACCGCCGTGGCGCTGGCTGTATACCTCGTGGTCCGGGTCCAGGACATGCTGGCCCGTGGCGCCTATCGGGACATGACGACCCTGACGTACCACAGCCTGGCCTTCTATGTTGAGATCCTGGTGGGTTTCGCGATCCCCTTCATTCTGCTGATGTTCCAGCGGGTCCGGACCTCCCGTCGAGGGCTCTTCATAGCCACGGTGATGGTGCTCACGGGCTTCGCCGCCAACCGGATGAACACGGCGATCACGGGCCTGGAAAGCTGGCCCACGCGCACCTATTTCCCCTCCTTGCTGGAGATCCTCATCACGCTTGGGATCGCGGCGATCGGTTTCAGCGCCTTCACGATCCTGGCGCGCTACCTTCCCATTTTCACTCCCGAACCCGAGCCACCTCAGTTCCCTAATGTTCCCTGGGCGCGAACTCGGGTCCCTGAGGAGGCGGACTGATCCATGCGGACCCGCATTGGCACACGACTGATCGCAGGGGCCAGCCTCGTTACGGCGCTGGTTGTCGGCGTCATGGCTTTCGTGGTCATGAAGGCCCATGCGGCCCAGTTGGTGTTCGAGAAGACGCGGGGAGCCAACCAGCTCAGCGAGACCATCAAGCGCAGCACCCATTTCGATATGCTGGAGAACCGCCGCGACAACATGCACCGCCAGATCAAGAGCATCGGCGATCTCCAGCACGAAGGCCTTCGCAAGGTCCGTCTCTTCAACAAGGAGGGACGAATTATGTTCTCCTCCGACGAGAAGGAGATCGGCACCACCTTGGATATCCGGGGCGAGGCTTGCTATGCCTGCCATGCAGAGGGGCGCCCCCTGGAAAAGCTGGATATCAACGCACGGTCCCGCATCTTTACGGGTACGGATGGCACTCGGGTGTTGGGCATCATCAATCCCATTCCCAACGAGCCTTCCTGCTATACCGCCGCCTGTCACGCTCATGGCCCCCAACAGAGTGTCCTAGGAGTGCTGGATATCAACGTGTCGATGGAGGAGGCGGACCGGGAGATCGCCCGTAGCCGTTGGACCATGCTGGGAATGGCTTCTCTGGCTATTGTTTCCAGCGGACTCATCCTTTGGTGGCTCAACCGCCGGATGGTGCTGAGACCTGTGCGGGCTCTGGTGGCCGGCACTCAGCGGGTGGCCCTGGGAGACTTGAGCACCACGATTCCTGCCACGGCGAAACACGAACTCGGCGAGCTCGCCCGTGCCTTCAACGCCATGACCCAGCAGATTGCGGAGAGCCAACGCCAACTCACTCAGGCGGACAAGTTGGCCTCCGTGGGACGGCTGGCTGCAGGGGTGGCTCACGAGATCAACAATCCGCTGACGGGGGTGCTGACCTATGCTTCGCTCTTGGCCAAGCGCTTCGAGGCTGACCCTTCGGCCCGGGAGGACCTGGATGTGATCGTGCGCGAGACCAAGCGCTGCCGCTTGATCGTGCGGGAGTTGCTGGATTTCGCGCGGCCCACCCCGCCGGCGCGAAAGGCCGTGGATCTCAACGAGATCGTGCAGCACGCCACTGCCGTTTTGGCGAACCAGCTGAGCCTGAACCAGGTCAGGCTCGATCTGGCGCTTGGGCTGGACCTGCCCGCGGCCTCGGCGGATGCGAACCAGATCCAGCAGGTGATCGTCAATCTGCTGTTGAATGCCGCCGATGCCGTGGGAACGGAAGGCGGAGAGATCCGAGTGCAAACTCGCACCGTGGTGCTCCCTGCCAGAGGTCATGTGCCGCTGCGCAAGGCCACCTGTCTCAACGGCCACGATTTGTTGGACCGCAGCCATCGTATTGGCGGGCTACCCTCCGTGCGTCTCCTGACCCTCACGAAGGGGCGGGAGTTTCTGGTTCACCTCGATCCCATGCTGGGCCATTACAACCATGTATACCCTGAACCCATGGAAGAAGGGGTGGTTGCGGATTACGCCTGTCCCGAGTGTCGGCGCACTCTGGTGAACCCCGAGCTCAAGTGCGAGGCCTGCGGTTCATCCACCTTCAGCGTTCTGACAGGCCCCGAGGATCCCTTCATCTGGTGCACTCGCAAGGGATGTCACGCTTCCAGTTGGCCGACCCAGGAGAAGGCGGGCGAGCGTTGCATGATCGAACTGCGGGTGGAGGACAATGGGCGGGGGATCCAGCCCGAGGATCTGCCCCGACTCTTCGAACCCTTCTTCACCACCAAGGGGACCCGGGGTACGGGCCTGGGCCTGGCAGTAACCTGGAGCATCATCGAGGGACACAGCGGTACTATCGATGTTCAAAGCGAGTTGGGCCGAGGCAGTTCGTTCATCATCCGCCTGCCTCTGGCCAATGGAACCGGAAGCCCCACCCTTTCCTAGAAGACCCATTCCCGAGGAGTGATTCCATGACTGCCCTGCTCGTTATCCTGATGTTCGTGGCCTTCGTCGCCATCGATTTTCTCGTCCGGGAAGTGGCTCGTCGGATGAAGGAAAAGCGGGAGCGTCTGGCCCGCGAGGAGGTTCTCAGAGTCTCGGTGCGGCTGGACTTCACCGCCGAGGCCAAGAGTCTCAAGCGCGTCGAGGTGCCTGATCCCAAGGCGCGGATTCTGGCGGTGGATGACGAGCCGGTGGTGCTCGATTCTTTCCGCCGCATTCTGGTGCTGGAGGGCTTCAACGTCGATACCGTGGAATCCGGTCCCGAGGCCTTGGGCCTCATCCAGCGCCACGACTACGATTTCGTGTTCACGGACCTGAAGATGCCCGAGATGGACGGCGTGGAAGTGGTCAAGTCCGTCAAGCACCTGCGTCCGGATCTGGACGTGGTGGTGATCACGGGCTACGGCACCATTGAGACAGCGGTGGACACCATGCAGCACGGAGCCTGCGAATACGTGCAGAAGCCGTTCACGGCCGAAGAACTGGGCGAGTTCGTGCGCCGACTGGTCATCAAGCGGCAGGCGCGCCTCGAGGCCCAGCAGCAGCCCACGGTGCGCATCGTGGCCCCCTCGGCCGCAGAGACGGCCTCTGCCAGCGAATACTGCGTCCCTGGCGGCGCCTTTGTGGCCCAGGGGCACACCTGGGTGCGGATCGAGCCCGGGGGCCAGGTTCGCATCGGCATCGATGACTTTGCCCGAAAGGCGCTGGGCCCCGTGGAACAGGTGATCCTGCCCGGACTGGACCGGGAGATCCGCCAGGGGCAGGCTCTCTTCACCTTGAAGCGGGGTGCCGAGCAGGTGGAGTTCATGGCTCCCATCAGTGGGACGATGCTCCAGGGCAACGATGCCCTGGCCTCCGAACCCGGCCGCCTGACCCAGAGCCCCTATGACCGGGGCTGGGTGCTGCGGGTCCAGCCCCTCGACCTGGCTGCGGAGCTCCCCTCCCTGCGCATTGGGGCGCCCGTTGTGGCCTGGTACCAGGAGGAGATCGCCCAACTCCGCAAGGCTCTGAACGCCGCGCCGGGTCGCGAGCGGTTGGAATGGCGCACAGTTAAGGAGTTGTTCCTGGGGCGCTGATCTCGATTCAGGCCTTGGCCTTGAGGGCCTCGTGGATGGCTTCGAGCCGGTCCACGATGGCTCCGAGGGCCGCGAAGAACAACCCGCCCGCGACACCTCCCAGGGCCAGGGTCCAGGCCTTGAGCATGGCGGAGCTGCGCTCGACGGCGTTGGAGATGAATACGAAGCCCTCGAGGCGCTCTTCGGCCGGGGGCGCGCCATAAGCGATGGTGATGGCTACAGCCAAGCCGAGGACTGCCACAACGATACCAAAGAGGTAGAGAGCTTTTTTCATGGAAGCCTCCGGGTGGCTGGGGTGGATTATGGCCCAAGTCTGCCGACCCTTCGCCAGCAAATTTAATCCGAGATCAGTGCTAGGGTCACTCGATTGCGCCCAGAGTTCTTGGACTGGTATAGCGCCTCATCGGCCTTTGCCACAAACCATTCCATAGTGCGCGCCTCGTTTACAACGGCAGAGGCCAAGCCGATGCTGAGGGTGACATGGGGAGCCGCGTCGGATTTTTCGTGGGGAAGGGCGCGGTCGGCTAGAGCCTTGAGGAGCTTTTCGGCCGCCTTGAGGGCGTGGGCCTCGCTGACGCCGGGCAGGATCACCGCGAACTCTTCGCCGCCGTAGCGAGCCGGAAGCTCGCCCGCCCGCTTGAAGACCTTGCGCATCACCTCGCCAACCACCCGAAGGCACTCGTCGCCGCCCTGATGGCCATAGTGATCGTTGTAGCGCTTGAAGAAGTCCACATCGCACATCAGGAGGGAGAAGGACTCGCTACTGCGGCGGGCACGGCGGATTTCTTCCTCCATCACCTCGTTGAAGCGTCGGCGGTTGGGCAGGCCCGTGAGCGCGTCCTCTACGGCCATCTGCTTGAGCCGCAGGTTGAGCTCTTCGAGTTCCGTCGTGCGGGCGGCAACTCTGGCTTCCAGGTCGGCGTTGGCGGCCCTGAGCTGCTCGGCCTGCTGCACGTTTTCGCTGAAGAGTTTGGCATTGGTCAGGGACAGGCCCACCCGGTCGGCCAGATTCTGGAGCATGGTCTGGTCTTCTTCGGAATAGGGGCGACTGGCCGAACCCTTGGCGAGGGTGAGGGCGCCCAGGGTGATGCCGTGCGAACGCAGGGGCACCGAAAGTAGGCTGTGGACGTTGTAGCGCCAGAGAAATGGGTGAAACTCGGTACGCAGCGCGGCCCGGATGCCCGCCCCTTTGACGTCTTCCAGGCGTAGGGGAAGACCCGAGGCCGCCACGCGAGCGGGAGCGGATTCGCCTGGCGTCGCCTGGGCCAAGGACTCGATGGGGGGCAGCACATCCTTGCCATCCAGGTAAGGCTGATCCACGGCCCGGGGGAACAGTCGACCATCTTCATCCAGGAGTTCGACCACGGAGAGATCCCCGATATCGGCGGCCAGAAAGCGGGCGATGAGGTCGAGGGCGCGCTGGTAGTCGGAACCGGCTTCGGCCAGGGCCAGGAAGGCTGCGTTCTGCGCTTCGGCGCGTTTGAGGCGGGCTCGATGATCGGACTCCATGCGTTTCCGGTCTCCGATGTCTCTCACGGTGGAGAGCAGTCTAGGGGCGCCATCCAGAACGACTAAGTGGAGGTTCAGTTCCACCCAGAAGATCCGACCTCGGCGATCCTGGGCCAGCCACTCAAAACACTGAGGGGTCCCCTCCGCGGCCTTGCGCATCCATTCCAGCAGATCCTCCTGCGCGTAGGGAGACAGCCCCACGCTGAGATCTCCGGGACGGAGGGCGAAAAGATCCTCCCTTTCATAGCCAAAAAGCCCGATGGCACGCAGGTTGGCGTCCCGAATGGCGCCGGTGGCCGGGTCATAGATGAGAATCGCCTCCTGGAAAGCGTCAAACAATGCGCGGGCGCGGTCCTCATCCTTGCGGGCACGAGCGGGTTTCCGGGGGGGCATGGGAAAACGGTACCACAATCCTCTGTGAAGATTGTGGATAGACCTCTGAGGTTCGACCC
The DNA here is from genome assembly GCA_041908845.1 of Holophaga sp. GTDB lineage: Bacteria > Acidobacteriota > Holophagae > Holophagales > Holophagaceae > JAYREN01. Next base: position 89 of record JAYREN010000139.1, on the reverse strand, counting down.
CCGAGTTGCCTAAAAAAACGAGGCCCCGGGGGGCCTCGTTTCCTTTTGGAGCCAACTATAGGACTCGAACCTACGACCTGCTGATTACG
>JAYREN010000138.1:0-8966 GCA_041908845.1 Holophaga sp. | reverse complement strand
AAACCATCCCAAAGATCCGCCACCGGGGCGAAATCCACGCTGATGCCCAGGAGGCGCAGTCCCCGGCCCCACAGCTCGCCCCATCGGGCGCAGGCCGCGCCGCCGCCACGCTCCCAGATCGCCCGAAAGCCTGGAGTGGGGCCGACCCAGCCCTTGAGCCTGGAGACCGCGCCGCCTTCCTGGTCCAGGGCCACCGCCAGAGGCACCTCGCCCCCCCAGCGGGCCTGGAGCCCCTGGATCAGCCGATGACAGCGCTCGGGACCGATCACCGGATCCGGATCCAGGTTGCGGGCAAACAGGATCACGGCTCCCGCCTCGGGGCCCCTCACCTCTTCCGCATCCAATCCGCGAAAACCGGTCCAGAGAATATCGAAGGCGTCGGGTCGCATCATCATGGCCTTAGGAAAAATTCAGATCAGCGGGCGAAGTCGCGGAGTCGAGGCCATGATCCGAGCCCTGGACAAGGCATGGAGGGCCGCCACCACTTGGTTGCGCCAGAGTTCGAAGGCCGGATCCTCGGGTTGAAAGGAGGAGCGTGTGGCGAACCCCAGGAACAGACCGCCGAGGGTGCGGTCTCCCTGGCGGAGCGGCACCAGGTAGCCATCGGGGTAGCCGCCCTCCCAGCCCCATTCCCGAATCTCCGTGAAATCCTCCGGGGCGGGGAGGCTGTCGAAGGCTTCCCGGGGGAGATTCCCTCGGCGCTCCAGGAGGGTCCAGCTTCCATCCTGGCTCGGCAACAGAACTCCCAAGCCATCGGGACCGAACCGGGCCTGGAGATAACCCAGGAAGGGCCGCAGCATGGGGCCTTCCTCCACCTCGGCGAGCGCCTCCCGAAGCAAGGCATTGAGGCGCAGCACTTCCCCGTGAAAGGCCTTCAACTCCCCGACCCGGGCCACCACCCGGGCTTCCAGATCCCGCTGGTAGGCATCCACCTGACGCTGCAGACGGGCGTGCTCCAGGGCCCGGTCCAGCACGGCCTCCAGCTCCTCGAGCTTGAAGGGCTTCTGGAGAAAATCGTAGGCGCCGCGTTTGATGGCCTCGATGGAGGCCCCCAGCGTGGCGTACCCTGTGATGACGATACAGAGGGCCTTGGGATCCCGGGCCTTCACCGCTGCGATCAAGTCGAGTCCCGAAGGCCCCCCGGGCATGTTGAGATCCGTGACAATCACGGGGTAATGCTTGCGGCTGATCCGGGCCAGGGCTGAGTTCGCGCTGTCCGCATCATCCACCGTATAGCCATCCCCCTCCAAAGCCTCGCGAATGGAACTCCGGAGATCGGTTTCGTCATCCACCAGGAGAACGGGTTCGGGAACCATGATCAGCCCCGGATCCGGTGGAGCGTGAGTTCGTAAACCTTGGCCTCCAGGAACAGCCGGAACACTTCGGCGTCCAGCAAGCCTGCGCGGGTTTCATCCTCCAGGATTTCCAGACTCCGAGGCACCGACACGGCCACTTTGTAGGGCCGGTCTGCGGCCACCAGGGCATCGTACACATCCGCCACCGCCATGAGCTTGCTCTGGGGCGGGATCTGGGGGGACTTGAGCCCCCGGGGATAGCCCATGCCGTTCAGGCGCTCATGGTGCGCGTAGGCGATCTCCGGCAGATCCGCCAGCCCCGCGGTCCAGGGGATCTGGCTGAGGAATCGGAAGGTATGGGTGACGTGACTGTTTATTTCGTCGCGCTCCTCGGCCGATAGACTGCCCTTGGGGATGCGCAGGGCCTTCACATCTGAGGATTCGAGAATGGGCCTAGCAGAACCTTCGTGGTGGGCGAATTCCAGCACCTCCAATTCGTCCATCCGGTCCGCCACTTCCCGTGGGAGCACCTGCGGCTCGTTGCACCGGCCCACCAGTTCCACCTGGCGCGCGCTCTCGGCGCGCCGCGCCTCCAGCAGGCTCTGGAACCGCGCGGCATCGTAAGGCTCGCCCTCCTTCCAGGCCCGGTCCAGCATGGAGAGGGTGACCTCGAAGTCTCGCTGGTAGAGACGCTGAAAGATGCGTTCCAGGCGCTCGGGTTCGAGTTTCTTGGCCTTCACCAGCACCTGTTCCCGCACCCCGACCTTGCCGAAATCGTGCAGCAGGCTGGCGTACCGGATCTCCTTGATCTGCTGCTCGCTGAACCGGATCGCGCCGTAGGAGCCGTTGGGGGTTCGGTTCACCACTTCGGCCAGCCCCACGGTAAGGTCTGCCACCCGGCTGGAGTGGCCGGAGGTGCTGGGATCGCGAGCTTCAATGGCGGTGACGGAGGCCTGGACGAAACCTTCGAAGAGCTTCTCGATGTCCTCCTTGAGCCCCAGGATCTCCTGGGTGCGCTCCATCACCATCTCTTCGAGGCGGGTCTGGTAGGCCTCATTCTCCCGCAGAGTGCGGTAGTGGCCCAAGGCCCGGATGAGACTGGCCTCCAGTTCGGCAAGCTTGAAGGGCTTCTGGATGAAGTCGTAGGCGCCCCGCTTGAGGGCCTGGACCGCCGCCTCGGTGGTCGCGTACCCCGTCATCAGGATGGTGAAGGCCTTGGCGTCGAACTCTTGGATGGCCTTGATCAGCTCCAGGCCGGATTGCCCCCCGGGCATGTTGAGATCGGTGAAGATCACCGCAAAGTGGCGCTGGTGGACAAGCTCCAAGGCCGCCTCGGCGCTCTCGACGCCCTCGGCCTCGTAGCCCATGGAGCCCAGCGCCTCCACCAGCAGGGTTCGAAAGTCGGGTTCGTCATCAACGATGAGTACGCGGAGGGGTTCCATTTGGGGTCCAGTCTAGCGAGGCCTGCTTTGTATCGGCCTAGATTCCCAGGAAGAAAAATCCTGATCGGCGGCCTTCCGCCGGGGTGTGCTCACCACGGAAGCAAAGTACCGCCGCACCCCCATGGCCACTGCCTGGGCCACCTTGCGCCGGAAGGACTCGTCCCTGAGCTTCGCTTCCTCCTTGGGATTCGAGATGAAGGCGGCCTCCACCAGCGCCGCAGGCATGGCCGCACCCCGCAGCACCACGAAGGGAGCCTGCTTCACCCCCCGTTCCTTGATGCCCCCCAAGTGATTGAGCTGGGTCTGGATCTGAACGGCCAACCGCTCGGATTCCTGGAGATAGGCCTTTTGAGCCATGTCCTGAAGGATGCTGGAAAGCACGGAATCCTCCATCGGACGGGTCTCGGAGCCGGCGTTCTCCAGGGCCGCCACCTCGGCGGCATCGCTATCCCCCTGATTCAGGCTTAGGAAGTAGACCTCCGAACCCCTGGCCGCCTTGGCCCTGGCCGCGTTCAGATGCAGGCTGAGAAAGAGATCGGCTCCGGCCCGGTCCCACAGGGGAACAAAGGTATCGTCATCCCGGGTCAACAGGGCCTCGAAGCCCGCCGCTTCCAGGGCCGTCTTGAGATCCTTGGCCAAGGCGAGCACGGCATCCTTTTCCCGCAGCCCCTTGGGTCCCTTGGCACCGCCATCCTCCCCACCGTGCCCCGGGTCCACCGCGATCCGGAGGCGCGGGGCCGCAGGTTTCGACGCATCGGGGTTTGGGCTTTGGCTCCAAGCCAGTAGGCTGAAGAGGAGGGCCAAGGCCGCCCTCGGGAGTTTTGAAATGGCGCAAGCAGTCAAGGGCACGAGAGACCTGTTCGGCAACGAGATGAAGTGGTTTCAGAAAATCGAGGATACCGCGAGGCGGGTCTTTGCGAGCCACGGCTACGAGGAGATCCGCACGCCCATCCTGGAAGAGCTGGAGGTCTTCAAGCGGAGTGTCGGCGAGAGCTCCGACATCGTGAACAAGGAGATGTACGAGTTCGTCGACAAGGGCGGCCGACATGTGGTCATGCGCCCCGAGAACACCGCGGGCGTGGTGCGGGCCATGATCCAGCACAAACTGCTGATCAACAACGACCCCAGGCTGCTCTATTACATCGGCCCCATGTTCCGTTACGAGCGCATGCAGGCGGGCCGCTACCGGCAGTTCTGGCAGATCGGCGCCGAGAGCTTTGGCGTGGCCAGCCCCGAGAGCGAGGCCGAGAGCCTGATGATGCTGTTTGCATTCCTGCGGGAACTGGGCCTCAAGCACCTGAGCCTCTCCATCAATTCCGTTGGCACGCCCGAGTGCCGCCCGGCCTTCCACGAGGCCATCCGCGCCTTCTTTCAGGCCCGGGAGGCCCAGTTCTGCGAGGACTGTCACCGCCGCATCGAGACCAACCCGCTGCGGGTGCTGGACTGCAAGGTGCCCGGCTGCCAGACCGCCCTCGAAGGGCACCCACTGATCACCGCATTCCTGGACGAGGCCTCCCAAAAGCATCACGCCCGCCTCAAGGAGCTGCTCACGGCCCTGGGTGTGCCCTTCGAGGAGAATCCCCGCCTGGTGCGCGGCCTGGACTACTACACCCGCACCGCCTTCGAGGTGCTCTCCAGCGACCTGGGGGCCCAGTCCGCGCTACTGGGGGGCGGACGTTACGACGGGCTGGTCAAGCACCTGGGCGGACCCGAAGTGCCTGCCTTCGGCTGGGCCATTGGCCTGGACCGCCTGGCCATGCTCATGCAGCAGCTCCATGGCGACGCACCCCAGAACGCCCCCGCCCTGCTCATCCCCCTGGGCGATGCCGCCGCCCTCAAGGCCCTGACCCTGGCCCGGGATTGGTGGGAGATGGGCCTGACCCTTCAGCTCGAAACCCGAGGAGTGAATCTGAAGAAGGCCCTCACCTCGGCCAATCGCCAGGGCACGCGCTATGCGCTGCTCCTGGGCGACGGAGAACTGGAAAAAGGCATCGTGGCCGCCAAGGACCTCCAGACCGGCACCCAGGAGGAATGGCCCCTCGACGAGGTGCCCTCCCGTCTCCGAGGCTGATTTTTGGATTTACCACACAACACGATGCACACTAAGCAGTAGGATGGATGCCATGAAAGACACCCCCCACCTTCCCGGTTTCGATCATTCCAACCTCAGCATGCTGGTGGCGGCGGCTCGTCGGTCCGTCAAGCACGCGGTCGCCCCTCTTCTGGAACCCCTGGACCTGACGCCCCTGCAAGCCTGGATGATCCTGCTGATCCGGGAATCGGGCACCGTCTCCCTCACGGAACTGGCCAGCCAGATGTGGCTCGACCATCCCACCACCTCTCGCCTGGTCCACAGCCTGGAGGAGCGCGGGATCCTGTCAATCCAGCAGGATCCCAACCATGGCCGCAGGATCCAGATCAGCATTTGCCAGGAAGGAGCGGCCTTCGTCGAGACGCTCTTCATGGCCTCCGAGACCTTTCGGGAGCGCATGGAGCAGGGGCTCGACCCCGAGGAGAAGGATATCTTCCGGAGGGTCATCCATAAGTTCCTGGTGAACCTCAGCACCATGAGCGCCGAACTTCCCAAGCGGAAAGGCGGGCTCCGGGGCCGGGATCAAGAATCGGATTGAGCCCGTGGGCTGCGTGCTAAGTCTAATGCCAACAGAGCTTAGCTGGATCTGGAAAACTGGTAAGCACTTCCCAGCCCTCTGGACCGTGGTCAGATATGGGTGAATCGAGGAACTCGATCACGGAATCGGGACGGTCACAGTGGGCCTGGAAACCCACCCAACCATCTCGCCCGCTCCGTTTCGCCGCATAGAGGCAGCGGTCCGCCAGGGCCACCACTTGATGCCATCCGAGCGCATCGGGATGATCCGAGGCGATGGGATAAGGGCAGTATCCCAGGGAGCAGGTCTTGGTGATCTCCACACCATTACCCATGTCGAAGGGCCGGGAGCGCATCAGGTCCAGGATCCTTGATGCGATGTAGTTCCCCTGGGACCGATCCGTATGCCGGGCCACCACCAGGAATTCTTCCCCGCCCCAGCGAACCACCGTATCGGAATCCCGGACGGCCTCGAGCAGGCGATCCCGCACCTGCTGGAGCAGGCTGTCGCCCGCCGCATGCCCGTAGGTGTCGTTCACATCCTTGAAGTGATCCAGGTCCACCATGAGGAAGACCATGTCCACATTGCTGGGCATGCGCATCGCCTGGCCCCGGTGCAGGCTCTGGTAATCCCGCTGCACTTTGGCCAAATCATCCTGGATGGTCAGATCCAGGAACCGACGGTTCTTGAGCCCCGTGAGCGGATCGGTGACGGTGAGCTGTTTCAGGATTTCGTTGGCCTCGGCCAAGGCATGGGTGCGTGTGTCCACCAGGGCTTCCAACTCGCGATTCCGACGTTCAAGCACCTTCAACCGTGCCCGCAGGGCCAGGACAACGAGTCCCAGGAGACCCAGGCCCAGAAGGGTCCGAAACCACCAGGTCTGATACCAGGCGGGAAGTACCCGGAAGGAGAACCCCGCAGCGGGCCCCCAGACGCCATCCCCGAACCCCGCGCGAACCTCGAAGCGGTAGTCTCCAGGCCCGAGATTCGTATACCGGGCTTGGCGGATATCGGTGTCTCGCCAAGCATCTTCAAGGCCCACAAGCCGGGTCTGGTGAACCACCCGTGTCTCGTACAGATAGGTGAGCCCGGTGAAGCGGAACTCGATATTCGCATCCCGCTTGGGAATTTCTTGTTGGCTCGGAAAGGGGCCCGTCAGGCGCTGGGGCCCGAACTCCGCGGAGAGCACAAAGGAAGCCGGGGCCTTGGGCGAACCTTCGAACAGCTGATTGCGGAACCGCCCCAGCCCCCCCAAGGTTCCCACCCAGACATCACCGTTGGGTTCGGCCAGGAAGGCGCTGCCGTTGCAGTCGTCTCCGGGCAGGCCATCCGCCGCCGTGAAGGCGTGGAACTCGCTCCCATCAAAGAAAGCCACGCCCTGGGAGGTTCCAACCCAAAGGCGCCCCAGGGCATCCTCCTGCAGGAAATAGGCCTTCGGCGCCGAGAACCCCTGAGCCCGATCCAAGTGCTGCTGAAGCACCAGATGGTCTCCCGTGACACGAAAACGGCTCAAGCCCTGGACATCCTCGTAGCTGATCCACACCTCCCCATCCGGGCGCTCGTACACGGCCCTCAGGGTCTCGCTCTTCAACCCCTGGGCCATTCCCAGCCATCGCCATTGCCCCTTCTCTCGCAGCAGCAGCCCGTGATTTGTCGCCATCCAGACTCGGCCAGTCTTTCCCAGCGCCATCGACTGGATGCGCGCATCTGCCCCGATCCCAGGCGGCTGAACGGCTTCCACTCGGCGGGAGTTTCCTTGCGAAACCACCCGGAACAATCCCTCGCGTCGAGTGGCCACCCAGATGACGCCCTCGGCATCGGCCAGCATCCCCGTGATGGTGGATTCCGGCCGCGAGAACTCTTCCCATTGGTTCTGCCCTGGGAACCACCGACGCAGGCGGGCTGGGGCTCCGCCCACCCACACGGCCCCGCCCGGTTCCGCGGCCATGGCCAGAAAAGCCTGCCGGAGCGTCCCGGGAACGGGCTTCCAGGTGCCGTTCTGGGCCACACAGATCCCGTTGGTCGTACCTACCAGCAACTGTCCATTGCGATCCTTGAGGAGGGCGCGCACCACTCCCCCGACGATGCCGTCCTGCACGGTGTACTGGCGCCATGCCTCACGGCTGAGAGTTCGATGCAGTCCCAGGCCCCCGACCCAAAGGCAGCCCTCACGATCCTCCATGGCCCGGTTGACATAGGGCGTCGGCATCCCCTGCGAGGCCCCTAGCATCTCCCAGGCTTGCCCCTGGATGCGCACGAGGCCATCCACGGTGGGAATCAGCAGGGTGCCCCGCGGCGTCAGCCTGAGGGCGCCATCGTAGGCCGCTGGCCCCAGCCGACTACTGAGATCCTGAAAGGCGGCCTCGGGGGTTGGCCGCATCCACAGGCCGCTCCGCGAGCGCACCCACAGGCGCCCTTGCCCGTCCCTCAACACCGCATCCAGCCGCTCCCGCCAGGGGCCCTTCACCTCTTCAGGGGTCTTGAAATCACTGAGATTGTAACGAAGCAACCGTGCCTGGTTCAGCGCGTAGACATTCTGCCCGTCGACCCAGAGTCCCCTTGCCAGTGCCTGATCCGGCCACCCTGGAGATGCCTCGAAGGCGAGGGCTCCCGCTCGTTGCCGAAAGAGGCCCCGATCCGTGGCGACCCACAGCCTGGATTCTCCATCCAGCGCCAGGGCGAAGACCTCCGCCTGGGGAATCCCCTCGGATTCGCCCAGCATGCGGATGACTCCCTTTTCCCGCAGCGACAGACCGTGGGTGGTGCCGATCCACAGACGCCCGCCCTCACTCTTGCAGAGGGCACGGACCCAGGTGGTCCGCAACCCGGCCTCCTTGCCGAAGCCCTGGAAGCGGAGCCCATCGTACCGAAAGAGGCCATCCTCCGTTCCAACCCACAGAAATCCATCGGCATCCTGCTCCAGGCACCAGACGGCGAGGTTGCCCAATCCCTGGGAGGCCCCGTACGTCTGGAAGGGGGTGCGTCCTTCCGGCAGCGGGGAGGTCGAGGCGGCGAGGACAGGCAGGGCACATCCAAGCACGGCCATCCGGCAGTAGGCAGCCATTCTTGATCGAAGTGTGCGGGCCATAGGAAATCCACCAGAACGGTGTGTGACGCCACAATGCGTGGCCTCAGGAGACGAGGCTAGCGAGATACGGCGTGTTCCGTCACGGCAATTCGATCCACCTCGGACTTCCCTCGAAAAGGCCGCCACTCCCCAACCGGACCGAAGACCTCTCCGAAAGCATTCCCAGTTGAGCGGGTCCATTCGGGCTGCGATCCTGGAAGGCTATGAAACTCGATCGACTCGGCGACTTCCAACGTACTCATCGCAACGGCGAACTCGGCTTGGCCCAGACGGGTCAGACCGTCCGCCTCCTGGGTTGGTGCCGCAAGGCCCGGAACCTGGGTTCCCTGATCTTCATCGATCTGCGGGACCGCTGGGGCGTGGTCCAGCTGGTGGCCAACGAGGAGACGGCCCCTCCGGAACTCCTGGCCAAACTCAAGGTCGTGCGCGGCGAATTCGTGCTGGGGGCCGAGGGCGTGGTGGCCGAGCGCGAAGCCAAGAACCCCAACATGGCCACGGGGGATCTCGAGATTCGCCTCACAGATCTGCGGAT
>JAYREN010000137.1:0-9021 GCA_041908845.1 Holophaga sp. | reverse complement strand
TTTTGTCGTGTTGGTGGATCAATGAAAGGTTTGGCCCGAATTGGTCCGAAGTGTGATGATAGTGTGATGACGGAACACGTCATCACACTTCAGAGGGTGCCCATGGGGAGAAGTGAGAAGGCCATCCGATTGAACAAGACGGATATCAACGCCCTGAAGGCTGACCCCAACGGGACACGCTTCTACCCCGTGACGGGCTTCAAGGGGTTATGCCTCCAGGTGACCAAGGCAGGGGCGAAATCATTCGTCCTGCGGTACCGCTTCAACCTGAAGCAGAAGATTTACACCCTGGGAACCTACCCCGCCATGACCCCAGACGCTGCCGAGAAGGTCCATACCTCCGCCTGGGGCCTGATCAACGCCGGGACCGATCCAGGCAAGGCCAAGGCCGATGCCCGCGCCGCCGCTGCTGAAGTCAAACGCGCCGCCGTGACCGTCTCGGACTTGGCAGACCGTTACATCCTCGAGCACGTTCCGAACAATTCCAAATCATGGGGCGATGAAGCAAAACGGCTTCTCAAGAAGCACATTCTCCCGGCAATCGGGAAGATGCCCTTAGCCCTGGTGGGACCGGCTGATATCTCAGACCTTCTATTCAAGATGAGGAAGAGCACTCCCGTCATGGCGAACCGCACGCGGGCCGTGCTCCGCACGATGTTTGGCCGCGCCGAAGAGTGGGAGCTGAGGCCGCTGGGCTCCAATCCTGTTTCTGTGGTCAAGCAAAGGGCCTCAGAAACCAAGCGAGAGCGCCGCCTCACTGACCTCGAACTGAAGGCCCTGGGCCTCACCCTGAAGGCCTCCACGGAAGCGCCTGAAAACATCGTGGCCGTGCGGCTGGCCCTTCTCGCAGGGATGCGGAAGGGCGAAATACAGGCCCTCCGCTGGGAGTGGATCGACATGGACGCCGGGGAAATCCGCATCCCGCCCGCGTTCCACAAGACGGGCAAGAAGACCGGCAAGACGCGGGTGGTTCACCTATGCCCCGCCCTGGTGAAAGCCCTGAAGGGCCTGACCCAGACCCTCGGGTGTCCATTCGTGGTGCCTGGCAGACCCAAGCTGGACAAAGAAGGAAACCTGATCGAGCATCGCCCTTTCATCGGCCTCCAGAATCCCTGGGAGCGCATCCGGGAGGCCGCCAAGCTGGCGATCGAGGATGAGCCCAAGGATGAAGACCCCGGATGGCATGACCTCCGCCGCACCTTCGCCAGTGTCGGAGCAGACCTTGGGCTTAAGGGTTTTGTGGGGGAGCTGCTGGGCCATGCCGAAGCATCGGTAACGGATATCTACACCAGGGCCGCCGCGGAACCCCTGCACGATGCAGCGGAGAAGATCGGCGCAAGGATCGAAGGCATCCTGACCGGCGCGATTGATCCCGAGAAGGAACTGGAGGCACGCCGGAAGGCCCAAGCCAAGGCGCGGAAGAAGGCCGGGGCCTGAGTGCTCAAGAAGAACGTAAAAGTTTTGTCCCCTTTGTCCCCTACCATGTAGAAGCGCATAGGCATTAGGTTTGAATAGGGATAAGCGTGTTGTCTCTGACTTGTCCCCGACTTATCCCCTTCACTCTTTCCTGGTGGCCCCGCCCCTTCAGGTAGTCACCACTTCAGGGACTCCTTGGGATGAGCCAGGCCCCTGTTGGCCTCTCTGATTTCGTCCTCGCCTAATGAGGACACGCGGGCCCCTTGTAAGACGGATTCTGGGTGGAGGGCCTTGCCATGACTACACCTGTGAAAGTCGAGATCACCGGAGACGCCACGGGAGCGGTTGCGGCTTTCCATAAGACCCAAGAGGGACTGCGAAAAATCTCCAGTGAAGCAAGACGTGCCCAGGATGTCTTAGGTGACCTGGGCACGCTCTTCGCGGCTAAGCAGATGGCCGGCTTTGTGAAGGGCGCCCTGGACTCTGCGGACCAGCTTTTCAAGATGGCCCAGAAGACGGGCGTTGCAGTTGAGCAGCTCAGCACCTTCTCTTACATCGCTCAGCAGGCTGAGGTATCCCAAGAAGGTCTTGCGGATGGGTTCAAGAAGCTCTCCAAGAGCCTGGATTCTCTCAACTCTGGTGAGGCCTCCGCCGTGGAGGCCTTCGGGCGAATCGGCCTTTCCGCCAAGGATCTCAAGGGCCTGAGTCTCGACAAGGCGATGCTGAAGGTAGCAGAGGCGCAATCCAAGTTTGCGGATGGCGCGGGCAAGGCCGCCGTCTCCCTGGCGATCTTCGGCAAGTCGGGAACCGACATGATCCCCCTGCTGAATGACCTCGCCAATGGGGGATTCGACAACGCCAAGAACAAGCTCACCGAGCTGGGGCTGGTGATCTCTGGCGACATGGCCAAGGCCAGTCAGGATTTCAACGACTCCATGACCCGCATGGAGATGGCCGCCAAGGGTGCCACCGTGCAGATTGCCCAGGGCATGCTGCCGGGGCTCACTTCTGCTGCTGATGGCCTCACTTCTGCCCTTGCGGGCTTGCCTGCTGGAGCGAAGGCCTTCGGTGCGAGCTTCATGGCCGTGGGCACCGTGGCCACGGCTGCCGCTGTGGCAGTCCGATCGCTGGGTACGGCACTTGTCGGGCTGGGGCCCGCGGGCATCGCCCTGGTGGCCGTGTCTGCACTGGCAGCCGGTCTATTTGCCCTGAAGGCCGCCGAAGCCGCTGCCCATGCCGAAGCCGTGAAAGCCAATGAGCAGCAGCGGGACCGCGTCAAGGATGGCGCGGCTTTGGTGGAGGTTTACAAGAAGGAGTCTCTCTACCTCGAGAAGAGCGGCCTATCCGTCCAAGACCGGAAGGAGCACGAGGAACAACTGAAGAAGGTCAAGGAAGACCTGATCAAGTTGAACCCCGATTTCCTGGAGACGCTCATCAAGGAAAAGAGCGGGTACAAGGGGGCCCGGGAGGAACTCGAGAAGAAGCTCGAGGCGGACAGGAAGGATCTGGAACTCAAGAAGAAGAAGCTCGCGGCGGATATCGCTTCTGCGGATGCTGAACTGCGAAAGATCGAGGCCGAAGACAAGACGCGGAAGGCTGCAGAAGGTCAGGCCGGAATGGCCGCCATGCAGAACCGCGCCTATGGTGTGGGAGGTGGTCAAGGGTTCGAGGCGTACAAGGCCCGCCTGCAGGCCGAACTGGCCGCACGCCAGGCGCTACTCAAGGCGCTATCTGAACCCGAGGGCACAGCCGAAGCCCCCAAGAAGAAGGTGCAGGACACTACCAATGCTGGAGCCGCCAAGGCCGCTGCCGACAAAGCCAAGCGCCTAGCCGATGAGGCCGCCAAGGCCGCCGCCGCCGATGCAGCGCTCTTCGCCAAGCAGCAGCAGGCGGACGAGGACCAGGCCAAGAAGATCTTCGATATCCGCATCGCCCGGAAGACCCAGCACAAGCTGGCCGAGCTGCAGATCGAGCAGGACTTCAACGAGAACCTGCGCCAGCAGGGGCTGATCTCCGAAGAAGATCTGATCCGGCGCACCATGGACCTGGAGGCCCGCAAGCTGGAGATCGAGAAGGCGGGTCTGCAGCGGCGACTGGCCGAGGCGAACCTGGAGCCCGTGGAGCGGGCCCGGATCAACTCCCAGATTCAGGCGGCGCAGGACCAGCACAACCAGGCCATGAACGCCCTGGCTATGCGCCTGGAGGCCGAGCAGCAGCGGAGCAACGGCAAGGCGGGCTTCGTCATGGGAATCAAGCAGTATCTCGAGGAATCCAAGAACGTCTTCCAACAGTGGAAGACCATGGCGGTGAACGTGCTGGGCGGGGTTGAAAACGCCTTCGCCTCTGGCATCAAGGGCATGATGACTGGCAGCATGAAGCTGGGTGAAGGCCTCAAGACCATCTGGAAGGGGATCGCCGATACCGTGATTGGTGCACTGGCCCAGATGGCTGCCAAGTGGATCGTGGCGACCATTGCCCAGGAGATATTCCGCAAGAAACAGAAAGCGACTGGACTAGCGGCTGCTGAGGCCGCTGAGGTGACCGCCGCGGCTGGGTACTTTGTGGCCTATTCCTGGATGCCCTTTGTGGGCACTGCCTTGGCTCTGGCCAACATCGGGATCATGGAAGCCACCATGGCAGCCATGAAGGTAAAGGCCGTGGGAGCTGCTGAGGGTGGCTGGTTCAATACCCCAACGCTCACGATGATCGGTGAGGGCAGGCGGCCCGAGCTGGTGGTGCCGGATACCAGTTTCAAGGATTTCGCCCTGGGCCTCTCCCAGAGCATCCTCGCCCAAGAGCGCCAGGCCCAGGACTACCGCATGCAGGCCGCGCGGTACGTGTCGCAGGCGCCGAATGGTTCCACTCCTTCCAGCCCCGGCGCCATGTTCCCCAACGCGGTGATCTTCACCAGCAATTCAGCAGAGATGCAGAACTTCCTGGCAGATAGCCGGAAGGGCTACGACCAGAGGATGGGCTGATGACGCTGAGGCAGACTGCGAAATCTCCAACCTGGGAGAATCGATAGATGGAGGTTTCCATGCTCTCTTCAGCATCTCCGATCTTGAAAGTTGCACCTGAGGTCTACATCTCGGCCACTCGAGCGCGGGAGGTTATCGCAGGGCTCAAGGGGGGCACACGCATCGGATACCCTGCCCTGCGCCGCCTGATCCGCGACCACGGCTTGCCCACCTTCCCGGACCCCTGCGGCGGGGCAAACCCTGTCTTCCTTGAGTCCGCAATCCTGGCCTGGGACCAGGCCCGCCGCGCCAAGACCGCACCTCTGCCCATCCGAAGGGGGCCCGGACGTCCTGCGAAACACTCAGGCTGAGCCCATCGGGTGCCATCGTTACGGTGGGAGCTGCCATGCCAAGCCATTCCAAGGGGTGAGCATTTCGCTCACCCCTGAAGGTGTCTCCATTCCGGCGACCCCTGGGGCACAGCCGCACGCTCACCCCTTCCAATCTGTATGATTTTTCAATGGACCATTTTCCGGTGTTGAAATGGTTGGGCTTACAAGCCCTCGAATGTGACATAATTGATATTATCGAAAGTAAATCTACCCCAAAAACCTTCTTGATTCCTCGCGCGCGCGGGAGCATCCTTCGGGGTAGAGGTGAGCCATGGTCACAGCCAAGAACCCAGGAGCGGGGCAAGGAGCGGGTGGAGGAAGACCGAAGCGCGGGCCGGTGGCAAGGATGCGCCTGGACCTGAGCCCGGATGCTGCATCCATCCTGGAGGCCCATGCCGAAGCCGCCGGGGTGCCGGTGTGGAGGGTGGTGGATGATCTGATTCGCGTGGCCTTGGCAGGCCAGGCCCCGCCCGCGCCGCTGCCCAAGCTGCCTGCCGCAGTCCTGGAGATGGCACGGGAGGCCGCGGCTTTCCTGGAGGCCCAGGAGGACCCGCACGCCGCCGCCCGAACTCTTCGCCGTGCCTGGGGGCAAGCCCTGGTATTGGCTTCGCACGAAATCAGCCAACGGGCCACGCGCCCATCATCGAAGGAGAATCTGTGAATCACGCCGCAGGTATCACCGCCCGCCCCGCCTCGAAAGAAGCCCATCCCTTCCTCACGATGGGCAACGTGGGAGAAGACCTTCTCGACATTTCCAACGGCATTGGGGGCCTGGGGGAGCTGCTGGAGCCGTACGCCAAAGGCCACGCCACGATGACCCCCAGCGCGGTACGCGGCTTGATGGTGGCCCTGGATGGGCTGGCAGACAGGGTGCAATGTGATGCTTTCGAACTCCAGCGGACCCTTGAACCCGTAAACTGATCACCCATCGGCGCGGCTAGGTTTGGCCGCCGAAAGCCCGCTCCTACACGGGCCCGCCGCGCCGCTCCATGTAGGGCATCCGGTAGGAGGGTGCATGGATGAATTCGAGGAAACCTATCCTCCTTTGCCGCCTGGGCCACTCTTGGAAGACCTTCTGTGCAGGCTTGGCATCCAGGGAGACGCTAAGCGAGAAGAGGCGATCGCCGAAATTCAGGAGATTGTCGGGAGCTTTCTCGAGCTTCGCCGGGACCAAGAAAACGCCCCTGGAGTGGCAAAGGTCCGTACACACCTAAGCGAAATTGCCATTCTGGCGAGAAGGCTGGAGCAATCCTTGGGGAAGGTAGACCAGTGGATTGGTGGCGCTTGCGTCTCTGGTCTTGGGGATGCAATCCATCCCGCGCTTTATCATGAGCACCCGCTTTTCCATTCTTCGGGTTTGGATGAATTCCCACTTTGGGGGAATGAAAAATCGGGTAGCCCATCCTGGCAGACGCGCCTGGATGCTTTGGCACAAGTGGCAGAGCTCGCGATCCAGAGCCTTCCACAATGCCCAGGGGCACGGAATGTTTCCCACTTCCAGGCTGATGGGAATTCGAAAAGCCTTCTCGTTTGGCAGTGCAAAGACCTTCTGAAGCGATGGGGAAAAGACCCCGGCTGGACCAGAAAGGGGCCTCTCGTCACATTCGTGGGAATGGTCCACGAAATCGCAACCGGATTTAGGGGAAACGGATGGGCCGACATCATCCGTGAAATCAAACCCAAGCCAGGAGTGGGGAAAACTGCAGAAAAGTAGCCCAGTTCTCCCCACGCGCTAGAGCCCATCGCCCGCAGGATCATTCCTCCATCGGCCATCCCGGCCATGAAAGGAAGCGATGGATACCACAACTCACCCACCCGCCCCGCCCGCCCCCTGGCTCAGCCCTGAAGCCGCTGCGGCCTATCTTGGGGGAATCTCCAAACTCACCCTTGCCGACTGGAGGACCAAGGGCATCGGGCCCGTGTTCCACAAGGCCGGGGCACTGGTGCGTTACCGCCAAGCGGATCTTGACGCTTGGATGGAGAACGGCGCGAAGAAGGGGGCCTGAGATGGCGACTCCTGAGCCCGCCAAGAGCGCGGAAGAAGTGACCGTGACCGTGTGTATCAGTCGGGCAACCTTCAATGCCCTGATGCCTCAATTCCTCCCTGCCCTCGGGAATGATCTTGCGACCCTGAAGGCCATCGTCCTGGACCTGGTGATAGACCGCAAGGCCACGGCCACCAGGGCGGATCTTCTCGAAATCCTGGAGATGGTGGAGGACATCCAGGCCCAAACGAATGGGGGCCGCTGAAATGGCTACCCCCTCAAGGAAGATCAACCTGTCTACGCAACTCTTTGATCTCTGCCCTCAGCTTGCCGCCCTGGAAGCCCTGTACCCAGGATTCTCTGAATCTGCCATCCAGGGCGTTCGGACTTCATTCAACTTCGAAGCGAACCCGGAGAACCTGACGGGATTCATCGTGCAATGGGGAGGCCGGAAGCAGGGAGAGCCCGGACTTGCACTCCCTCGTATTCTCGCCACGCTGCAGGCATTGGATGACCCAGAGGCCTTGTTCGCTGCGGTGCTCACCTTCGCCACGGGTGCCCGCATTCTGGGCACGGGGGAGCGGATCGGTTTTGGGCTGCCTGTATTCCTGAAGGGTGAATCAGGGTCTGTACCCGTTGCATTGACCATGGATTCCGAAGAAGGGTTGACCTTCCCAGAAACCCGCCCCCCCCGACACGATGCGGAGGCCGTTGTCTGGATGATGGCCTGTGCTCTTGAGGCTTGTGTCGCTGCCTGGGAGGACAAGTGAGCCGAAACGCGAAGCGCCGCCGCCAAGCGAAAGAGAAACCCCAATCGGCGGAAATCCGCAGAGAAGCCCGGCATCTTTGGACTATGGCCCAATCGGCAAACGCCGGAGCATGGGCCGAAGGGGTGCTCTTCACCGTTCCACCCTCCGTCTTCATGCTCGATTTTGACGGGCAGGGCGGGATTCTGGTGAACCGCGAAAGCCTCGCCTCCGCTGCAGGCAGGGCCCTCCATGGTGCCCTGTGCGAAATCGGTGGGGATCGCGTGAGCATCGGCGCATGGCCCCGCGAAGAGGATTCGGAATGATGAGCCCCGCCGCGATATGTTCCGCCGTGGCCGTGGCCCTGGCTCTCGATGAACTCGACAACATGAAAGCCATGGAGTGCCTCCCCAATCCCGAGGCCCTGATGCAGCGCCTGCAGACCCGGAATGGTGACTTCGATTTGTTGGCAGGGGTGGCCGGCGCCTACCTCAATGAGCGCGGGATCGGCGGGGGGTGCGAATGAAGCCCGCCGCAATCAAGGCCGTTGCCGCCGCCGCGCTGGACCGCTGGGAGGCCGTGGCCTATGCCATCGATCCAGGATTCCAGGTGTCCGGGGATGAGGTGGTGATGTTGAATCCGAACCGGGAGGATCGGACCCGGAAGAGCTTCAGCTTCAACCGGGCCCGTGGTGTCTGGAAGGAAAATGCCGGGGATGGCGCGGGAGGTTCGGACCTGGTGAGCCTTTGGAGCTACACCAAGAACATCCCAGACCAAGGCCGCGCCGCGGAAGACCTGGCCTCACTCCTGGCTCTGGACCCTTCCACGCTACCCGAGGCATCGCCCCGCAAGCGCAAAGAGGCAGGCCCGCTTCTGCCCGTGCCTGATGAGGCCCTGGAGGCTATCCCGCGATTCATCGCGTGGGCGAAGGGCTCCATTCATGCCACGGGTGAACACTGGATTATCCGGGATCTGGAGGGCCGCGCCCTGTTGCTTCGCGTGCGGGTGGAGCCTCCAGGCCAGACGAAAGAGGTTCGCCCCTTTACCTGGGACTCCGCGAAAAAGCAGTGGAGGCAGGGCGGGGACTTCGCCCGCACACTCTACGGGCTGGAGCGCCTCAAGGCCGCGCCGGGTGCTCCGGTCCTGCTGGTGGAGGGTGAGAAAACCGCCGATGCCGCCGCCCTCATTTCCCCTTCCCTGGTGGCCATGGCCTTCATGGGCGCCCAATCCGTGCGGAAGGTGGACCTGAGCCCGCTCCAGGGCCGGGAAGTGACTCTGTGGCCGGATGCAGACGCCCCAGGTATCGATGCCGCCCGGACTCTTGCCGCACGCCTGGCCCAAGAAGGAAACTCCGTGCGCCTGGTGGAGCTGCCCGCGCCGATCATGGCCTGGACCAAGCCAGGCAAGACGGAGCCCGGAGGCTGGGACCTCGCAGACGCCCCGCCGGAGGGAGTGGACCTTCCCGCCCTGCTGGAGGCCGCCGCCGTGGTGGACCTTGGGAGATGCCCGGTATCTGACTCCGACC
>JAYREN010000136.1:0-9058 GCA_041908845.1 Holophaga sp. | reverse complement strand
AGATCTACCGGGTGACCCTGTGCCCCGCCCAGGGAACGGCCCCGAAGATCCTCGGATTGCGGGTCACCGCCCTCACCGAACCCAGCGCTCGGGGCGAGGATGAAGCCGTCACGCCCCGCATGGAAGCCGCGGGTGCCCGGGAATGGCAGCTCAGCCTCGACGCGCCGGATCGCATCATCGGGGCCGAGATCGCGTTGACGCCTCCTGTGGCACCCCTCGCGCCGGAATTCCGGCTGCCCAAACCTGTGGCCAGCCCGGAGTCGGGCGATGCCTACGAGCGTCATCTCGGTTCCACCGGCCTCATCTGGAATCTCCCTGCCCTGGACACCCGGGCCACCCGCGTAAGCATGGAGCCCATCACCGCCGATCGCCTGAAGCTGCGCCTGCCCGAGGGCGCCCGTCCCGAAGCCGTGAAGCTGCTCGTGCGCCGCGATGTGCTGCTCTTCCCCGCGGAGGCGGGCAAGGCCTACTTCCTGCACTACGGCGGACAGCCTAAGCAGGCCCCCGGCAATCTCGGTGCCCTGCCGGATTCCAGCCGCACGGTCTACCAGCGTGAACCCCTGCAACTGGGCGCCGCCGAGGCCGATCCTCAGGGCATTCCCAAGAAGATCGTGCTGCCGGATCGAACCCTGCCTTGGCTACCCTGGGTGACGGGACTCGCCGTGCTCGCCCTGGGCTTTGCCGCCTGGAAGCTGCTGAAGGCGGCGCCTGGAGCGGGGGAGAACGCCTAGCTGCAATCGGCCTTCAGTCCTTCACCCAGGCGGATATCAGTGTCTTTCCGTCGGGGTTCCCAGTGCCTGTTCCACGGCCTCCCTTAGCTGCCGGAGTCCAAAGGGCTTGCTCAGGAAGGCCTGGGGGCGCTCCGTGCGAGCACCGGCCATCACCTGACCCTTGTCGTAGCCACTGGCCAGGATCACGGGGAGGGTGGGGTGGAGTTGGCGCAGGGCCGTCAGAGTCTCCCAACCATCCATGCGCGGCATGGTCAGGTCGGTGATCACGCAGCGGATGTCATCCTTGTGCTGCTGGAATACATCCAGAGCCTCGACGCCGTCCCGGGCGGTGAGTAGCGTGAACCCCATCAGCTCCACCATGGCCCCGGTGGATTCCAGCAGAAACCCGTCATCGTCCACCAGCAGAAGGGTGCCCTGCCAGGCACCACCTGCGCCGCGCGGTCCGACGATGGCCGGAGTCGCCATCGTCGCGGCGAAGGTAGGGAAATAGACTCGGAAGCTGCTGCCCTCTCCCGGACGACTCTCGACGACAATCCCCCCCCCATGGGCCTGGACGATGCCGAGCACCACGGGGAGTCCCAGTCCTCGGCCCGTGAACTTGGTGGAGTAGAAGGGATCGAAGAGCGTTTCCAGGTTTTCTTCGGCGATCCCGCAACCGGTGTCGCGAACCTCCAGGCAGGCATATTCGGGCTCCCGGGGCTGCCAGCCGACGGGAAAGCGGTGGGCGCTGGGGATGCTTGCCGTCTGGCAGAGGGCGAGGGCTAGGTGGATGGTGCCTTCGGAGGCACCCTGGGCTTCCCAGGCATTCGTAACGAGGTTGGTGAGCAACTGCTGGATCTGGGAGGCGTCCGCCTGGATGACGGGCCCAGGCGTGGGGCATTCCACCTCCAGTCTGGCGTTCCCGGGCAAACCTGCACGGAGCGTGGGCAGGGCGCTCTGGCAGAGCTCCGAGAGGAGGCACGGCGTCATCTCTGGGGAGGTCTGTCCCAGGTAGACCAGCATCAGGCGGCTCACTTCCGCGGCTCGCTCGGCGGCCTGCTTGGCCCGGGTCAGGCAGATGGCGGGGTCGGTTTTTCCGGTGGGTTCATGCATCAGCTCCAGGTTGCCCATCACGGATTGAAGCTGATTGTTGAAGTGGTGGGCGATGGCCCCGGCCATACGGCCCAGGCTCTCGGCCTTCTGTAATTGTCGATTCTTGGCTTCCAGCTCTCGCTTCTCGGCCTCCATTCTCCGGGGCTCGGTGATATCCCGGATCACGCTGAGGATATGGGGGCACCCTCGAAGAGTGAGGATTCGAGCCGAGATCAGCCCCGTGAACATCAGGCCGTCCTTGCGTTTGAATGTGTATTCCCGGTTCCCGGAGAAGCCTTTCTCCTTCAGTTCCGTGACAAAGTGCTGCTGATCCGCAGGGGCCTGCCAGAAGTTGACTCTGGGGGTGAACTGTTCCTTCAATTCGCTGAGCGTGAATCCGGTCATCGCCGTGAACTGCTGATTGGCGTCGACGAAGGAACCATCCTCCAAGCGCGTGATCAGGGCCGCGTCGGGTCCGGTATTGAACACCCGCTGTAGGTTCTCCGTCTCCTCCTGGTTTTCCGCGCTCAGACGCTGGTTGACCATGAGGATGAACCCGAAGGTCCAGAGCGTGCTGGTGATCGTTGGAACGATAAACGTGGCGGTCTGGATGGGATTGAAGTCCGTGTACACCCGCATCGGGCCGGAGGCGAGCGTGTAGAGAATGACCGCAAGGAGATAGCTGCCGTGCGCCAGGAAGACCAGGGCCGTGAACCTGGCAGAACCGGAATAACTCCTTTGAGCGCGGGTGAACAGGGCGTGGGACGCCAGCAGGGAGTAGAGCGCGATGGCCCCGGACACGATCACAGTGCGGGCGGAAATGTTGTCGCGAAGGAGGAGGAAATAGTAATACGTGACCACCAGAACGAAAAAGGAGAGCGCCAGGGCCCAGGAGTTCTCCCTTCGACCAACGAACCGCAGCGTCCCAACAAGGATGCAGAGGCGCCCGAGGATCAGCAGGGGATTTCCAAACGCCGCGATGACGCCGATGGATGGCACCGGCCCGAGGGCGAGGGCGATGAAGCCCGAGGCCATGGCGATGGCCCCCAGCAGCCACCAACCGATGCCCCGGTAGGTCTTGTTCTCGAAGTACTGCATGGCAAGGGCGATCACCTGCGTGAGACAAGTCAGGCTCAGGATGAAGGCAAGCGTTCGCAGGTCGAGATTCATGTTCACCTGGCCCAGGGGTCCATTGCGCCTCAGAGAAGTCGGAGGGCGGTATTCGTCCAGACAGAACTGATGACGAAAATGCCGAAAACCTTCTTATCGGATTCCTGCATCGGAAACATGAATGGTTTCTTTCTTTGATCGCTCAACCATCGGCACCGCACCCCTGAACGTGAAGTTCGAAATTCACGGTGCACAGGAAGTCATCGCTCCGTGCCGCGGAGGATGCCAACCTCGCCACCGTTAATTCTCATCTGATCAACATGGATGAACGGTAGGGAAAACTGAGAGAGTCCTGCTCCACCCTCCACGCACACAGGCCGCTGGTCGGCGCCTAGGGCTGGTCGCTCTTCACCCTCCGCTGAGTTGGGGTTTCCCTTCCAGGAACGCCATCGCGGCCTCGCGGATGCCGGCGGCGGTGGTGGCCTTCTGGATGCCCTTGTGGAGTTCGTGGCCGAAGAAGAAGTTCTGGGCGAAGTAGGCGGTGAACTCCTTGAGGCGGCCGTAGGCGCGCTCCGGGGGGAAGTCCTCCAGGGTGTAGCGGTAGAGGCGGTCCCACACTTCGGCGTGGTTGATCTCCAGAGGCGGGAGTCCGGCGAAGTCCCGGAAGATCCAGGGTTTCACGGCCACGATGCGCCCCAGCATGAGGCCTGCCAGGGGCTCGAAGCAGGCGCGGTACTGTTCGACATCGTGCATAGAACACACATCGCCGTTGCCGATGATGGGCAGCTTGGTCTGCGTGGCGATCCAGGGGAACTCGCTCCAGCGGGCGCGGCGCTTGAGTTTTTCTGTGGAGAAGCGGGGATGCACGGTGATCGCGTGGACGCCGCAGTCCTCGAAGAGCCGCAGTCTTTCCTTGAAGCCCTCGCGCCAATTGTCGGGATCATCTCCCAGGCGGCACTTCACCGTGAGGGGGCCGTCGTAGCAGCGGCGAACGCGGTGCAGCACCTCCGCGAGCCGCGGGAAATCCCGCCACAGGGCCGCGCCCGAGGCCTTCTGCTGGATCTCCGGGGCGGGGCAACCCAGGTTGAGATCGATGGCCGTGCACTCGATCTCGGCCATGCGCGCAAAGACCGCCTCCAGGTTCTCCTCGCCCGAAACCCGGAACTGGTAGATGACCTGGCCTTCGCAGTCTCGGCGCTTGATGAAGGGCGACTCGTCCGTCTTGTCCTGAAGGAAGGCGGAGGCCGAGAGCATCTCTGTGAAGAGCGCGCCGTAGCCGCCGAAATCCGAGAGCAGCCGCCGGAAGGCGGAGTTAGTCACCCCCGCCATGGGCGCCAGGAAAAGCGCGGGGGCGATCGTGCGATCAGCGATGCGGATGGACTCGAACATCGGGAGCTCGGCTACGAAAAGATGAACCGCAGAGGAAACGGAGAAAAGAACGAGGGCGCAGAGAAAGGAAAAGGGTCAAGGGCGGAATTGGAGCTTCCTTCTGCTTTTCTCTGTGTTTTCCTCTTTTCTCTGCGCCCTCTGCGGTTCTGCTTTTAAGAGGGTGTGGGTCGCTACACGTTGAACAGGAAATTCATCACGTCGCCGTCGTGCACGACGTATTCCTTGCCTTCGGAGCGCATGCGTCCGGCTTCCTTGGCGCCCTGCTCCCCGCCGAGGCGGATAAAGTCCTCGTACGCGATGGTCTGGGCGCGGATGAAGCCCTTCTCGAAATCCGTGTGGATGACGCCCGCGGCCTGGGGGGCCGTGTCGCCGATGTGGATGGTCCAGGCGCGCACTTCCTTCACACCGGCGGTGAAGTAGGTCTGGAGGCCCAGCAGGCGGAAGGAGGCGCGGATCAGGGTGTTGAGGCCCGGCTCCTTGAGGCCGGCTTCCTCCAGGAACATGGCGCGCTCGTCCTCGGGCAGCTCCTGGATCTCGGCCTCCAGCTTGGAGCAGATGGGGATCACCGGGCAGTCGCGCTCCTTGCCGGCGGCCTCCAGGGCCGCGTAATGGGGATTGGCGGAAGGATTGGGAATATCGGTCTCGCTGATGTTGCCCACCAGCAGCATGGGCTTGAGGGTGAGCAGGCCGAAGGGCTTGAGGAGGGCGCGGTCCTCCTTGTAGAGGTCGGCGGTGCGGGCCCAGCGGCCGTCGTTGAGGGCCTTGTTGACCTTCTCGAAGACCACCACCAGGGCCTGGGATTCCTTATTGCCGCCCTTGGCGGTCTTGCTGTGGCGCTCCAGGGCCTTCTCCACGGACTCCATGTCCTTGAGGATCAGCTCAGTGTCGATGATGGCGAGATCGCGCACAGGGTCGATGCCGCCCTCAACATGGGTGATGTCGCCATCCTCGAAGCAGCGGGTCACCTGCACGATGGCGTCGGTCTCGCGGATGTTGGCCAGGAAGGCGTTGCCGAGCCCCTCGCCCTTGCTGGCGCCGCGCACGAGGCCCGCGATGTCCACGAATTCCTGGGCCGCGGGCAGGATGCGGATGGGCTTCACGATCTCCGCCAGCTTGTCGAGGCGCGCATCCGGCACATCCACCACGCCCGTGTTGGGCTCAATGGTGCAGAAGGGGTAGTTGGCGCTGGCGGCACCCGCCCGCGTCAACGCGTTGAAGAGTGTCGATTTCCCGACGTTGGGGAGCCCCACGATGCCGCACTGAACCGCCATTCGATCCTCCCGAAATCCGAGCCTTACAGTGTCTCATGGGGGGGCGCATGGCTCCAGCGGCGAAAGCTAGGGAGCGCCTTCGGAGGAAAACAAAAAGGCATCAGCGCAGCCTCGCCAGGATCGCATCGGCGAATTTCTCCACCGCCTCGGGGCATTCCTGGAGAAAGAGCCGGGGCTCGATGACTTCGACCTCCATGAGCAGCGGACGACCCTCGGCATCCGGCGCCAGATCCACCCGACCATAGAGCGGAACCACGGGGAGGGCAGCCATCACGGTGTGAGCAATGCGGCGTTCTTCGTCGGTGGGCGTCACGCGGTCCATGGTGCGCTCGATGCCGACCCCTTCGGTCAGGGCCTGGGTGCGGCGCACGGCATGGGTGAGCTCGCCGTCGATGAAGAGGAAGCTCCGCTCGCCGTAGGCCTCCACACTTGGCAGGTAGGGCTGCACCAGGGCATCGCCATCCTGGGTCAGCTCCGCGAGATGAACCTGGGCGGCGGTATCGCTGGCCGCATAGCGTCCCGTGCGGTGGGCGCCGGCACTGATGGCGGGCTTCACCACGATCTCCGGCCAGGCCGC
Organism: Holophaga sp.; assembly: GCA_041908845.1. Classification (GTDB taxonomy): domain Bacteria; phylum Acidobacteriota; class Holophagae; order Holophagales; family Holophagaceae; genus JAYREN01. The sequence continues at coordinate 2,909 of JAYREN010000136.1, read as the reverse complement.
CGCCAGGGCGATGGGAGCGATCGGTAGCGGCCTGCCCTGGCGGGCGAGGATGGTGGGCACCACGGGCAGTTTCCGGGCGGCCAGCTCCAGCAGGTAGCCCTTGTGGTGATTCCAGTGCAGGAGCGGGAAGGGATTCAACAGCGTGGCGCGGGCGGCCATGCCCTCGGTCCAAGCCAGGAATTCCGTGGGTTGATGGAAATAATCCCAGGTGTTACGGATCACGCAGGCCCCGGGGCTCGCGGTGCGGGCCTCCTCCGAGGACCACACCAGGGGAAAGGCCTCTGCGCCGCGCCGTCGCAAGGCCTCCATCAGGATCTGGTCGTCGAGAAACAGCTCGGGCAGGGTTTCGCAGGTGGCGAGGGCGATGCGCATCATTCCTCCGCGGGGCAGGGATCGGCGGGGCGCCGGGCGGGAAACTGCACCAGTGCCACGCCCGCGAGGATCACGAGCATCCCGAGGGCGACCCGGGGCGTGAAGGCCTCACTCAGGAAGAGACTGCCCAGCAGCACCGCCACCAGGGGATTCAGGAAGGCATAGGTGCTCATCTTGGCGGGGGGCCAGACCCGGGCAAGGTAGTTGAAGGCGGTCTGGGTGATGAGGGAGCCGAAGATGGCGAGGAAGGCCACGGCCAGGGCGGCCTTGGCGGTAAGGGCAGCATGCAGGAAACCACCCGTGAAGGGCGTCATCAACAGCCCGAAGAGACCGCCCGTGAGCATCTGTACGCCCACGTTGCCCAGCAGACTGTGCCCTTTCAGATGCTTGCGGGCGAAGAGGGTGCCGAAGGCCCACAGGAAGGTGGCGAGGAGGATGGCCGAGAAGCCGTAGGGGTTCATGGCCAGTCCCTGTCCGGGTTTCCAGGTGAGCACGGCCACGCCGGAGAAGCCCACGGCGAGGCCCAGGACCGCACGCCGGGTGAGTCCTTCGCGGTTCATCAGCGCGTAGAAGAAGGGCGTGGTCGAGCACAGCACAGCCGTGAGGCCACTGGGGACACGGCCTTCGGCCCAGGTGACGAGAGCGTTGGAGATGCCCAGCAGGAGCAGGCCCTGCACCATCAGGTAGGGCAGATCCCGACGCAGGATCGGCGCTTCGCCCCGCAGGCGCGATAGCAGAAGGGCCAGGGCGCCGGCGCTGAGGTAGCGGGTGGCCACCATGCCGAAGGGCGTGAAGGACTCGATGCCCAGGGCGATGGCGAAGTAGGTGCTGCCCCAGACCAGCGCGCAAATGGCGTAGGCCAGCCAGGCAGTCACTTGCGGGGCTTCCGGGTGATGGTGAGGTCCGGGGGAAAGGGACTCGGACCGGGCTTGACGAAGTGGGTCTGCAGCACGATGGCCGTGCGAGTATTGACCTGATCCCCCAAGCTGCGGAGCCGCTTCAAACGCTCGTGGAGGCCCATGGGCGTGTCGGCCACGAGCTTGAGTAGCAGGCAGTCTTCTCCGGCCATGGAGTAGGCCTCCAGCACATCGGGCTCGTTGCGCAGGGCATCGAGAAAGGCGGCGCCCAGGGCATCGTCGTCACCGGAGCGATGGCGGACGGAGACGAAGGCCACGTTGGGCTTCTGCACGGCGGCGGGACTGACGCGGGCGCTGTAGCTGCTGATGACGCCCTCGGTTTCCAGGCGCTTGACGCGGTCAATGACCGTGGGGCGACTGACGCCCAGCCGCTCGGCCAGTTCCGCGTGACTGATACGGCCCTCCTCCTGGAGCAGGGCCACCAGGCGGCGGTTGAGATCGTCGGACATGAGGGGCTTGGACATGGCAATGATCCGATTGAAACGTGGTGCAAGGACCATCTTATCAGGCGCTGAATGGATCGTTTTTACGAATCGACAAGGCAATTGATACAATCTTTCCAATCCCCTTCGTCTCGAAATCGGGCGGTCCAGTACACTGGCCCAGAGGAAATCCCATGGACTTCAAGCGCCCCTTTACCGACCAGAGCTTCTTCCTCATCGCGGGCCCCTGCGTGATCGAGAGTCGCGACCACACCCATTTTCTGGCCTCCCAACTCTGTGATTTGGCGGAGGCCCGAGGTATCCCCCTCATTTTCAAGGCCAGCTTCGACAAGGCCAACCGCACCTCCCTGGGCAGCTACCGGGGCATCTCCATGGAAGAAGGACTGGAGATCCTCGCCGAGGTGCGGGAGCGGTTGGGCATTCCCGTGCTTACGGATGTGCATGAATCCATCCAGTGCGCCCAGGTCGCCAAGGCCGTGGACATCCTGCAGATTCCCGCCTTTCTCTGCCGCCAGACGGATCTGTTGCTGGCCGCCGCCGCCACGGGCCGCCCCGTGAACGTGAAGAAGGGTCAGTTCCTGGCGCCCTGGGACATGAAAAACGCCGTAGAAAAGGTCCGCAGCGTGGAGGGCGCGGGCCCCGTGTGGGTCACAGAGCGCGGTTCCTCCTTCGGCTACGGCCAGCTGGTGGTGGACTTCCAGAGCTTCCCACACCTGCGCCGTACCGGTGCTCCGGTGATCTTCGATGCCACTCACAGCGTGCAGAAGCCTGGCGCTCTGGGCAATGCCACCGGGGGCGCCCGGGAGATGATCCCCACCCTGGCCCGGGCTGCTGCCACTGCCGTGGATGGCTTCTTCTTCGAGGTCCACGACTGTCCGGAAAAGGCCCTCAGCGATGGGCCCAACGCTTTCCGGCTCTCGGAATTCGGGGAGATGCTTGACGAGCTCCTGGTCATCTGGCGCACCAGCCGCAAGGCGGCCCTGTGGGATCCGGCGGGGCGGATGCTGTAGCGCTCTTCGCTCGCAGGTTTTGCCTGTGCTAAAAAATCCTCCGTCATGGGACTTGGCTAATGATTCCCCCGGTTCGATCCGGCTGCACGTCAGGTATTAGGATGGCCTGATTACCAAGCATTCTCAGCCTCATCTCTTGATCGCAGATGATCCACATCCAATCGTTC
>JAYREN010000135.1:0-9139 GCA_041908845.1 Holophaga sp. | reverse complement strand
AGTGGTTGGAATGGAATCCGGAGTTAGATCATTCGTCCACAGAAGGAGCGGGTTACCATTAGTACCCCGATAAATAAAGAGGGAGGAACCCCGGAACTATAGCTAATAATTGGCGATGGCGAATTAGCAATTGCTTCACGCGTCCAGCCACTACCATCCCATTTTGCACGTGTCACATCAATGGCTTCTCCATAACGCTCGGTTTTGCCATTCATGTAATATACGGTTGGATTTCCGGCTTCATCAAATTGGACCGGATTTCGACCCCAAAGCTTATAGGGGTCTGTCACCTCAAGCGGTGTGTGTCCGTTTACTTCCGGGCGGTACAGCACGCCTGGGATGCCCGTATCACTCCAATCGCCTACCCACCATTTCCGATCTTGTGTAAACCAAAACCCTTTCCCCCAAGGGAGTGATATTATACTTGTTTTAAGCGAAATTATATCTTTGCTCGGGGTAGCAATAGCTGTAAGTTTATCACCAAAATATGAACCACATGCACCCTTAGCCCCAAGGCGATAATAAATTTTACCAGGCTGCTGGCCAGTGTCCAAATATTGGGTGGTTCCGGGAGGGAGCTCAGCAACAAAAGCCCAAGTTTCCGGATACGGTATTGGTAGCAATCGTTCAACGACCGTTGGCGTCCCTGGCACCTGTGGAGTCCAGGAGAGGCTTACCGAATTCGGAAGACCCAAAGCCACAACGGAAGTAGGGGGCGGAATGGGTAAAGAATTCACTTGAACGGTGGATGACGAATAGTTAGTTCTGTAAGTACTGGCGGCTACCTTGTATCTATAAGAGCCTGGAACAAGAGGTTTCGCCGTGAACGTATTTGTTTCAGGAGGAAGGATCGCAACGGGCAAAAAATTACCGTAGTTATCCGATTCTTTCAAAATTGTAATATTTTTTGCATTTTCAGAAACATTTCGCCATCCCAGCGAAATACCTTCTGCCATGGAAGTTGTTGTTATATCCTCAGGCGGCGAAAGTGGCACCTTCACAACGACAGATTCAACGATGCTGCTTTGAGAAGTTCCGGTTTCATTGTAAGCTCTGAATTGCCACTCAGAACCTTCTTGAATTTGCGTTTCCGTATAATTCCAAGCTCCCGCTGAGGTTGGGATTGTCTCCCAACTCGAAGCTGTTCCCTGGGGAGAGACAATTTGCCGCTTCAAGACTAAATTTGCGTTTGCGCCCCACGATTGATTTGTCCATTCAACCCGTATGCCTTGATCGCTTAGATACGCGATTAAAAATGTGATCGGTCGCAAACCAAAATCCCAAGCCAACTCATTGGAATAAGCAGAAGCCTTCCCTCCCGAAATACTTCGAATTCTAAAATAAATTATTGTTTTATCCGGAATGGTATCTTCTACATAATAATTTGCATAGTTAAGCGTTGCTGGGTAGAGCCCCGAATGGACCTTTTGGAATGGGCCGTTAGCCACCTTCCGTTCAATTTCGAAGCCGTCGATCGCTGGAGACGTAGTCCAATTTAGTCGAATTTCGGTATCAGAGACCCGGGTGATGGAAAACCCAGTAGGTCCAGGAGGAAGAGCGTCCTTTGACCCGCCTCCGCCTCCGCAACATAGTTGGAAAAGAAGAATGAGTAAAAACAAGAATTTTTTCATTTTCTCCTCGAGTGAGTTCATACTGCCAGCATGTAATAAAATATAACCCGATCAGAATTGCAATTGAGAAATGATTCGCATATCAGAAAAGCCCCGGGAACCAGCCTAACGAGGTGAGTTGAGCCAAGTCGCCGTGCAACAGGGAACGCGCGGTCGCGGATGGTTAACAAGAAACGTGTAGTTTGTGGAGCCGATTGGGGCAATATCCCTTCCAAGCCAATGCTTCTTGGCATGGTAGTTCATAAAATATTACCCCCCTGGCCTGGGGAGTGCACTGGTTTGTTGCGTGGGTATGCAATTGAATTGATTGGCGCGAATCCCCTCGACAAGCAATGAGGGACATATCCGGTCAAGCGCTTCAGCTTATCAAACTCGCCGGGAATACCCAGGAAAGAGCGTGTGCAACTCATCCCCAGGGCGTGGGCGTTTCCCATTTTTCCCGTTCTGTCATATCCGGCTTTTCAAAACTGGGAACCGCGAAGGCCCGCCACCACTACTCAATTCCCACTCTCCCCAGTTTTCCCAGTTTTGTACATACACCCCCCCTCTAGCATTGGGGGTTCGCATCTAGGCCCCGGCGATCCTCAAGCGCGTTTGATTTTGAGGTTCGAGGTGTTCCCGATGGGCAGATCAAGCTGGGGCGCGAAGACTTCAAGGGCCTTCGTCAAATCCGATGGGGCGAGGTGGGCATAGTGCCGTTCCAGCATTCGGGTATCGGAATGCCCCGTGAGCTTGGCAACCATGGCAAGGGGCATCCCAGCGGCAACCAGGGCAGAGGCATAGCTGTGCCGGAGTTGATGAAACCCCATCACCGTGAGTCCGGCTGCCCTGCACGCGGCCTCCATCGGGCGCTGCTGCTCACTACGTTTCCACCCCCGGGATACCTTTTCGCCCCTCGAATCCCGCCCCTCGAAACCTTCGTGCAGGAAAATGAGTTCATCAGTGGGCCTGCCTGCCGTGATGCCTTCAAAGAAGGCTTTCCCATGGGGCATGAGCATCACTCGCCTTGGCTTCCCGGCCTTGGCCTCCCGGATGAGAAGAGAGCCTGCCCCGGTGGGATCGAAGTCCCGAACCTGCACCCGGCAGAGTTCCCCATAGCGGCATCCCGTCACCAGCGCCCCGGACACCAGTCTGCGAAAGTCCGAATCTTCAATCGAGTTCAAGAGGCGCTGCTGCTGCTCTGGAGATAGGAAATCCTGCCTGGGTTCTTCCACTCCATGAAAGGGGTCCACCAATTCCCAGGCATCACCAGCACAAACCACCAGCCCGCGCTTCCGAGCGAAGGTGAGAGCGGCCTTAAGGATCGAAAGAACACGGTTGGCCGTAGATTTCCGTTTGCGCTTGGCATCCTCCGGGGGGGTCGCCTTCTTCTCGGGTTCCGGTTTCTTGGCAGGTTCCTTCTTCTTCCTCGGGCGCTTTGGCTCCGGTGCTTCCTTCTTGGGGCGCACCTTTCGCTCTGATTCGGCAATCGCTTGATGCCATGCCTCCACCTTGGCCCGCTTGAGCTTCACGATTTCGATTGCACCCAAGGATGGCGTTATCCAGAGTTCGGCTCGTTGCCGCATATCCTTCACGCTCTTGCCACCCTGGGCCTCAAGCCGGGCAAGGTAGCGGTCAACGGCCTGGGCCACGGTCAGCGGCCCACCCTCGGACACCGGCCCATCCCCCTGAAGGGTTTGCCGATCCAGAGCCGCGAACCACTCCCGGGCCTTGGCCTGGGCCTGGGCATAACTCAGCACAGCGGAGCCATCGGGCTCGATCAGATCATCTGCGGTTCCGATGGCCTTTTGCTTCCATGCAGCACGGGCATCATCCCCCTTCCCGGGGTTGATGAAGGCGATCCAGGAACCGGCCCCCTTGGCGGGCTTGTAATACCCGAGAGCCTGCCCAGGCTCCAGGCGCACCCGATAGGTGGCCTTCCGGGCGGGCAGCTTGGCACGAGCGGTTCGGGATTCAATCCGGGAGTCTCGTGCGGAACGGGCCATGGGTCACCCCCCAAAAGTCATCCCCAAACTATCCCCAAAATCCATTCCCGGATCAAGGTGAACTCTTTTGCACTAAAAATGAACAAATAACAGCATTTCCAAACATTGATTGAATTCACCAGGGTTCACAAAAGGTCAAAAATAGCACTTTATCCGGACTTTCACAGCGGTAACAGGGGTTCAATTCCCCTTAGCCCTACCAGCCAAACACCCTTGAGCGATCAAGGGTGTTTTTGTGTACCGAACTTGAGGCCGCGGCCCTGAAGGCCCTTGACCGCCCTTTGCGGTTGGCTGCTCGGTGAAATGATTCCACTATGTGGGAACCAAATCTCCACGCCAACAGTTCCCCCAAGGATCGTTCATGTCCATGCACCGCAGTCCGAGGCTCAACGCCCTGAACCTCTCGGTGCTCGTCACGGTGCTGCTGGCCCTGGTCTTCCAGGGGTGGATGCTGCGGGAAGGGTATCGGCGCTCCCTGGCCATGATCGCCACACGGGCGGCGAACCGGGCCCAGGCGACAGGACACCAGGTGGAGGCCATATTCGCGACCACGGACTTGGTGCTCAACCACCTGCGGGACCAGGTGGATCCCGCCGAACTGTCCGAGGGGGCCGAGGGACTCTCCGGCCCTCGGAAGACAGCCATCACCGCGTTGCTGCGCCGAGAGCTGGAGCGGGTACCCCAAGTGCGGGTGCTCAGCCTCATCGGGGCGGATGGGGGACTCCTGGCAACCACTGCGGAAGTGCACGCGCCTCAATACCTGGCGGACCGAAGCTATTTCCAGGAACAGCGGGAGGCGAAAACGGATCGCCTAGTCGTCTCGAAAGCCCTTCAGGGCCGAGTCAGTGGTATCTGGGGGGTGGTTGCGAGTCGACGGCTCACCACCGGGGATGGGCGGTTCGCGGGGCTGCTCTTGGCCACCGTGGATTCCAGGGCCCTGGGCACTTCCCTGGTCGCCGTGGATCAGGACCGGTGGGTTCTGGCTTTGTACAACCGGGAGCAGCAATTGGTGGCCCGGACTCCTCTGAAGGACCTAGTCATCGGCGCCCCCGCAGATGACCCTCGCCTGGTGGATGGGACCTCAGGGCCACGGACCTTCGTGGGCAAGGGCCTCGGCGAGGACGCGCCCTACATATGGGCACGCCATGACCTGAGAGGATTGCCCTTCTTTACCATCGCGGGGTTCTCTCGGGCTGAAGCGCTGACGACCTGGCGCAGGGACCTTCTGGTCAACGGGGTGGTCTACTGCGTGCTGCTCTTGGGGGCCATGGCGATCACCGCCCTGCATTTTCGGGTGGGGCGCACCACCAGATCGGTCCTCGAACTCAATGAACGCCTCTCCAACAGCGAGGACTATTTTCGGGCCCTCTTCGAATCCGTGCCCGACGCTGTGGCGGTGTTCTGCGGAGACGAACTGGTGGAGGCCAATCACTGGTACCGTGAGCTGTTTCGGGTGCCTCCCGAGGCGCGCCCTTCCCCTTGGGCCCTGATGCCGCCCTGCCAGCCGGACGGGACCAGTTCCAGGGACATAATGCAGCGCTTGGCCGAGGCCGCGCGATCGGGCTCGGTCCAGCGTTGTGCCTGGTTCGCGCAGGGCCTGGACGGCACGACCTTCGAGACCGAACTCACCCTCCGGTTTTGTCGCCACCGCGACCGGGATCTCCTCATTACCATCTACCGGGATCTCACCGAAATTCGCACCGTGGAGGAGGCCCTCCACCAGGCCAGGAAACTGGATGCCCTTGGTCAGCTTGCCGGAGGCGTGGCCCACGACTTCAACAACATGCTCTCAGCCATCCTCTCGGGGGCCGACCTGCTCCTGGACCGGGTGCAGGATGAGGGGCAGCGCAAGCTGGCTGGAACCATCAGGTCCGCGGCTGAAAGGGCAGCCCAGCTCACCAGCCAGCTACTGGCCTTCGCTCGCAAGGGCAAGATCCTGTCCTCCCCCACGGACATGCACCGGGTCATCCGAGAGGTGGTGGATCTCCTGGAGCGCACCATCGACCGCAGGATCTCCGTAGACCTGCATCTGGAGGCCCCGGAAGCCATCGTGATCGGCGACCCAGCCCAGCTCCAGAATGCTCTCCTGAACCTGGGCGTGAATGCCCGAGACGCCATGCCCGAGGGTGGCCGAATCACGATCACGACGGCCCGGGTGGCTCTGGAAGGAGAAGCCTGTCGGCTCGGCTCCTGTCGGGTGGAACCCGGCCCCTACCTGCAAATTGCCGTGGAAGACACGGGCTGCGGCATCCCCGAGAGCGACCTGCACCGGATCTTCGATCCCTTCTTCACAACCAAGGAAATGCACAAAGGCACCGGCCTGGGACTCTCCTCCCTCTTCGGGACGATGGTGTCCCACCGGGGAGCGGTCACCGTCGAAAGCAGGCTTGGGATTGGAACCCGGTTCCTCCTTTACCTGCCACTGGTGGCAGGCATGGTGATGGAGGCCCCCAGTCCTGATCCCGCGCCCGCGGGCACCGGGAAAGTGCTGGTCATCGACGATGAGGATCTGGTCCGCAGCACCACCGCCCTGGCCCTGGAGTCCCTGGGGTACGAAGTCCGGGCGGAAGGGGATCCTCTGGTCGCCCTGGACTACTTCCGGGAGCACGGCAAAGAGATCGACGTGATCCTGGTGGATCTGGTGATGCCCCGCATGTCCGGCGCCCAGACCGCAGAGGCCCTGTGGGCCATCGACTCCTCTGCGGCCATCGTTCTGCTCAGCGGATTCTCCCGCCATGGAGAAGTCGAAGCTCTGCTGGCCCGGGGAGCCCTAGGCTTCCTGCAGAAGCCCCTGGTCCGCAGGGAACTGGGAGAACTCCTGGCACGGATCGTTGCAAAACGGCCTTGAATACTCGAAACGGTTTTACGCAAAAATGCCGTCCGAAAGAATCTTTCAGCCCCGTAGCGACATGAATCGCCTAGGCGGCCCCTGAAGCGGAATCCTTGAGTGACATTTGTGCTCCCTCGGTCATGGTGCAGGCCACACCTTAGGGCCTGTAGTATTCTTCTTTTCAACTTACCAATCGCAACGCTTTTCCATGGGCTCCCATGCAGACACGAACCAAGTGGGTCCTCCAGGTCATGATGGCCGGTTTGATGCTGGCCTTCTGTGCCTGCGGAGGCCAGGAAGACGAGTCTCCGGTGACTGTGGTGGTGACCCCTCCGAACGCCGAACTATTCCCCGGAGATCCCCAGTCCTTCACGGCGACGGTATCTGGAACCACCGACACCACCCTGACCTGGGCGGTGGACGGAGTAATGGGGGGAAATGCGAGCACAGGCACAATCTCCGGCAGCGGGGCCACCATCACCTACCGAGCTCCTTCGGCCCCGGGCAACCACACCCTGGTGGCCACCAGCAAGGCTGACCCCACCAAGAGCGCCAGCGCCGTGGCCGTCATTCAGTCGCTACCCCCAGGCGTCAGCGTACGCCTCAGCCCCACTTCCGCCACCCTCGCGCCGGGAGGCACGCGCTCCTTCACGGCCACCGTCTCGGGTTCCACGGGCAGCACCGCCGTCACCTGGGCCGTGGATGGTATCGCCAACGGGAACAGCACCGTAGGAACCCTTTCGGGCACGGGGGACACGAGAACCTACACGGCGCCCGCAGCCATGGGCAACCATACCCTCAGGGCCACCAGTATCGCCGATACCACCAAATCGACCACGGCCGCCATCAGCGTCCAGAATAGTTGCGCCCCGGCCCCGACCTCCACCCTGGAGCGAAACGTCAAGAATTACGGCGCCAAAGGGGATGGCACCACCGATGACACCGACGCCATCCAGGCGGTCATTGATGCCGTGGCGGGCACCGGGGGCACCGTGGTGATCCCCGATGGCACTTACATGATCAACGCCACCCGCATTAGCGGCAGCAGGGGCCTTCTTCTCAAGAGCGACATGACCCTCCGCCTCGGCGCGGGGACCGTACTCAAGGCCATCTCCAATTCTTCCCCTTCCTACTCCATCCTGTTCATAACCCAGGCCAGCCGCGTGAATGTCCAAGGGGGAATTCTCGAAGGCGACCGCAGCAGACACCTCGGCACCGGCGGCGAGTCCGGCATGGGCATCTACGTGGCCAGCTCCCAGAACATCGTCATCGAGGGCGTGACCGCCAAGGAATGCTGGGGGGACGGCTTCTACATCGGCGGTACCGCAGGATGCCAGAACGTGACCTTCTGCAACGTCGTTGGCGACCACAATCGGCGCTCGGGCCTTTCGGCGGTCTCCGTGGACGGCCTGATGATCAAGAATTCCACCTTTCGTAACAATCGCGGGACTCTGCCCGAAGCCGGCATCAACCTGGAGCCCAATGCATCCGAGACAGTGGCCAACACTCAGATCTCCGGCTGCACCCTGGCCAGCAACGGGGGCAGTGGCATCCAGGTGGGCGTGGCCGCCTCCAACAAGGGAACAGCCTGGATCAGAGCCACCACGATGGACGGAAACACGCTCACCAGCAACCGGACCAGTGGTCTGAGCCCCGATGGCGGCGCCGGAATCGAGATCTCCAACACCAGCGGCCACAAAGTGACCAACAACATCTTCCGCACCAATAACCGCTGCGGCCTGCTGCTCCGGGACGAGGCGGACGCCACCCTTGTGACGGGCAACTCAGTCACCGGGACAACAGGCACACCCGGCGATGGCATCTTCGTGGATCGCAGCATCACGGGCTTCCAGATCACTGGCAACACCGCCCAGAACAACACCGGCCACGGGATCTTTGTGGCGGATGGCGCCACGGGCACCCTCAGCGGCAACACCCAATCAGGGAACGGAATTCCCTGATCCCCGGGAGAGGTGCCGTTCCCGCCTAGAAGGCGAGCACGCTTCTCGCTGCGGCGATGACCTTTTCCGTGTTGGGCAGCACCGCCCGCTCCAGGATGCGGTTGAAGCCCACCGGAGTGAAGGTGGAACCGACGCGCTCCAACGGGGCGTCCAGCCACGCGAAGCATTCCTTGGAAACCTGCGCCACCAACTCGCCGCCGAAGCCGCCAAAGACCTTGTCCTCGTGGGCCACGAGCACGCGATGGGTCTTCTTCACGGACTTGAAGATGGTTTCGGTATCAAGGGGCAGCAGGCTGCGCAGATCGATGACCTCCACCTCGATGCCGTCATTGCCCAGCTTGGCGGCGGCTTCCAGCGCGAAGTGGACGGGCGTGCCATAGGCCAGGATGGTGAGATCTGTGCCCTTGCGCCGCACCCGGGCCTTGCCGAAGGGCACGGCGTAGTCTTCCGGCACGTGGGCCTTGGCCATCACCGAGTTGTAGAGAAACTTGGGTTCCAGGTACAGCGTGGTCCCCCGCGACCGCATGGCGGTGCGCAGCAGGCCCGCGGCATCATCGGCGAAGGCGGGCACAACAACACGCAAACCCGGCAGCGTGGTGAGCCAGCCCTCCACGTTCTGACTGTGGTAGAGCCCTCCGCCGATGTAGCCCCCGCTGGCGAGACGAATGGTGAGGTTGGGGCTGAACTGGCCGTTGGTGCGCCAGTACTCATGGCTGCACTCCACGATCTGCT
>JAYREN010000134.1:0-9220 GCA_041908845.1 Holophaga sp. | reverse complement strand
ACTTGGTCAGTCGGGCGACTTCGCTGTTGGGATCCTTGAGATCGCCGAAGACGATGGCGTGGCTGGGGCAGGCGGCGGCGCAGGCGGGCTGCACCTCGCCATCCTGGATCGGGCGATGGTCGCCCTTGGCGCGGATCTTCACATCCTGGATGCGCTGCACGCAGAAGGTGCACTTCTCCATGACGCCCCGGGGCCGCACGGTGACTTCGGGGTTGTAGACGAGGCTCTCAGGTTCGACCTTGTCCGCCGTGAACTCCAGGAAGTTGAAGCGGCGCACCTTGTAGGGGCAGTTGTTGGCGCAGTAGCGGGTGCCCACGCAGCGATTGTAGGCCATCTGGTTGAGGCCGTCGGGGCTGTGGTTGGTGGCGTTCACGGGGCACACGTTCTCGCAGGGCGCGCTGTCGCAGTGCTGGCAGAGCATGGGCTGATGCACGACGCTGGGATTCTCCAGCTCTCCCTCGTAGTAGCGGTCGATGCGCATCCAGTGCATCTCCCGGCCCTTGGCCACTTGATCGGCCCCTACGCTGGGAATGTTGTTCTCGGACTGGCAGGCCAGAGAGCAGGCGCTGCATCCGATGCAGGCGGAGAGATCGATGACCATGCCCCACTTGTGGTCCGGGAACTGCTGTTCCTCGTAGAGCGAATACGGTTCGTGAACCTTGTGGGGATGAGCCACGTTGTGGGCGAACTCCGCCAGGGTGAAGGAGCGCACCAGATCCCGACCCTCCATGCGGTGATGGCTCTGGGTGCGGGGCAGTTCCAGGTGGCCCCGGCTCTTGGTGACCTTCACGCCCTGACGCAGGTGCGCGGCGCCTTCCAGACCGAGCAAGGGGAAGGCATTGACGCCCACGCCCCGGGCCACGCCACCCGTGGTGCGGCCGTAACCCAGCGCCAGCGCCAGGGTGCCCTGGGCCTGACCGGGCTGGAGGATGACCGGCAGGCGCAGCTTGGTGCCCGCCACCTCCAGTTCAGCCATGTCGCCATCCTTGAGCTTGAGGCGTTCGCCATCCACCACCGCAAGGGACAGGGGATTGCCCCAGGTGGCCTTGGTGATGGGATCTGGCAGCTCCTGAAGCCAGCTGCTGTTTGCGTAGCGACCATCGTGCACCTGGGTGCCCGGGCGCAGGTGCAACTCGAAGCCTTCAGGCTGCGCCTGAAGGGTAGGCCGCTGCGCGGCGGTACCGAGGCCCTTGAAGGTGGGTTCGGCAGGCTTCGTCTCCAGCTTCACGAGGCCATCGTGCAGCGCCGCCTGGAAGAAGGCATCAAAGGAAGCGAAGCTGCCTTTGGGTTGGACCTCCCGCTGCCAGCGGACCTGGAGGTAGGCGTGGTAGTCCTCGGCCTTGGGAGCCCCCAGGCCCTTGATGAGTGCGAGAATGAGATCCTCGCCTTGTTTCGTGTCGTACAGCGCACCAATGGTGGGCTGCTGAAGGGTGAGTACCGCGCCATCGGCGTGGTCGCCCCAGGCCTCCAGCCAGTGATGCTCCGGCAGGGACATGGAGCACTGAGCGGCGCTCTCGTCTTCGATGAGGCCGATCCAGGCTCGGGTTGGCACTTTGGCGAAGGCAGCTTTCCAGGCTTCGGGTTTTGGATAGGCGAAGGCCGGATTCACATCCCAGAGCAGGGCAGCCGCGTATTTCCCTTCGCCCATAGCCCGAGTGACTGCTTCCATGTCCTGGAGGGATGCAAGCCGCTCCGCGGGTCGGAGCTCGAGGGCCTGGGCGCCCAGCATGGTATTGAGCAACGCCGCAGCCGCGTGAGCCTCGGCGGGCAGAGTCTCGCCGCAGAGCACCACGGCCTCGCGTCCGGCGGATTTCAGGTCGTGGATGAGCTTCTTCCAGGCTGCGGCAGGCACACCCTCGTGTCCCAGACCCTCGGGCAGCTTGACCCCAGCAGGCAGTGGTCCCAGCTCCCGAGCCAAGGCGAAGGCCAGGGCCGCGAGCCGCGAGGCGGGCACGGGAAAGCGCTGATCCGCGTTGGAACCCGTGAGGCTCAGAGCGCCTTCCAGCACCCAGAGGCGGTTCATGGCTTCTCCGGGCTCGGAATGACGCCGACCGGCCGTGAAGGCCGCGATGGCCTCCGGGTCGTCCCCGTTCAGGAAATCGGCGCCGAGGCTGAGGATCACCTTGGCCTTGTCCAGGAGGGGGCGAATCTCCACGGGCACACCGTACGTGGCCAGGGCGGCCTCCTGGGCGCCATCCCCCAGGGCCGGTTCCCAGGCCAGGTGCTCCAGGGTGGGCAGGGCCGTCTTGAGGTCGGCCAACAGGGCCTTCCGCGTGGGACTGGAGGTGGCGCCACTCAGCAGCAACACGGGCTTGTTCTCCCGCTTGGCGGCCGCGAGGGCAGCCACGAGGGTGTGCTCCGCCTCGGCCCAGGTGGCAGGGCGTCCCTGCACCTTGGGGGCGCGGAGACGGTCTGGGTCGTAGAGCCGCAGCACATCCGCGAGGGCCCGGGGGCTGGTCTTGCCCTTGAGGCCTGGGTGTTCGTCGTTGCCCGTGATGTGGATGGGCCGACCTTCGCGAGTCTTCACCAGCACGGAGTAGGCGCGGCGCCCTTCGGGAAAGCTGGTGGCGTAGTAGTTCGCAACGCCGGGAACCACTTCCTGGGGACGCTTGGTGTAGGGCACCACCGTGGAGCGGCCCTTCTTGTCGCAGGCGACGGTGGCCGCCAGGGCCGTGGTGGCGCCCACGAGGGTCAGGAAGGTGCGCCGCGAAAGATTGGTGCTGGGCGGATCGGAGGGGTCCATGGCGCCGGGCTTGAACTCGTCGTGGGCCGCCTGGCGGGCCTCACGGGTCTCCGCGCGCTCCTCCAGGGAACGCCAATGACGGGGCTGGCCGATGGGAAGAAGATCGTCCGGGTCGTGTTGGAGTTTCGTATCCACGTTCTTGTCCATGCTGTTCTTAACCACGCTTCACCGAATGGGCAGGGGGGTTGATGCGGGGCCGGGGCTGATCTTCTGGAGCCTCGGCGCCGGTCTTCCTGGGCAGGAAGGCATGCACCAGGGCTTCCTTCCCCAACACAAGGGGTGCGGCCAAAAGGGCAGCCACGCTTCCCAGGATCTGGCGGCGATTCTTGGCTTCCATCGTCACTCCTAGCGGTGGCAGGCGGCGCAGTGTTCGGCTGCGCGGGTGATCTTGGAATCCTTGGGCAGGGCCGCATGGGGATCCCGGTGGCAGGCCAGGCAGTTGGCCATGCGCATGCCCATCTCCCGGGTGATCACCGGCATGTTTTGGACCTCCCCGTGGCAGGTCTGGCAGGCCATGCCGGCGTTGACGTGGGGGCGATGGTCGAAGAACACGTGGTCGGGCAGGGTGTGCACCCGCTTCCAGGGCAGGGCCTCGCCCGCGTTGTAGATGCGGGTCAGTTCCTGGATGGCGGGGCGGTCGGTCCGGGTGACCTTGTGGCAGCCCATGCAGGTCTCCACGCTGGGCACCCCCGCCGCCCGGGACTTGGTGGCCCCGGAATGACAATAGGTGCAGGACATCTTGAGCGTTCCCGCATGCAGCTGATGAGAGAAGGGGATGGGCTGCTCGGGGGCATAGCCCTTGGCGAAGCGGTCAGGCTGGGTGAACCAGCCCACGGCCACGACCGTTCCCAGCACCGCCACCGCACCCAGGGGCAGAACGAGGCGGAACACACGGTCGAACAAGTGCATGCAGTACCTCCGAGGGAAAACTCAGGTTGTCCTCCCGGCAGGGATGGAACCATCTCGAATGGGACGCCGGATTGTCATCAGATGTTCAACGCTATTTTTCACACCTTGGGAGATGAGGGTGATTATTTCTTCCTCCGCCCCAGAAACCGGGCAGCCTCCGCGCCCCAGGGCTCACTCTGATAGACTTCCTCCATGTTCCTCGATCCATCCAGGCTCAGAGTCCACTCGACTCCAGGGGGCGGCGCATGAGCCGTGACCTTCTGCTGGGCGGCATCTGGTACTCGCCGGTGCTGGATCTAGGGGGGGACGAGGCATGCGGATGTTCGTGCCAACTTGTGCGGGCCGGGGAAAGCAGTGAGCTGCAGCTGCTCCAGGTCCTGAGGCCCCGTCCCCAGGACCGGGACTTAGATAAGTTGCGGGAGGTCTACCTCCAGCGGTTTCTCGACGCGGAACCCATGGATCCGACCACCTGCCGCTTCGGTTTCGATGACCAGCAGGCCTGGCTGCTCCAGGAGCTCCCCGGCCAGAGTCTCGAGGAGGCTTGGCTGGAATACGCTCAGCCCCGCCGAGAGGCCTTCCTTAGCCACCTGGAACACCTCCTGCGACTCAGCCCCCAGCCGCGCCTGCTGCTGGCGCCCGCCCTAAGGCTGCGTCCAGGGCAGGTGCTCATTCCCCGGGCCCTGGGCGATGCCACCACAAGCCTGGAAGCCCTTAAGGGAGCTCTCGAGGGACTCGGCGGGCCAGGCCAGCAGGGCGGAGAGGGTCCCTGGGACCAGGCTCCGCGCATCTCCGACGACCTGGCTCGGCCCATCCGTGGCAGATCCCAGGAGTTGACCTTTCTCAAATCACTGATTCTGGGCCTCAATGCCCCCGCTCCCATGGAGCGGATTCTCGTGCTCATGGGCGAGGAGGGCCTGGGGCAGGATCCCCTGGCCGACTGGGCTGCGGCGTCGGCGGAAACCGAGGGGCTCTGGGTGGCCGCCTACGAAGTCAGCCATGGGGAGACTGATAGTGCCTTCCTGGCCCGCCTGCTGCAGGGGCTGCTGCGAGGCTTCGAGGCCGATTTCTATGCCCGCAGCCCCGAGGTGTCCCGGACTCTGGCCCGCAGGCTGCCTTCCTTCGCCTTCCTGCGGGGCGGAAGGAAGGCCTCCTTCGAGGGCACCCCTCTCGAAGCGGAGGAAATCGAGGCTGCCCTCCAGGTCTTTGCCTTTGCGGTCGAGGTGCATGCGCGCATGTTCCTTGTCCGCAGTGTTGACCATGCGGACGAGAGCCTCCAGCGCCTCCTGTCCACCCTGGCCCTTCGCACTGAAGTGCCATGGCTGTTCACCCTTACCGCGGCGGGCCAGCCCAACGCGCTCCGAGGTTTTCTGGGTCCCATGAAGGGCAAGGCCCCGGTCTCCTTCATGACCCTCAACCGCCTCGAAGATGCTGCCCTGCGAGAAGTGATCTCGGATCTGCTGGGCCGTCACGCCCTTTCTGAGTCCTTCGTTCAGGAGCTTCTGCAGGCCAGCCTCGGAAACCCGGGCCTGCTGAAGGGCATCCTCGAAAAGGCCCAGTTGGACGGAACCCTTGTCTGGAGTGCCAGGGGCTGGTGCATGGCGGAGGGCCGCATGGGTGCCATCACTGTGCACGAGGATCTGGTGGCCCAGATCCTGGCGGGCCGCCTGCAGCGGATCGGTCCGGCGGGCCTGGCCGTGGTCCGGGCCTTGGCACTGGCCGATCGCCCCCTGGATCACCGCACCTTGGGGCTGACCCTGGGTATCGCCGGGGATCCCTTGGACGAGGCCCTGCGCGCCGCCGCGAGTGCTCGGCTGGTCCACGCCAAGGATGGACAAGCCTCCATTTCGGACCCTCGGCTGAAACCCATCGCCCTCGCGGGCAGTTCCTCCGGTGAGACCCGCCGCCTGGCCAGGGCGTTGCTGCGTGCCCTCCAGGAAGTGGCTGGTCACCCTGTGCTGTCCGTGGAGCTTCAATCCTTGGCCTCGGACGAAAAGACAGCCCTGGCCCACGTCCTCGAGGCCATCGAGCAGGACCCGCCCTCCCCGATGGAGGCAGAGCGCGTGGTGCAGCAGACCCTCCAGCTCAAGCCCGGCTCGGCTCAACGCGCCCGGCTCTGGGAATTCCTGGCGGATGCCTGGACCCTGGGCACTCTGGGGGGGCGCGTTCCCTCCGAGGTCCTGGGAGAGCGTTCTCCCTATGAGTTCGCCCTGGAGGCCCTGGGGCTGGCCCAGATCGCTCTGGATGAATGCCAAGAGCGAAGCGAAACCTTTCAGGGCCAGCTCGCCCGGGTGCTGCGCAAGCAGGCCTGCCTCCACATCCGTCTCCGTAATGTGCCCAGGGCCCTGAAAACCGTTCAGGCCGCCGCCGAAGCCCTGGCCGAGTTCCCCCGACACACTGAACAGGCCCGGCTGCGGCTGGCCTTGGGACAGCTGCATGGACTAGAGGGTTTCCAGGGCAAGGCAGTGAAGGCCTTGGAGGAAGGGCTCCAGATCCTGGGCCCTGAAACCCCCTCGGGCAGTCATCGCGATCGGGTGATGCTCCTGCTGGAAATGGGCCGGGCCCAGGGCCAGAAATGCCAGTTCCAGCGGGCCCTCGGTACGCTGCAGTCGGCCCTGCGCCTTCTAGAGCATGGTCAGGATTTGGCCCGACTCGTGGGTGTGCTCGGTTCCCTGGCCAATGTCCGCCTCGCCCTGGGGCAGCCCGATGCCGCCTATAGCCACCTCCGGGAGGCCCTGCAGGCGGCACGACTACTGGACGATCTGGAATTGCAAGGCGAATGCCACTTGCTCATCGGAAGCTTCCGCAGCATCGAGCAGAGTCTGGCCCCCGCGCTCCACCATCTCGATAGCGCCCTCGGCCGCTTCTCTGCCATCGGTGATCGGGTTGGCGTGGCGCGGGCCCGGGTCTGGAAGGCGCGGACTCTGGCAGCCCTGGGCGAAACCGTGGATGCCGAGATGGAACTGCTGCAGGCCCTGAGCACCCCACCGGAGCGACTCACCGCCGCGGAGCGCGGAGACTTCGCCTATCTCCAGGCTGAGATCGCGGCCTTCCGGGGCTCCCTGGGGGATGCCGCCCGGCTCTTCCAGAGGGCGGCGGATACCTTCGAGGGCGCCGGCCTGGTGTGGCGTGAGCGGTTGGCCAAGCTGCGCTGTCTCCAGGCCGAGGCGGCCTTTCTCCAGGATCTGGGTGGGAATGCCCGCCTGGAGGGCCCCTGGACACGGCTGGAGCTGCTCAAGGCGCCGGTGGAGGGTTCGGGCTCCCGCTGGCTGGAAATGGAATGGCATCGGGCCCACGCCCTGCTCCTGATGACCTCAGGGGAACAGAGCGAGGCCATCGTCGCCGAGGCCCTCACCGCATGGAGCGAGGTCCAGAGCGCGGCCCGGGAGCTGCGCTTCCCCGCCGTGGCCCTCGAAGCCAGCTCCCAGAGCGCCGCCCTGCTCATCAAGCGCCGTGAGAAACTCGGAGCCCGTTCCCGGCTCCAGGACGCCTACGGCACCTTCCAGG
The DNA here is from genome assembly GCA_041908845.1 of Holophaga sp. Lineage (GTDB taxonomy): Bacteria > Acidobacteriota > Holophagae > Holophagales > Holophagaceae > JAYREN01. The sequence continues at coordinate 2,064 of JAYREN010000134.1, read as the reverse complement.
AACTCTGGTCCCGCATCCCAGAGGCCCATGCGATGGCCTTCCAGGGCCGCCCCGATGTGCACCGCTTCAGGTTGGCCGTCGAGGGGGCAGGACTCCGGTTCATCCTCCCCGAACGGGTGGACCCTCTGGCAGACTGGACCCCCACCCAGGTGAGCCTGCCGGTGGTGAATCCTGTTCGGGGGAACCCATGAGCCACGCGTCCGACTCCCGCTCCCAGGTGACCATCCCGGAACTGGGCGTCATGCGGGAGCAGGGCCGCAGGATCGTGATGACCACGGCCTACGACGCCCCCACCGCCCGCATCGCCGATGCCGCCGGCGTGGACGCGATCCTGGTGGGGGATAGCCTCGGCAATGTGTGTCTCGGCTTCGAGAGCACTCTGCCGGTCACCATGGCCATGATGCTTCATCACCTTCAGGCCGTGGCGCGCACCCGCCCCCGGGCCCTCCTGCTGGCGGACATGCCCTACCTCAGCTACCACTTGAGCCTCGAGGAGGCGATCGCCAATGCCGGCTCCTTCATCCGCGCGGGAGCCCAAGGGGTGAAGCTGGAGGGCGGCGCCAAGCGCCTCCCCGTGGTGCGGGCCCTGATTGATGCGGAAATCCCCGTGATGGCCCACCTGGGGCTCACCCCTCAGTCCCTCAACGCCATGGGCGGCTACAAGGTGCAGGCCAAGGATGGTCAGCATGCCCTCGAACTGCTGGAGGACGCCCTGGCCCTTCAGGCGGCGGGCTGTTTCGGGCTCGTGCTCGAGGGGATCCCGGCGGAACTGGCGGCCAAGGTCACCGAAGTCCTGAAGATTCCCACCATCGGCATCGGAGCTGGGGCGAGTTGTTCGGGCCAGGTACTGGTCTTCCATGATGTATTGGGTCTACTCCCGGAGAATGGGCCCAAGTTCGTACGTAAGTACATGGATGGATTTGGCTTGATGGTTGAAGCCATGTCCGAGTGGGCCAAGGACACCCGATCCCAAGGGTTCCCTGCTGCGGCCGAATCCTATATGCTGCCAGAGGCCACACGGAAGCTTTTGAACGCTTGGCAGCCTCCGGCCGATACTGAACGGTAGTTACCCATCCAACGGGAGTAGCCCCCTTGTCCATGCGAATCGTCCGAACCATCTCCGAGCTGCGCGCCGTTCTCAAGGCACTCAGGGAGCATGGCAGCCGCATTGGCTTCGTCCCCACCATGGGCTTCCTGCACGAGGGACATGCCGCCCTGATCCGCCAGAGCACGGCCCGCTGCGACCACACCGTGGTGTCTGTGTTCGTGAATCCCACCCAGTTCGGTCCTACCGAGGATCTCTCCCGATATCCCCGAGACCTGGAAAGGGACCAGGCCCTCTGCCTCAAGCTGGGTGTCAGCGTCCTGTTCCTGCCCGAACCCTCCGAAGTCTATCCCACGGGCTTCTGCACCTTCGTGGAACCCGGTCAGCTGGGAGAGCAGCTCTGCGGCGCTCATCGGCCTGGCCATTTCCGGGGTGTGGCCACCGTGGTGGCCAAGCTCTTCAACATGGTGCAGCCCGACCTGGCCTTCTTTGGGCAGAAGGACCTCCAACAGACCGTCATCATTCGGCGCATCGTGCGGGATCTCAATCTGCCCGTGGACATCGTGGTGGCGCCCACCGTGCGGGAAACCGACGGCCTGGCCCTCAGCAGCCGGAATGCCTATCTCGAACCCATCGACCGCAAGAGGGCCCTGGGCCTGAGCCGGGCCCTCTTCGCCGCCGAGACCGAATTCCAGAACGGCGAACGACGCCCGGAAAGATTATTGGCCAAGGCTCGGGAGCACCTGGGCGAGGTGGACTTGCAGTATCTCGAGATCGTGGACACCCAGACCCTGGAACCCGTGGACCGGGATATCGTCCGTATCTCCGCGATCTGCGTGGCGGCCATCGTCGGGAAGACCCGGCTCATCGACAATGTGCTGCTGGCCCCGGATCCCGATACCGCCCAGTTCACCAGCCATCTGGAACCCGTCTGAACCTCGATGAATGACGTCCTGGACTGCGGCCCGTCCGGGCCGCATCCTATGTGTCAGGCCGGGGCCTCCCAGGGGGGCCTGGTC
>JAYREN010000133.1:0-9327 GCA_041908845.1 Holophaga sp. | reverse complement strand
ACATGGCGCCGCCGTCCAGCTTGAAGAATCCTGCATCCAGGTGCCGAACGTCCCAGTCTCCGATCCTCATCCGGCTCCTCTAACGCTTCTGCGCCGTGGGAACGGCGCCGTTGTTCTGCTTCTTCCACTGGTCCAGGGTGTTCTGGATGGGACCGATCACGGCGGCGCTCGCATTCTGGCTCCGGGCGATCCTCAGCGCCCTTTCCAGGGTCTGATAGGCCTGAACCGGCTGGCTGATCGCCTGCAGGATGTGGGCCTTCACCGACAGGTTCACCGGGTTTTCCTGGATCCGGATGGACCTCTCGGCCCAGGCGAGGGCCTGGGTGAGCGCCTTGTCCTGCTCCACGAAATACTCAGCGGCATCCGCATAGATCTTCCAGTCGCCCTCACCCGCCCGCGCCATGGCCCGCTTCATCCGCGCCGCGACGATGCTGTCCACGTCGACTTCCACCAGGAAGCTGACCCGCAGCTTCTCCCAGTAGAGATCCACGTAGGCGCTGCTGCGGCTGGCGGGATAGACCTCGTAGGTGAGCCATTCGGAGAATTCCTTGACGGCCTTGGCCTTCACCACAAACCTCAACAGGTCGTCCTTGGGCTGGTACTCGAAGGCGCCGAATTGGCGCGCCCGCTTGTTCAGGATCAGGGTCCACTGCTCCGGGCCCGGGATGGAGAACAGGGCGTAGGTTCCCGCAGGGACCGGCTGTCCGTTCACCTTGACCGCATCCGAGAACTTGATCGTGGTGGCCTCGTTTGCCCCGGTGCGCCAGACCTGACCATAGGGCACCAGCTCGCCCCAGATCTTCCGCCCCCGCACCTGAGGGCGGTGGTACTCCACCGTGACGGTGGTGGTGCCCACGGTCTGGCTCACGGTGGACTGCGGGCTCAGCTTGGGAAAGATGCTGCTGTCCATCTCCCCGTGCAGACAGACGATGGCCGCGAAAAGGGCGAGGGCGATCGAACGCTTCATCGGGGCTCCAGGCAAAGGGCCATTCTACTTGGCCTTGGGCTGCCACTCCTGACGGGTCTTTTCCAGGCCCTCCAGGTAGGCCTTGGGCGTCTTGGCCGCCACGGCGGCGGCGAGGGCCTTGTCCAGGAGGGGCAAGGCCTGGGGCCGCTGGCCCGCAGCGTCCAACAGGCGCGCCTTGAGCTCGAGGTTGCGGTAGGTTTCCTGGGCCTTCAAGCTGGCGTCGATCCAGCCCATGGCCTTCTCGGAGTGCAGCTTCTGCTGGAAGCAGTAGTTCGCCGCCTGGAACCAGGGCACCCAGTCCGTGGCCGGAGCCTTGGCGAGGGTCTCCTCCAAGTGTTTCCAGTAGAGTCCGGGCACATCGATGTCCACATCGAAGCCCGCGCTCTTCTTCTCCCAGCGCAGATCCACCCGCAGCCGGGTCGGCGAGGCCACCTGCAGGTCGTACTGCAAGTATTCCTGGTGACCCGAGGCCTGGGGCTTGACCTCGAAGCGCAGGGCGTCCTCCTCAGCCTTGTAGTCGTAAGCTCCCCACTGCTTGGCCTTGCGGTTCAGGATCAGGGTCCAGGAGTCCTTGCCGGGGATGACGAAGAAGCCGTAGCTGCCGGCGGGCAGGTCCTTGCCATTGATCTTCACTGGATCGCTGAAGGTGAACACCGTGGCCTCATTGGCCCCGGCCCGCCAGACGGCGTCGAAGGGAACCACGTCGCCCCAGATGACCCGGCCCCGCACCGCGGGACGGAAATAGTCGATCTTCAGGGTGGTGATGCCGAGCGTCTGGCTCACGCTGGCGGCGGGACTGAGCTGAACCTGCTTGAGACGCACCGGCGGCGCAGGCGTCGGCGCTTGAGCCAGCAGGGCCGGAGCGAGGAGAAGGGCGAGGGAAGGAGCGGGCATGGAGCCTCCGTAGGGTGAATTCCCCTTTGATGCCTGGCGAACCCCGAATTCTCGCGCCAACTTAAAGCCATGGACCCGGAAATGTCGGATGACCTCTTCATCCATGATCGCGAGACCATGGTCCGCCAGCAGATCGAGGCCCGAGGCATCCGGGATGCGCGGGTCCTCGAGGCCCTGCGCCGAGTTCCTAGGCACCGCTTCGTGCCCCGGGAGCTCTGGCGGCAGGCCCATGACGACCATCCGCTGCCCATCGGGCCCGCCCAGACCATCAGCCAGCCCTACATCGTGGCCAGCATGGTCGAGAGCCTGGCGCTCCAGGGTTCCGAGCGGGTGCTGGAGATCGGCTCGGGCTGCGGCTACGCCACCGCCGTACTCGCACTCCTCGCCAAGGATGTCTACGGCATCGAACTGGAGGGCGCGCTCTCGCTCCAGTCCCGCAGTGTTCTGGAAACGTTGGGCTTCGAAAACGTCCATCTTCGGCACGGCGACGGAAACCTGGGCTGGCCGGAGAAGGCCCCCTTCGAGGCGATCCTGCTCAGCTGCTCCTCCCCCGAAATCCCAGCGCCACTCTGGGAACAGGTGGCGGAAGGCGGGCGTCTGCTGCTGCCCTTGGGGCCCACCGGCGGCGGCCAGCGTCTGGTCCTCGCCCACAAGGAGAGAGGCCGCCGACGCCTGGAGACCCTCGAGGCCGTGGTTTTCGTGCCCCTGCTGCAGCCCCCGAGACGGCCATGACCAGGCTCCTCGCCGCCCTCGCCGCGCTCCTCCTGCTGCTGCAGGAAGCCCCCCAATCCGAGCGGGCCGCCGAGCGGGCCAGCATGGTGCGGGTGCAGATCGAGGCTCGGGGCGTGCGGGCTCCGCGCGTCCTGGAGGCCATGCGCCGAGTGCCGCGACACCGCTTCGTGCCCGCCTCCCTCCAGCCCCAGGCCTACGGAGATCATCCGCTGCCCATCGGCCGGGGCCAGACCATCAGCCAGCCCTACATCGTGGCCTTCATGGCCGAGGCCCTGGGCCTGAAGGCAGGCGATCGCGTGCTGGAAGTGGGCTCCGGTTCGGGCTATGCCGCAGCCGTGCTCGCCGAAGTAGGCGCCGAGGTCTACGGCATCGAGCTGGAGCTCGAGCTCCACGCCCGCAGCGTCGCCACGATCCAAGCGCTCGGCTACCGCAGAATTCACCTGCGCTGCGGGGATGGCTTCCACGGCTGGACCGAAGCCGCCCCCTTCGACGCCATCCTCCTGAGCTGTGCCGCCCCAGAAGTGCCCAGGCCCCTCTGGGAGCAGCTCAAACCCGGTGGCCGTTTTCTCTACCCCAAGGGCGCCGAGGGTTTGGCCCAAGAGCTGGTGCTCGTCACCAAGACGGCCCAGGGGCCAAAGGAAGCGCGGCTCAGCCCAGTGCGCTTCGTGCCTATGCGACGGAAGTGATCCCTTCTTCACCGCTCCAGCACGAAGGTGACGGGCCCGTCGTTCAGGAGCTCCACTTCCATGTGTTCCTGGAAGAAGCCGGATTTCACGTGGGGGTACTCCGCCTGAAGGAGTTCCAGGAAACGGCGGAAGAAGAACCGCGCGGTCTCGGGGGCCATGGCCCGGTCGAAGGAGGGACGGCGGCCCTTGACGACGCTGCCCGCCAGGGTGAACTGGCTGACGGCCAGGATCTCGCCACCGATCTCCTTCAGGCCCAGGTTCATCTTGCCGCCTTCGTCCTCGAAGATCCGCAGACTCGCGAGCTTGGCGGCGACCCAGGCGCAGGTGCCCTCCGTGTCGCCTTCCTCCAGGCCGACGAGCACCAGCATGCCCGGACCGATGGAGACCTCCAGGTCGCCCGCCTTCACGGTGGCCCGCTTGACCCGCTGGATGACGACCTTCATGCAGACTCCCTGGAATCAGATGGCGCGCGGCCCTCTTTGGTGGGCATGAAGAAACGGGCCGGGCGGCGCAGGAAGGCCTGGAACAGGGCCACCATGAGTTCCCGCCTCCCGCCGGACTCCAGCCCGCGGGCCTGGATCGCCAGGCGCAGGGAAAGGGCGAAGGAGACGCCGAAGTTCAGGAAGCCGATGACGCCCACACCCACCGCCGCCCATCCGAGGGCGGCCCAGGGCACGGCTCCCGCCGCAATGCCGGGCCCTGCGGCGAAGGCGGCGGAGGCGGCGCTGAGGGTGACGTGGCGCACATCCAGCGGCAGGCCCGCGAAGGCGAAGGCCATGGGCATGAAGCCCAGCATCAGGCCCAGGGCGATGCAGGTGACGATGCCCGGCAGGTGAGTTCTCAGGCCCCGTCCCAGAGCCGCGGCCCTGGCCACGCCCAGGATCCGCTGGAAGCGCCGACTCCGGGCCACGGCCTCCGGCAGGGCGCGGTATTCGCTCCAGTTGGAGGCCCACCCACCGGCCAGGCTGCCCACCCAGAGCATCACGCCCGTGATCGCCGCAAAGGGAATGGTCCAGGAATGGAAGGGATGCAGGCCCTCCAGAGTCTTCACCGCCTTTTCAGCGCTGAGGAACGAATGGCCCGAGGCGAAGCGCCAGAGGCCGTCGATGAGCAGCGCCGCAGGCACCGTCAAGAGGAGGTTTCCGAGGGTCGCCATGGCCTGTCCTCGGGTGATGGCCGCGATGAGCTCCACCTCGTCGTCCATCCCGTCCGAGCGTTCCAGCACGGCGCTCAGGGCGGCGGCGGTGGCGGCGGGCTGCTTGGAGGCCAGGGACATGTGGAAGAACTGCATGGCGATGAAGCTGCCGGCGTAATTGGCGGCCAGGCTCATGCCCCCAAGCCCCGGGGCCATGCCCAGCCCCGCGAGCAGGAACTTGAAGAGCGCGGTGAAGGCCGTCAGGACGCCGCCGCCTCCCGCGGCCCGGCCCATGGCCCAGTATTCCCGCCAATCCCGCACCAGGTAGTGCTCTCCCGTCTGGCCCGCATGCTCGATGACCTTGCGGGCCAACCGCCGCAGGCCCGCCCGGAGCAGCGGCCTGAGTCGGTGATGCGTGGCGGCGCCCCCCACCAGCTCCGCCGCCAGGGCCACACCGGATTTCTGGTGGCAGGAATTGTCCAGGAGCGCCTGGATCCGGGCCAGCTTGGCCTGGAGCAGGTCCATGCGGAACACCAGATCCGTGGAAACCCCGGAGACCTCCAGGCGGCCATGGGCCTCATTCAGCGCCGCGCGGCAGCGCGCCATTTGCGCGGCGAGGCGTTTCGCGGGTTCCGGGGCGGAGGGCGCCTGGATCACTTCGCGGATGGCCGCCGGCAGCGCCGCGAAGGGCGAATCCATGTCCCGCCCCTGGGGCCAGAGGCGCAGGATGTCCCGACTCAGCCCCAGGGCCGAGGCCCGGTAGGCCACCAGCAGGGCGGCCTCCCCCAGAGCCTCCGGCCCCGGCTGCAGTCGATTGCACCAGGGGCCGATGAGTTCCTCGGGCAGGCTCGCCAGCCACAGGGCATCCTCGGGGCTCAGTTCCAGACGGTCCAGCCAGGCATAGAGATCCTCGTCGTGGTCCAGGCGAGGCACGAACTTATCCACCAGGCGCTGGAGCGCCTCCTTGGGAAAGCTCGTATGGTCCGGCAACCCCATTTCCCCCAGGAGGCGAACGGCGCTGGTGTGGGACCAGAAGGCCCGGATGCGGGCCTCGAGTTCGGCGGCCCGGGGATGATCGGCCAGGGCGTGATTGAGGCGCGCCAGTGCCTTCGTGCGGGGACACCCCGGAGCCCCGGGCCGCGCAGGCACCGCAAGAAGATCCCGGGCCAGGAGCTCCAGCCAAGCTCCATCGCCGGGATATCCAGGTGCAAAAGCCTCGTCGAGACGCTCCCGTGGATTCATGGTCAATAGCCTCGCGCCCGGTCCACGGCGCCTTCCGGGGGCAGCCCCTCGGCATAGCGGCGGAGATTCGGCAGGATGTCGGGGATCATGGCCCTCGGCGTGGAGGGGCCGCTGTGGTGGGGTGTGAGGGTGATCTGGGGACGGCGCCACAGCGGCGAATCCCCGGGCAGCGGCTCCAGAGGGAAGACATCCAGCACCGCCCGCCCCAGCTGCCCCGCGTCCATCGCCGCCAGCAGATCCGCGGTCACCACCTGCTGGCCGCGCCCCACGTTGATGAGCGTCAGCTCGGGATTGCCGAAGGTCAGCAGATCCGCATTCACTAGTCCCCGGGTGGCCTCCGTGAGGGGGGCGCAGAGCACCAGCAGCCGCGCCTTGGGCATGAGGCCGGGCAGATCCGCGAGTCCGTGCAGGGGAAAGGTGTCGTCCGCTCGGAGCGTGCGCACGAAGCCGTGCGCCTCCATGCCCAGGGCCTTCAGGGCGCAGCCGATCTGGCGGCCGATGCGCCCGAAGCCCACCACCAGGGCCACCTTCCCCGTCAGATCCTCCGGAATGAGCCTGGCGTCCCAGGTTGCGGAGCGCTGGGCGTCCGCGCATTCCGCCGTCCGCTGGGCCTCGGTCAGCAGGTGGCCCACCACGTAGCGGGCCATCCAGAAACCGAAGGCGCCATCGGCCCGGGTGATGAGGATCTCCGGTCCGATCTCAGGGTTGCTCACCAGATGATCCACCCCGGCCCCGCTGTTCTGGATCCACGTCAGCCGAGGCATTTTGTTCAGGAAACCCTCGGGAAAGCGCCAGGTGAACAGCGCCTCGGCCTCCGCCAGCCAGGGGCCATCGGCCTCCAGGGCCTCCCGGGGATGCCAGCCCCGGATCTCCAGGCGGGGCTCCGCCTCCTGCAGGGCGGGCACCCAGTCCATGTGGCGGTGATGGATCACGGCGAGGCGGCGCATGGAAGGAGTCTGGACTGAAGGAATGGAGGGGCGCAAGCGGAGGCCCCTTTCACCTTCCGGACCAAGGGCCCGAATCGGCAGGGTGCCCTCGCCCTCCAAAGGGTTGTATGGTGGGCCTGCGGGACCGTTCATGGCTCCGCATCTCGGTCTCCAAAACCCATGGCTGCATCGTCGGAAGCTCCCAGCCGCTGCCCCCAGAGCGGCATCCTGCACCGCTGGATCGTTCCAGGGGGCCTTCTTGACGGCGTGCCCGCGCCCTGGGCGGTGTTCTTCATCAATGGCATCGGGTTGGATCTGGAAGGGTTCGACCAGGCGCTGAAAGCCGTGGAGAAGGCCCCCGCGCGTTATCCCTACCGGAACGGGTACCACGTGACGCTCACGGTGCCGGGGTTCGAGGATGGCGAGGCTTCCCCGTCGAGCTCCCCCTTATCCATGGCCCAGCAGGGGCGACAGGTGGCCGAGTTCATGGAGGCCTTCCTGGCCCAACACCCCGCCCAGCAGGTTGTCCTCTACGGGTTCTCCTACGGCAGCGACCTGGCGGTGGAGGTGCTGAATCGATTGGGCGCCCGCCTTTTCCTTGCCCGTGTGACCCTCACGGAGATGAATGTCCATGTCTCGTCCTGCTTCATCACCAGCCGCATCACGGCGGCCTTTGCCGAGGCCCGGGGGCGGGGCGGATCCCGCAACCGTGAGGCCTACAAGGGCTTCGTGTCGCGGGTGGTGAAGGCCAGCGCCGAGGGCCGACTCAGCGCCAGTCTCATGGAGGATATGGCCCTGTATTTCCGCACGATCTCGCGAAAGGACTGGACTCAACTCGCCCAGAGCGCCGAGGAGGCCTCGGAGACTCCCGAGATCCGGGTTGCTCGCTTGCTGGAGTTCACGGCCCAAGCCGCCGACACGCGGTTCGACCTCGTGTTCTCCGATCCCCAGGATCTGCGGATCTTCCAGCGCCGACTGGAGACCTGGGGTGGCCCCCTGGGCCAGATCCGCGTCCTCGACGCTTCGGGCCACGAGCACTTCCACCATATGAGCGGCGCCGGGGTCTTGGAAAACCTGGACGGCAGACTCCGGGAAGTGGCAGCAAGCCCCGCGTGCCGAGCCTGAATGGGGCTGATGCCATCTTGTCAGACCACCGCGGGCGCGTAGCTCTCCGCCGCGTGGTAGCTGCTGCGCACCAGGGGCCCGGACTGGACCTTCTGGAAGCCCATCTCCTGGCCTTTGCGGCGGTACAGCTCGAATTCGGCAGGCTCCACGAAGCGCACCAGGGGCAGATGATGATCCGAGGGTGGCAGGTACTGACCGAGGGTGGCGATATCCACCCGAGCCGCACGCCAGTCTTTCATCAGATCCAGCACCTCCTCGGCACTCTCGCCCAGGCCCACCATGATGCCGCTCTTGGTGCGCATCTCCGGGGCATGGGCATCGCGCCAGGCCGCCGCCCGGGAAAGCAGAGTCATGCTCTGGCCGTAGTTGGCGTCGGGCCGCACGCGCTTGTAGAGACGCGGGATGGTCTCCACGTTGTGATTGAGCACCTCGGGCCGGGCCGCCAGCACCGTGAGCAGATCCGCCTCGCGGCCCTGGAAATCCGGGATGAGCACCTCGACGCCGCAGCCGGGCGTGAGGGTGCGGATCCACTGGATGGTCTGGGCAAAGTGGTCGGCTCCGCCATCGGGCAGGTCGTCGCGATTCACGCTGGTGACGACCGCGAACTTGAGGCCCAGGGTAGCCACGGCTTCGGCAACGCGCTGGGGTTCGCCGGGATCCACCTCGCCGGGCCTGCCCTTGCCGATGTTGCAGAAGCCGCAGTGCCGAGTGCAGATTTCTCCCAGCAGCATGAAGGTGGCAGTGCGGTGCACGCCCCAGCACTCGTGCTGGTTGGGGCAGCGAGCCTCCTCGCAGACCGTCACCAGTTTCTTGGAGCGCATGAGCCGCTCCACCTCGGAGGTGATTTCCGCGGCGGGCACCTTGATCTTGAGCCAGTCGGGACGGAGGCCGGGAAGGACGGGGGGACGCGCCATGGAATACTCCGAGGCACCACCGGATGCTCCCGAAGCGCCTTCATAACCTTAGTGGACTTCGGGAGGGCTGGCGTTCCAGGGAAAGGCTGACCTGATTTTCAACGAGACGGAGCCAACAAAAGGGAATCGCGAAAGTCGCGAAATGCGCGAAAGACGATGCGGAGAGCCGCCTGGGCCGAAGGCCCCCAGCCGCGTGCGAAGAGGCGGCCACCGTATCGATTCTCTTTCGCGCGCCCGGAGGGCGTTTCGCGGTTAATTCTTTCTCTGGCTCGAAGGATGTCTTCCCAATCACCCGGCGAACGATTGGATGTGGATCATCTGCTATCAAGATATGAGGCTGAGAATGCCTGGTAATCAGGTCCACTTTTATCCCATGCACCCTGTTCACCCGGGCTCACTGAAGAGAAAACAAGATGAGCCAGGATGAACGGGATGTACAGGATGAGAATTTCGATCGAGGCCATCATCGGGCGAACCATTGCGGAAGCGAAAAGGAAGCCTGTCACAGAGTAGAATCAACCCATGCCCGAACTGCCACCTCCCGATCCGGAATCCCAGCCCGAGACTCCGCTTGAGCCCGCCCGAACGTTCGAGCTCCCCAAGGGCTTCGAGACGAAGTTCCGGGATCTCTCCCTGAACCTGGCGGCCTTCGAGGGGCCTCTGGATCTGCTGCTCTACCTCATCCGCGAGCACAAGCTGGACATCC
>JAYREN010000132.1:0-9361 GCA_041908845.1 Holophaga sp. | reverse complement strand
CGCCTCCAGCAGGGCCTCAGGGCCCACGGGCTTGCCTGTCGCCTTCATCATCCAGAGGTCGGGGGCGATGCGGCCCAGGGTGGTCATGCGCTCCACTTCTTCGCCGAGCTTGCCGGTCTTCTCGATCTGGTGCTCAATCTGGAAGGCGATCATGTGGCCGATGGGGTAGTCGGGCAGGTAGAGGAAGCTGTGGATCATGTGGCTGTAGATGCCCAGCAGCACGCAGTCCTTCTGGCCCAACACGGGGGCGTAGTAGCGGTTCCACACGTCTTTTGATATCTGGAGGGTAGCCTCCTTGAGCTGGGCGGGGGTGGCCTCGGGGTGCTCGTACATCCAGTGCCAGACGGCGGTATCCACCAGGCCCACGCCTGCAATCTCGAAGGTCATCCAGAAATCGTTGAGAGTCTTCTCGGCCAAGGCCTTGGCATCGGGGGCGGGCTGGCCCAGGAGCTTGAGATCCTGCGCCTGGAAGACGAAGGCGATGGCTTCCGTGAATGCAGTGTTGGGCACGCCGTTGAGCAGCCAGTGATCCACCTTGTTCAACGAGAAGGTCTGCTCAACGTTATGACCCATCTCATGCACGGCGATGTTGAAGGCCTTGTAGTCCATGCCGTCCTTGCCCACGCGGGTGCGCAGATGGGCGTTGTCGCCCTTGCGCGCGGCGCCCATGGCGTGGCCGCTGCCCCGAGCGGGATCCACCTCGATGCGGCTGGCCAGCCATTCGGCACGCTCGGGGCTGAAGCCCAGGCCCTTCAGGAGATTGGGCATGTCCCGCTTGTAGGCGGCCGCATTGGGATACTTGGCGCGGGTGAGGGCGTCCAGCTTGGCCTCATCGAGGCCCGCGCCGGGGCGGAAGCCGTTGAACCAGATATCGAAAGGCTCCAGCTTGCGGCCCAGCCGCTTCTCAATGACCTTGGCGACCTCCTTCAGCAGCGGGCTGGCGCAGACATCCTCCAGCATCTTCTTCACCCGGGCCTCGGGGATCTGACGGCCTTCCTCGAAACTGCGGGCGATGTGGGTGGGAGCCGCTGGACTGTAAGGATCGGCCTTCTTCACGGCCCTGAAGCAGTCCAGTAGCACCTTGTAGCGGGTGTCGGGCTCCGGGGCATCGCTGACCTTCAGGTCTGCGGGGACGGGAACGTCCGTGTCCTTCACGCTCGCAGCCTTCACGTCGTTGGTGTAGGGATTCCAGTCCAGGAAGGGGCTATCGATGACGGCGGCGGGGATGGTCTGCGTCACGATGCGCTCCATCACCTTCTGGATCATGCGCTGGCGCTCCAGGCCGCCCTTGCCTTCGGCGTAGCGGCTCTTGAGTTCGTCGCGGAGGTTCCAGTGGGAAAGCAGGCGCTTCTTGGGTTCGAAGAGGCGCTGACCCTTGTCATTCACCAGGTGGTGCATCCAGATGTTGTACGAGGCGATGTAGCGGTCGGACTGGCCCGCGGCGTCGGCGATGGCGAGGTTCACCTCGGCGGGGATGCGCTTGGCGAAGAGATCCACGAGCCGGGCCTCGGCCCATTGGTGGCGGGTCCACTGCTCGCCCTGCTTCAGGCGCTCGTCCAGGGTGGACATGGGGAAGTTCAGCAGCACCGTGAAGGCCAGCTTGTTGGCGAAGGCGTCGTCGATGAAGTGGGCGCTGGCGTCGTAGCCGGAGATGATCTCGTCCACCGGCAGCATGGGGCCGAGATCCAGATCCGAGTGCCACCGCAGATCCCGGCCGATCTCCGCCATGTGCCCGTAGAGGCTCTCCAAGGCGAATTCCAGGCGCTGGAAGAGGCCGTCCAGGGCCTTGGCGTCCCCGGCGAAGTGGGCGCGGACGAAGGCCTCGAACTCGGCGGCGGTGCCGTCTTCGCTGCGCCAGAAGGCCTCGGCCTGCTTGAGCCCCCGCTGCGCGCGCACGCGCTGGCCCTCGCCGTGCTTGGCGACCAGTTCGGCCTCCAGGCGGGAGAGCGAGGCACCGAGCTCCACCTTGGCGGTCCTTTGGATGGGTGCGGTCTGAGCCGAGAGGGCAGGGCAGGTCATGGAGGCGATGATGAGTGCGGCGGTGCCGAAGATGCGCATGGAAACCTCGCGAAAGGGACGGTCTCCATTGTAAGACGAGGCTTCTCCCCGCTCACGAAAATCGCGGGTCCAGGACCCGCGATTTTTGTGAGCGCGAATGGGCATTCTTCAGTGGCTCTTGTTCATCAGTACCCATGGCTTGAAGCGCATGTCTTCGCCCAGGATGTGGTGGGCGAACCACTCCTGTACCAGGGCGAGTACCTCTTCGGCCTTGAGCGTGTCGGAGCTCTCCAGGAATTGCTGGTGGATCGTCCTCACGCGTTCCTTGAAACGGGCATGAACCTCACGGTGGGCTTCGAGATCGGGGTATCCTGCCCGCTCCATCAGGCGTTCTTCAGAGTCGAAGTGCATGAAGGTGTAGTCCACCAGGAAGGCTACGCGATCAGTCATGGGCGCCGGATCTTCCGCGTTCAGGCTGGCGCCGAATTCCTGCACCATCTGGAAGAAGATGTGATGGTAGGCATCCACCAGCGGATTGCCAGTGCTGTATTTTTCGGTCCACTCGACAAATTCCATGGAGGCACTCCGGAGCACCCAGCTAATTTAGCAGGCCCACGGAGTGCCCACCCAGGAAAGGCGCGTTGGAATCAGAACCGATAACTCAGGGTGCCGCCCAACTCCCGGCGCATGGCTTGGTAGGGGGTCAGGCGCTCGGGGCCGGTGGCGCCCTGAAGGGTGAACTCCTTGGCGCCGTTGCGCACGTAGGCGCCCAGAGACAGGCCTGGCCATACCTCGTAGGCGGCGTTGGCGTGCCACTGGATGAATCGGTCCCGGGGCTCAAAGGTCGGCGCAGCGGTGACGGAGAGCGCCTCGGCCATGGTTCCGCCCACGGCCTGGATCGCCAGGAAGCCCGTGAACTTGCCTTCCTGCACCCGCAGCCATAGATTGCCCTTCTTCCTCACCGTATAGGCGAACTCATCCGTGGAAACGAAGGGGTGCTGGGCCGAGTCTGGTACGGGCAGTTCGTCCTTGGTGAAGGAGAGCAGCGTCATGTTGGCCCCGGCGCTCCAGCCCTTCTGGATGACCCAGGTAATAGCCAGTTCGGCTCCTGTGTTCGTGGCATCTCCTGCGTTCTGGAAGATCTTGGGAAGATTGAGGCGGGCGGCGTAACTCGTGCCCGTAAAGGGGGGCGGCAGAGGCGGAACAGTGGCGCCGGGTTGCACCACGGGGGCGAGGGCCACCTGGGTGATGAGCTCGCTGAACTTCATCTGGTAGACCGTGAAATCCACGGTGAGGGGGCCGAAGGCCTGTCGGTAGCCCAGTTCAATATTGGTGGTCTTCTCCGGCTTGAGGGCCGCGTTGGGCAGGAGCTGGGAGTAGACGGGGATATTGGGCGGAAGGGGGTTGTTGAGCGCCGGGTAGAACATTCCTGAGAAGAGAGAGACATCCAACCGCTGCTCCAGGATCTGAGGGCTCCGGGTGCTGGTGTAGTAACCCGCGCGCACGGCGCTGGAAGCGCTGGGGTTCCAGACCAGAGCCAGGCGGGGGGATGTGCGACTACCTCCCAGGCTCTCGTTTTCGGCGCGTACGCCCAGGGAGACTGAGAAGGTCGGCAGCGCCTTCCAATCCAGGGCCGCGAAGCCGCCGCTGGCGGTCTCCTCGGCCCCATTGGCGAGACCGACAAAACGGGCTCTGCCGGTTTCGATCTTGCGGGTGTCAGCTCCAAAGACAAGGAAGAAGTCCTGGGTCAGGGTCCAGTTCGCCTGGAGTTCGGCCTGGGTCGTTTTTACTTCGGCCCAGTTGTAGTCACTGAGGTAGCCAGGATCCTCGAAGGCCGTCGCCAGGTAGGGGCTGGCACTCAGATGGTTCTCGCTCTTGAATTGGTGGATGCGCAATTCTGTGGAGAAACCTTCGGCCCAGGCCTGTCGCCAGCCTGCGAGCAGGGTGGTGCGAGCCGCGGTGCGGTATTGGAAATAGCTTTCGGGTCCGTACCACTTGTCCGAGCGCCCCGCGCTGATCCAGATCGAGGTGTTTTTAGCGGTGTATTGGCCCCGAGCCATGGCCTGGGAACCGTGTCCGGCATCGGAACCGACCCAGGGGTTGGCCGAGATGCTTGCGCTGCTGGGTTGGTCCAGGTAGGAGCGCAGGCTGGCAGGGCGGCCCAGGTAATGCGTCTCGAAGCCGCTCGCACCCATGGAATAGCCCTGATAGCCCGCGGATATGCCCCAGGTTCCGTCACCCAGAAGGGCGGTGAGTGCACCTCGGCTGGTGCGCTTATCCGCGAGGGAGGCCCGGGCGGAGCCCGTCAGGCCCTTCTCCGGGCGACGAGTGGTGATGGCGATGACGCCCGTTACCGCATTGGCGCCATACAGGGTGGAACTGGGACCTCGCACCACTTCGATCTTGTCGATGAGGTCGATGGGGACGGGCAGGTTGGAGATGTCGATGGTGGCGCCGATGGCGCTGTACTGGGGCACGCCGTCGATGAGCACCTGGATCGTACGGGGCTGACCCTCCTGCATCACGCCCCGCAGCCCGACCACGCTATAGCCGTTGTCGGCTTCCAGCAGGTCCACGCTGGTCATCAACTTGAGCGCGTCCTGTATCCGATAGATACCCATCTGGCGCAGTTCGTCCCCGGTGATCAATTCGATGGCCTGGGGGCTGTCGATGAGCCGCTGTTCCCGCTTGGAGGCTCCCTGGACGGGCGTATTGAGTAGGGCGAGGAGTTCGTCCTCCATGGAGGGTGGCGGCGCCTGGGCGGAGAGAGGGAGCACGGGAAGACACGCCGCGAGGGCTAGGCATTTCCGGGAAAGAGGATGGACCATGGAAACCTCCATCGGGTCAAAAAATGGATCCGATGGGGTTTTCGACAATTTGATTCTGGATCTTGAGAATTCAAAGATCTCGCACCCACTGCCGATGGTCGCCTCGAAAGAGACGACTCCGTCGAGGCGGCAAGAGTGGTAAGAGGTATCAGCCCAGCAGGGTGAGCACCTGGGCCAGACGGGCTTCCTTCTCGGCGGCTTGGGCGCGCTGGGCCTCCACGGCTTCGGCGGGGGCCTTGGCCAGGAAACCTTCGTTGTTCAGGCGACTCCGAAGGCCTTCCAACTCCTTCTGGAGCTTGTCGCGCTCCTTTTCGAGCTTGGCCTTCTCGGCGGCGAGATCCTTGACGCCAGCCAGTTCCAGGGCCGCCGTACCGCCCGTCACCACGGCCACCGCGCGAGTGGGGCCCGAGAGATCCTCATCGCTGAATGTGAGGCTCTCCAGTCGGGCCAGGCTCTTCAGGGCCTCTGTGAACGGAACCAGTGCTTTTACGGTGCAAAACGCGGAAACGCGCTTCGCATCATCGATGCCGTTGTCCTTCTTCAGGCGGCGCAGGGTGCTGAGGACTTCCTGGAGCAGGGGCACCAGTTCGGGCGACCCGCCCTCCTGGGCCAGCATGGGGTGGTCCAGGGGCCAACTGCGGGCGGCCAGCAGTTCGGGTTCGCCTTCGGGTAAACGACCCAGCAGCACCGCCTCGTGGATCTCCTCCGTGAGGAAGGGCACGAAGGGGTGGAGGGCCCGGAGCAGGATATCCAGGAAGTGCAGAATGGCGGCCTTCTGGGCCGGAGTGCCGTTCTGCAACGTCACCTTGGCCAGTTCGATGTAGGTGGCGCAGAAGTCGTCCCACACTAGGTGGTAGAGGATCTCGGCGGCCTCGTGGAACCGGAAGGTCTCGATGGCCTCTGTGACCCGGGTGAGATCTTCCTTCAGGCGCCGGGCCATCCAGAATTCGGCCTCGCCCATTTCCGGGGTGAGGGCGAGCGTCACACCCTCGCCCAGGTTCATCTGCACGAAGCGGGCGGCGTTCCAGAGCTTGTTGCAGAAGTTGCGGCTGTCCTCCAGGCGGCTGTCCGAGAGCGCGATGTCCGTGCCCGGGGCCGCCATGATGGCCAGGGAGAAGCGCAGCGCATCGGTGCCGTATTCCTCCATGGTGAGCACGGGATCCACCACGTTGCCCTTGGTCTTGGACATCTTCTGTCCATGGGCGTCCCGCACCAGGGCGTTGAAGTAGACCTGGCGGAAGGGCACATCCTCCATTTGGGTGAGGCCCGCCATGACCATGCGCGCCACCCAGAAGAACAGGATGTCGTAACCGGTGATGAGCACATCCGTGGGGTAGTAGCGCTTGAGGTCTTCGGTCTCCTCGGGCCAGCCAAAGACACTGAAGGGCCACAGGGCCGAGGAGAACCACGTATCCAGGGTGTCGGGATCCTGCTCGAAGGCGTGGCCCCCACACTGGGGACACATGGCCGGCATTTCCACTTCCACCGCCAGGTGGTTGCAGTTCTTGCATGTGTAGGCGGGGATGCGGTGGCCCCAGACGAGTTGCCGCGAGATGCACCAGTCCTGGATGTTGGTGAGCCAGTGCTCCCAGACGTTCTCCCAGTGCTGGGGGGTGAAGCGGATCATGCCCGTGCGCACGGCCTCCAGGCTGGATTCCGCGGCCTCCTTGACGTCCATGAACCACTGCTCCGATACCAGGGGCTCCAGCACGGCGCCGCTGCGGTCAGAGACCGAAACCTGGTGGGTGTAGTCCTCGATCTTCTCGATGAGATCCTGGGCCTCCAGGTCCGCCAATACAGCCTTGCGGCACTCGAAGCGATCCATGCCCGCGTATTTATCCCCGGCAGCCAGGGTCATCTTGGCGTCGAAGCCGATGACGGTGATGCTCTGGAGATCCAGGCGTTTGCCCGCGGCGTGATCGTTTGGATCATGGGCGGGTGTGAGCTTCACGCAGCCTGTGCCGAACTTGGGATCCACGAAGGCGTCTGCCACCACGGGGATCTCACGGTCGGTGAGGGGCAGCTTCACGGTTTTGCCCAGGAGGTGCTGGTAGCGTTCGTCCTCGGGATGCACCGCCACGCCGGTGTCGCCCAACATGGTCTCGGGCCGCGTGGTGGCTACCACCAGGTAGCCCGAGCCGTCGGCGAACGGATAGCGCAGGTGCCAGAGCTTGCCCTGCTTCTCCACATACTTCACTTCGAGATCCGAGAGGGCTGTCTGGCTCGCAGGATCCCACTGGATCATGCGGGGGCCCTTGTAGATGCGGCCCTCCTTGTAGGCCTCCACGAAGACTTTGCGCACGGCCTTGTTGAGGTCGGGATCCATGGTGAAGCGCTTGCGGCTCCAGTCCACGGATGCGCCCATGCGGCGCAGCTGGTTCTCGATGGCGCCCTGGTTCTGGTCCTTCCAGCTCCAGAGCTTCTCCAGAAACTCCTCGCGGGTGAGGTCGTGGCGGGTCTTGCCCGTCTCGGCCTTCAGCTGGCGCTCCACCACCATCTGGGTGGCGATGCCCGCGTGATCCACGCCGGGCACCCACAGGGCGTCGAAGCCCTGGGCGCGCTTGAAGCGCGTGAGCACGTCGTGGAGCGTGAAGACCAGGGCGTGGCCCATGTGCAGGTTGCCGGTGATGTTGGGCGGTGGGATCACGATGGACCAGGGCTTCTTGTCGCTCGTGGGCTGGGCCTCGAAGATCTTGGCCGTCTCCCAGGTCTGGTACCAGCGCGTCTGCGCCGTTCTGAAGTCAAAGGCTTTGTCCATCTCACGCATGGGAATTCCGATCAAGAAGTTCGAGGGGCGGAACGCCCGACTGGGACCACCCCGAATGGCGAATCATCCAGTCTACCGTTGGACCGGGACGCCTTCCATGGCGGAGGCGTTTCGCCAGCCTACCCCAAGGATGACTGGCGGTAGGATGGCTGCTGGGCCCGGCCCGTGGGAGGCGTTGATGCTGGCCTGGTTTCTCTTCGCGGTGGTGGTGGTGGGGTGGGGCTCCACCTTCCTCGGCATTCGCGTGGGGCTGGAGGGCTTCACCGTGCTCGGGCTCGTCTCGGTGCGCAACCTGCTGGCCGCAGGGGCAGCCCTGCTGCTGGCGCGGGCCCGGGGCGAAGCGCCCGTGCCTCGCTCGGAGTGGCTGCGCCAGGCCAGTCTGGGGCTCCTGTTGGTGCTGGCGGGCAACACCCTCACCGCCGCCGCCCAGCAGTACCTGAGCACCGGCCTCACAGGGCTGCTCAACGCAACCATCAGCCTGTGGATCGTGCTGCTGGCCTCCCGCACCGAAGTCATGCCCCGCCGGGTGTGGGTGGGTGTGGGCCTTGGATTAGTGGGCGTGGCCCTGCTGCTGCTGCCCGGAGACCGCATCCGCGTGCATCCCCTGGGATTCCTGCTGATGATGGGCTCCACCTTATCCTTCTCCATCGGGGCATTGATGCAGCGGAAGCGCCCCAGCGCGGGGGGCATCTTCGGGGTGCTCGCCATTCAGATGGGTGCCTCGGGGCTGGTGGCCGGGGGCCTGGCCTCCCTGGGATCGGGTTTCGTGCACGGACCCCTGGGTGGTTCCGTGCTGGGGGCGCTGGTCTTTCTCGCGGCGGTGCCTTCCCTGGCGGCGTACGCGGCCTTCGCAGGCCTTTCGCGGCTCTGGCCCCCCAGCCGCTTCGGCATCTACGCCGTGCTGACGCCCCTGGTGGCCGTGGGGCTGGGGTCACTGGCCCTGGGAGAACCGCTGACATTGCGTATGATGCTGGCCATGGGGATCACCCTGGGCGGGGTGGCGCTAGCCCAGCGGCGCTGAGGCATCCACCCCGGATTCGGTGCGGTCGGTCCCACCCGGAGCCTTGGAGGCATCCCAGGGATCGTGGATCGCTATACCCTGACCTGTCTTTCCCAAGGACGTGCCCATGTCGTTGAAAACCGCCCTGCCGATGGTCGCCCTGGCCGTTCCCGCCCTGGTGGCCCAGGCCCCGCTGCCGGTGGTGGATGCGGCCGAGCTCCAGAAGGCCTTGGACAAGCTGCAGGTTGTGGGCAGCGTGATGTATGTGGCCGCCCACCCGGATGACGAGAACACGGCGGTGCTGGCCACCCTCAGCCAGGGGCGGAACCTGCGCACGGCCTACCTCTCCCTGACCCGAGGGGGTGGCGGCCAGAACCTCATCGGCCCCGAGCTGGGAGATGCCCTGGCGTTGCTTCGCACCCAGGAACTGCTGGCGGCTCGGCGCATCGACGGGGCCGAGCAGCTCTTCACCGGGGCCGTGGATTTCGGTTACTCCAAGACCGCCGCCGAAACGCTGCGCCTCTGGGGCCACGAGGCGGCCCTGGCGGATGTGGTGCGGGCCATCCGCACCTTCCGGCCCGATGTGATCCTCACGCGCTTTCCGCCGGATGCCCGGGGCGGCCACGGCCACCACACGGCGTCGGCGGTGTTGGCCATCGAGGCCTTCGCCGCCGCCGGGGACGCGGCCCGTTTCCCCGAGCAGCTCCGGGCCGGGCTGCGCCCCTGGCAGGCCACCCGAATCCTCTGGAACCATTTCCGCTTCAGCGA
>JAYREN010000131.1:0-9391 GCA_041908845.1 Holophaga sp. | reverse complement strand
AGAGGCGGAAGGCCTGAGCCCAAGGGGCGAAGAAAATGAGTCGCTCGGTGGACGGAGGTTTGAGGGATCGGGTGGACATAGGGGTGGCTCCCAGTGTGGATTAGTAGGAAGGGAATGGTAAGACTCCTTGCATTGGCCCCAAGGAAAGGCATCCTAGAAAAAGTAATGACCTCCTCGCCTTCCAATCCATTCAAACCGGGGGCCCCAGCTCAGGGGCCCGCCAATCCCTATAAGCCAGGTGGGCCTTCGACACCGACGGGGCCAGCGCCGCGGGGGCAAGGGCAGGAAGTGCTGGCCGAACTGGTGCACTCCCAGCGGCAGATTTCCCACCAGGCCCAGGAACTCATCGAACTGCGAACGCGTCTGGGGCGTCGCACCCACCAGATGACCGTGCTCCAGCATGTGGCCGAAATCCTGGCGGCCACCCCCAAAGTGACCCAGGTGGCCAGTGTGCTGCAGGATGTATTCGTCCAGGAGTTTGGGGCCAAGGCCTGTGGCGTCTGGATCCTGGAGGATCAGGGCTCCACCTACCAAGCCAAGGTCGGGCACGGGATCCCCCGAAGCGTGTGGAGCGAACTTTCCCTTCCGGCCCCCAACCCCTTTCCCAATGCCCCCATCGTGCTTTTCCAATCCCAATGGCTGGATTCGGCCGCGACCCGAGGGCCCATGGATGCTCTCAGAGTCTCCCCGGAGGTCTCCCTCTATTTCGTTCCCTTTGAGCACCAGCTGCTCCTCATGGGTTTTGCGGTGCTTGCCCTGGATACCGGGCGCAGGATGGAAGAGGACCTCGATACCCTCACCATTCTCCAACGCCAAGTGGCCGTCTCCATTTACAACGCATGGCTCTTTCGGGATCTAGGCCAGCAGCGGGACACCCTGCGGCGGCAGACTGGTGAATTGGAAAAGGCCAATGTGGCGCTGCGCGAAGCCGATCGTTTCAAGAGCGAGTTCCTGGCCCTGACCAGTCATGAGCTGCGCACGCCGCTCACGGGCATCCTGGGGTTCACCCGTCTGGTCATCGACGGACTCTATGACGACGAGGACGAGATGCGGCGCATGCTCCAGGACAGCTATGCCTCGGGCAAGCACCTGCTCTCCCTGCTCAACGACATCCTGGACCTGGCCAAGATCGAATCCGGTCGCATGCAGGTTCACATGGAAACCTTCAGCCTCCATGTGCTGATGGAGGAAGTCAAACCGATCGCCATGGCCTACCCGCGCAAGGGGGAGGTAGCGGTTCTCTGGCCCGAAGGCTTGGCCGAACTGCCGGACGTGATGGTGGATCCGGGGCGCCTGAAACAGGTGTTGCTCAACCTTCTTTCCAACGCCCTCAAATTCACCAAGGAAGGCAGCGTGCAGGTGGTCGTGGAACGCGGCTTCGGGCAGGTGACGATCCAGGTGATCGACTCGGGCATCGGCATCCGAGTCGAGGACCAGGCCAAGCTCTTCCAGAAATTCGTGCAGGCCGAAGGCGGCCACTCCCGGGAGTACGGTGGAACGGGGCTGGGGCTCGTGATTTGCAAGCACCTCATGGAGATGATGGGCGGCACCATCACCCTGGCCAGCGAAGGCCAGGACAAGGGATCGACCCTCACCCTGACCGTGCCCATCGCCTAGGAGATGGAACGCTACACTGAGATGGCGCCCCTTGCGCCCCAGGACTGCCCATGACCTACACCCGCCGCGAGAACTTCCTGCCCTTCACCCGGCCCGTCATTGGCCCGGAGGAGATCGAGGAGATGATCGACTCCATCAATTCCGGCTGGATCACCACCGGACCCAAGTCCGCCAAATTCGAGGAGGAACTGGCGCGCTACAACGGCGTGAAGCACTGCCTTGTCATGAACAGCGCCACCACGGCCCAGGAGATCATGCTGCAGGTACTGGGGCTCCAGCCGGGCGACGAGGTCATCACCACGGCTATGACCTGGGTGTCCACCCTTTCCACAGTGGTGCTCCAGGGCGGCGTACCCGTGCTGGCCGATATCGACCCGAGGACCCTGAACATAGATCCCACGCGCATCGAGGAGATGATCACGCCCCGCACCAGGGGCATCATCCCCGTGCATCTCACGGGCCTGCCCGCCCCCATGGAGGAAGTCTGGCGGATCGCCGAGAAGCACGGGCTCTGGGTGATCGAGGATGCCGCCCAGGCCATGGGCGCCCACTACAACGGCAAGAAGATCGGCAGCGACCCGCGCTCCGTGATGAGCGTCTTCAGCTTTCACCCCAACAAGAACATGACCACCGGCGAGGGCGGCGCCATCGTGCTGCACGACGATAGCTTCGTGGATCGCATCAAGCGCTTGCGCTTCCACGGCATCGAGAAGGACGCCTGGAAGCGCTTCGCCAAGGACGGCTCGCCCCATACGGAAGTGATGGAGCCCGGTCGCAAGGCCAACTTCATGGACCTCCAGGCCAGCCTCGGCCTGCACCAGATCAAGAAACTGGACGGCTTCAATGCCCGGCGCGGCATGCTCTTCCGCCGCTATCTGGAGCTGCTGAAGGACATCGAAGGCCTCGTGCTGCCCTGGGAGGGCGATGTCATCCACGGCCACTGCTTCCACCTCTTCGTGCTGCGCATTCAGCCGGAGGTCGTCGGCATGGACCGCGACGCCTTCGTGCAGGCCCTCAAGGACGAAAACATCGGAACGGGCATCCACTATCGCCCTGCGCACATCCACGCATACTATCGCGACTACTACGCGAAGCACCCCAGCGCCCTGCCCGAGGATGGCCTGCCCCACAGTGAGTGGAGCGGCGATCGCCTGATGTCGCTGCCCCTCTGGCCTGGCCTCACAGAGGAGGACCAGGACCAGGTAGTGGCGGCGATCAAGCAGGTGATCGGGAAGGGGCGGAGCTGAATACCCTTTCTTTCAGTGGGTTTCGGGCTTCGCCAGCGGTTCGTTTTCGGGTTGTGGTTGCCCGTAAAGGGTAGCCCTTGACGAGATCTGATTCGCCGTGTCGTTCATGAGGATGCAGAATGATGCCGAGCCCTCGCCCAGGCCGAGGCTCGTTTCACCCCAGCGCCCGGTGCCACGTTCTGTTACGCGGATGTTTATGCTTTTGGTGGCGATCGCCTCTGTGCGGATACGGGGCAGGGACAGCACTCGCAGAATCGGGCGCGTACCCGCCTTCTCTCCGGTCATGATCCGGGCGATGGGTTTGGCTTGGCCCTCGGCTCGGAATTCAACCTCGTATCCATCCAGGGCCACGACCTGCATCCGCACATCCCATTCGCCGCCGGGCAATTGCTTCATTTCTCCGGTGGCGATCCCGGGCGGCAACTGCTTGAGCCAAGCCTCGCTGAGCGGTTCGGGGGTGAAGCCCTGCTTGGCAAGTGTGTGCAGGAACGCCTTGGGGCTTACGCTTTTCATGTGAACGGTGAGGCCGCCTTCTGTTCCGGGCTTCATCGGGGGGAGCGTGCGCTCCACCTTTTGGTCCTCAGCGCCATCGGTGAAGAGCCAGTTCCAGTTTTCGGCCAGGATGACCGCCAGTTCTGGACGGGTCAGGTCGAAGTCCAGGGTGAGGGTGTCTCCATGGCGGGCCAGATGCACGAGGCGCGGGGCCTTCGTGTCTCCTGCGGGTGCAATCTTCTCGGGGACAGGCACTGCCAGGGGTGTTGCGGGCTCGGCCTGCACGGCCTTGCTCTGCGCCAGCCTCATTACAACGGGCACGTAGCGCTGGGTTTCCTCGCTCAGGTTCCCGGCGTCGATGGCTTCTTCTCCGCCGTTATAGGCGGCCACGGCCTTGGCCCAATCGCCTTTGTAGCGGGTGAGCAGGGACTTCAGATATCGTGCCCCGGCGGCCATCACTTGCGTGGGATCCTGGAGATTCCGGGCTCCATATTTCAGTGCGGTCGCAGGCATGACCTGCAGGAGACCCGTGGAGCCGAGGGGACTGACGGCTTTGGGGTCGAACTGACTTTCGACTTCTGCCATGGCACGGAGAAGATACGGGTCGATGCCTTCCTTGGCCGCCAAGGCGTCGATCTGGGCTACGAGCTCGGCGGGGCGCAAAATAGGCAGTGGCTTTTCGGGTGGCGGCGTTGACGAGGCCATCATGGGCGTCAGCAGCGCAAGGGCCAGGACGGCCAGGAGTGGGCTGGCCAGGAAGGGGCGCGGCGGCGCAGGATTCAGCAATCGTTTGATTCGGGTCATGAGGTCTCCTTGGTGGGCCCCCAGGGCGGGGGCGGGGAGCTGGAAGAGATCCAGCTCGGCAAGGGCCAGGGCCAGGCGCCGCGGTTCGCCGATGGCCTTGGCCGCGAGGTCATCGCAGGCTTCCTCGCGGGTGGAGCGGATCTTGGCCGAGATCCACCACACGGCGGGATGGTAGAACAGCAGGGTTTCCGTGAGGCATTGCAGCAGGTTGGCTAGGTAGTCCTGGCGCTGGATGTGGGCCAGTTCGTGGGCGAGGAGGGCCTCCAGCAGATCCGGCGCCAGGCCCGTGAGGAGGGATCCGGGCAGGAGAATGGCGGGCTTCCACCAGCCATAGGCCAGGGGGCCGTCCACGGCGGCGCAGATTTTCAGCTGCGGCAGGTGCGCCAGCCCCATGCGCTGGGCGAGGGCGTCCAGCCGGCGCTGCCATTCGGGGGTCGCGGGGCTTGAATGCTGATGCCTTAGGCGTTTCAACCATACCCAGCCGCTCCCCAGGCGGAGGAGCAGAGCGATGCATCCGGTGAGCCAGGCCCCGACGACCCAGGGCAGGGCCGGGCGAAGCGCCGAAGCCAGGGAATGCCTCGGGATTGCGGAGGCGCTGGGAAGGCGCTCCGGGGATGCCTGGGAAGCGGTCTCTGGGAGAAGGGGCTGAGTCACCACGAGGGTGGGGGCGGGCCAGAGCCGAGCCAGGGTGACGGCCGGGCAGGCCAGGCAGGCGAGCAGGCCCAGGCAGGCCATGAGATGCCTCGCCTGCACGGAGACGCCCCGCAGGAGGCGCAGACAGAGCGCCGTGGCCAGACCAACCAGGAGTCCCTGCCAAAGGAAGTGGAGCAGGGTCCATCCAAGCGCAGCGGTCAGAGGGTGCGCCAGGATTCTCATTTCGAATCCTCTTGGCCGAGCAGGGCACGAATCTCCGCGCGCTCGTGGGCGCTCACCGATCCGGATTTCAGGGCCGCCACCACCAGATCCTTGGCGGACCCGGCGAAGGCCCGCCGCATCAAGTCGGCCACCAGGCCCGTCTGCATGGCGTCCTGGCGGTGGGTGGGCCGGTAGACGTGGGAACGCTCGCGCTCGTCGCGTTCCACCAGGCCCTTTTCGAACATGACCTGGAGCATGCGCAGCACGCCGGTGTAGGAGATCTCTCGGTCGCCATTCATGACCTGGTGGACCTGTTTGACGGAGGCGGGGCCCAGATCCCAGAGCACACGCAGGATGCTCAGTTCGACATCTGTGGGGCGAGGGGGCTGGGACACGGGACCTCCGGGAGATGGGTGTCTGATTCAGTACGAAAGTTTGTCTACTAAGATTTGTGTAAATCCACGGAGCCGTCAACCCCTTTTCGGGATGTTGCTCATGGCAAGGGCGGAAGGGGATATTTAGGAGTCGCCGTCCCCGGTCGAGCCGAGGTGCCCATGCTGCCTGCCCTTTTGACGCTCTTGGCCTTCCAGGCTCTGGGAGAGCTGCTGGTCCGCGTGATGGGTCTGCCCTTGCCCGGAGCCGTTGCAGGGATGGGGTTGCTCTTCCTCTGGCTGATGGGACGAGGCGGCGTCTCCCGCCGCCTGGAGCGGGTGAGCCGGGAACTCATTCATCACCTGGGACTCTTCTTCGTGCCCGCGGGCGTCGGAGTCATCGTGCTGGGACCGCGGATCGCCCAGGCCTGGAGACCCCTGCTGGCGGCGGTCGTGCTTGGCACCCTGGTGACGCTGGTGGTGACCGCACTGGTCTTCCGGTGGCTGACGCCTTCCTCCCGGCAGGGCGCATGAGCGCCCCGAGTCTCGCCTGGGTGACGCCGGCGCTGTGCCTGGCGGTCACGGTGGCGGTCTACCTTGGTGCCTTCCGGCTCCACCATCGTCTTGGGCGCGCACCCTGGGCGAATCCCACGGCCCTGGCCACAGGGTTCTTGGTGCTCTGTCTGCTCATCTTCCGGGTGCCCTATTCCGCGTATTTCGCAGGAGCGAATCTGGTGCACTTCCTGCTCGGGCCCGCCACCGTGGCGCTGGGGGTCTCTCTCTACGGACAGCGGCATCGCATCCGAGCCCTGGCGCTCCCGGGCTTTGTGGCGCTGGTGGTGGGATCCCTGACGGGCATCCTGAGTGCACTTTTCTTCGCGCGACTATTCGGCGCCGATCGGGGGCTCCTGGCCACGGTGGCCCCCAAAAGCGCCACCACGCCCATCGCCATGGCCGTGGCCGAGGGTACGGGCGGCGATCCCGCCCTGGCGGCGGTGGTGGTGATCTTCACGGGCATCCTGGGCGCCATGCTGGCCCGGCCCGTCTTGGATCTTCTGGGGGTGAAGGACCGGAATGCCCGCGGTTTCGCGCTGGGGGTGGCCTGTCATGGTCTGGGCACCGCAGTGGCGTTTGAGGAGGGGCCGGAAGCGGGCACACTCGCGGGCTTGGCCATGGGGCTGAATGGTTTCCTGACGGCGCTCCTGGTGCCATTGCTGCTATGAAATGAGCACAGCGCCTGCTGCCTTCGACCCACGCGTGGTGCCCTGATACCCCGTCTGAGCCGACCCATGAAAAGAGGCCCCATCGAGGGACCCCTTTTCATGGGAATGCGGGAGGTCTATTCCATCACGACCCAGAGCTTGCGGCCTTCCTTGACGGCCTGCACCAGTACCATCATGGCATCGGAGATCTGCTTGCCCTTTGAACTGCCGTCCAGGAGATCCACAATGACGATGGGTTCTTCGTCACCTCTGGGCAGGCTCACACTGCGGGGCATCTCCCGCTCGGATTTCTTGGAGATCGGTGCCCGGGAAGGGGCGTCGGGCAGGACGAAGCCCTTGCCGTTTTCCAGGGCGTCGACGCTGGTGCGGAAGAGGGCGGACAGGGCCACCAGGGCGCTGCCGGAGGGCTTGATCTTGTCTCGCTCCCAGAAGGAGATGGAGGCCTGGTCAACCCGAAGGGCCTCGGCCATTTCTTCCTGAGACCAGGCCCAGGTAACACGCACGGCCTTGATGCGCTCTCCCAGGGTATTCAGGGAAGGCGAGGAGTCGGTAGGGGCTTCGGACCGTTTCAATGGACTCTCCTGGCGTATTTAAGTCTGGGTGGGTCTACAAGGGTCAACCATAAACCCAGGGGAAGAAGCAATCAATATAAATTTACCTCAATTCATTAAATTCGTTCATGGGGCAAGGTGGGAACGGGTGCGTATATGGCGGTGGTGGGGTCTACCAAGTATAGGTTGCTAATCCGTCCCGTGTAGGCGCTGGCGTACTGCTGAATCTGGTCCGCAAACCGAGTCTGTTGGTAACCATCACGGAAAATACTCCCCCACCTTGGGTTAAAGGCGGCTTCAAGCTGAGTGTCCAAGGCGCCGACGAAGGCTTCCTGCTCCATTAGGCGCTCTTGGCTGGACTCCAGTTCCTCCCGCAGCTGCCCCGCCTCCAGGTCCAGGGCCTTGAGGGCCTCGGGACTGAGCCGGGCGGCGAGGAGGTGACGATGTTCGCGATTGCGCTTGAGCTTGTCTTCCAGGAGGGAGCTCTGGGTCTCATTGCGACGGCGCTGGGTTTCGGTACGGAGGAAAAGCTGGAGGTCATCCGCGAGATCCTCCAGGCGTTGCAGGGTGGCCCCAAGCTCAGGGATCAGGAGCAGGGTCTGCCAGGAAACGCTCTTCTTGGAGCGAAGAATATCGCCGTAGATATGGTCGCCCACGTACAGCACCTCCTCGCCGAAGGCCTGCAGTTGATCCTCCAGCCACCCGGCATTGCCGCCGGTAAACGCCTTGGGATGTCCCTCGGTGGGA
The DNA here is from genome assembly GCA_041908845.1 of Holophaga sp. Lineage (GTDB taxonomy): Bacteria > Acidobacteriota > Holophagae > Holophagales > Holophagaceae > JAYREN01. The sequence goes on along the minus strand of JAYREN010000131.1, from coordinate 1,484 downwards.
ATGGGCGCCTGCGGTTCCTCGAAGAAAACGGGTTTGCGGGAGCTGGTGACGATCAAGTCGAAGTAGTCCTCCCAGTCCGGGTGGGCGGGATCCTGGCCGTCCAGCAGATAGCTGAGCACTCCCTTCGTGAAATGCCATTCACTGTTTGAGACGACGAAGAGCTTCTTACCCGCGCGTTTCCAGCGGTCCAGGGCCGCTGGGAGTTCCGGATCCCGCAGAATGTAGAAGTCCCGGTTGGCTAGGATCTCGGTCTTCATCTCGCCGTTACGGTGGGCCGTGTCGATGGCCCACCGCACATCCTGGAAGAGATCCAGGTATTCCTTGTCCTCGATCCAGCCCTGCTCCTTGCCGTCCACCAACACGGCATACAGGTAGCTCTCTGGAATCTCGAAGAGTGTATCGATGCTGCGAAAGCCCTTGGCGCTGGCCGAGAGACGCCGCGGACCGTAGGCCGCATCGATGGCCTCGCGCTCCATGGCCTGGCTGCCGTGACAGGCCCGCACCACCATACGCTCGGTATCAAGCTTGAGGAGGTTGCCCCGCAGCCCATCGAGCACCAGGCCACGGATGGAAAAATCTGGGTCGTAGGCGGTGGCCAGCAGGCGCTTGTGGTACCCCCGCTCCAACACCAGCAGCTGGCTTGCCTTGCGGAAGGCCAGTTCGTCGATCTCCGGCGATCGGTAGTGGCTCAGGGTGTAGTCCATGTCGAAGCCCACCGCCTTCACATCCCGGAAATGGATATTGCGGAGCGCGAAGATCTTGCGGGCGTGGGGCAGGTGGGCTTCATCCTCCAGCTCCCGAAACCGGGGAACGGGAAGAAGCGATGGGACGACATTCTTTGTGGGCATGGAATTCCTTGGGATTGCTGTTCAAGAAAATCATACGCCCAAGGAAAACGGGGGCGGTTTGGCCGAGTTCCTCCGAACCGATTCCATGGGTCGCGACGATGTGGGTCACAAGCGAGGCTCCAGTGGAGCCTTGCGCGTGGGTCCCCACAGGGAGCGAATCAGGACGGGCGGATTCCCTTGGCCGGTTCCTCCGAACCGATCCCGTGGGTGATGCTCTGGTGCCCGAAGACCTCCCAGGCCAGCCCCCGAAACCGCTCGCTGTGGCCCCAGTCCTTGTCTCCGTCCTTCCAGAGCTTGTAATGGATGAGTTCGTGCTCCAGGATCCGCCGTGTGACAGCCTCGGGATCGTGGCAGAGGCAGCCGCACACCTGCACGGGCCATGGGCGATCCCGGCGCCGCAGGAGCGGAATGGAGAGCCGAATTTCTGGGTGCCACTTTCCCCGGGCATCCTTCTCGATCACAAAGAGCCCAGCGCAGCGCATCATTCGCGGCGACCAGATGGCCGGAGGGACCGGAAGCTCCCACCCCGCCTCGCGGAGGATTGCCTGGGCGCGGTGGCGGAGGGTGAAGGTCATGGGCGCAGGCCGTGGCGGCCTATTCGAATTCCGGCCTCGGAATCCGGGTGGTCTCCACCTT
>JAYREN010000130.1:0-9545 GCA_041908845.1 Holophaga sp. | reverse complement strand
CTGCCTGGGGCGTGCCGATCTGTAGCAGGGCCCGGGCGGCTGCCATCCGGATATCCGTGACCTCCGCGCTGGTGAAGATCCGGCCCTTGCGCTTGAGCAGTTCGAGCAGTGTCGGCATGGTCGCCGGGGAGGCTACGAGCCCCAGGGTTTCGATGGCCTTGATGCGAATGCGTTCGTGGGTGCCGGAATGCTTTGCCAGTTCCGCCACCGCTGGAACGGCATCGACAGCCTGGATCTGTCCCAGTCCGAAGAGAATTTCCATTTGGGTTTCGGGATCGGTGGCCGTCAGGCAGGTAATCAGGGCAGGTGCGGCCGCAGGGCCTCCCAGCTTCCACATGGCGCGCACCGCCGAGCGGCGCACCCGGCCATCGCCGTGGCGGAGGCAGGTCTCGATATCCGCAAGGAGTCCAGCGTCTCCCATGTCCGCAAGGAGATTCAGCGTGTTGCGCACGAAATACCAGGTGTCGGAATGGAGCCCCTCCTGCAGGGCCGGGATGGCGATGGGACCCATGACGCGGATGACATCCAGCAGTCGGCCGCGACGTTTCCGGTCCGGCTCTTCTCCCAGGATGGCGACCAGGTACCGGGCCGCGGGTTCGCCGAGGAATTCGAAATAGGGAATGGCCGTGGTCAGCACGACATCGGCCTCTTGGCTGTGAAGGCGTTCGACGGCGGTGTAGAGCAGGTCCTCCGAACAGAGGCGTCCCCTGAGTTTGGCGAGCCCCAGGCCGCGCCATTCCTGGTGGTCCTCCAGGAAGGCGCAGAGTCCTTCCAGATCCTGGATGATCCCTTGGGCCTGGGGCATCTCCCCTCGGCCGACCAGGCTCGCCAGGATGCCTTCCAGCGTCTGAGTCGTGGTGCGGTGAATGGCGGCGAGAGGCTCCCAGCCGAAGTGGGCCACGAGTCCCTGGATGAGCAGCCCTTCGGCCTCTAACGGCAAGCCCGGGCTCACCATCCAGTGCGAAACGGCCAGGAGAGCCTGCGCAGCGCTGTCCCGGCGGTAGGCATCCTCGATGGTGAGCTGTTCCAGGAAGAGTTCGAGCACCTGGAGAAACTGCTCTGTTCTGCCCAGCTCCAGCAGGTCCCGCAGTAGCGAGATACGCTGGTCGGGGCTCAGGTTCCAGAGCGCGGATTCCGTGGTGGCACGCTTCACTTTTTCGTCCAGGCTCTGGCTGTCCCAGTCGAGCTGGCGCATCAGGGCCTGCATGTGTCCCGCCTCCAGCCCCTGTTTCTGGAGCTGGGCCTCCAGGTGGCCGAGCATGGCCTCCTTCTGGGGTGAGGCGTGAATCCGGTCGAACAGGGAATCCTTCAGCTCGCTCCAGGGCATCCCTTCTTGAAGCAGTCCCGTGGCCGCATGGCCGAGGAGTTCAGGGGCGAGAGATTGCATGGCCAGACCGAGGGCAGGAGGCGTGGCGGGCAGCTGGTCGAGCCCGCCCAACAGGGTGAAGAGGGTCTGGCTTGGCAGGGCGTGAAGGGCCTGGCGCAGGGCCTCGATCTGGGGTGCCGTAGGGAAACCGTTGCCCCAGCCCATCTCCTCGGCCACCGGGCTGAGGAAGGCGAGATCGAGGGGCAGGGATTCCTCCTGCGGGGCGAGGCGAGCGGCTCCGGTCTGGGCAGGCGCGGGGAGGTTCGAGCCCAGGGCCTCCTGCCAGCGTTGCAGCATGGCGGAGACGTTCACCAGCATGGGGGCGGCGGCCTGCAGTTGCTCCGCCAGGGCCTGGGTGGCCTGGATGGGCTCGGGGATCTCTCCCGAGTCCTCCCCACCTTCGCGGACCTCCCGGTACTGGGTCTGGCTGAGGGTGATGCGGCGCAGCTTCTGGTCCACCATGACCTTGGCCACGCCGCCCATCTCCTCCAGCTTGGCGGGCTTGAGGATGAGGATCTTCAGCATGCCCAGGAGTTCACCGGGCTCCACCCCGCGCTGGATGACGAAACCCGCGATCTGGCGTTCGGAGAGCTGGCGGGCCAGGGCTGCCGTGTGAAGGCTCTGGCCTTCGGCGGGAGCCCCGTCCAGGAACAGTTTTCCCCCCGAGGCCGCGATGTGCAGAGAGGGTTTGTCCTTCAGCCACCCCTCGATGCTTTGGCCCAGGGCCTGAAGGGCGTCCTGGGAACGGGGATGGGTGTCGGTATACATCAGCAGGGCCTTCACGGCCATCTGGAGGGTCTGCACCAGTTCGAGAAAGGTCACGGCTGGCTCTCCTGCATGGGCTCGCTCCACTCGCGCCGGAGTTGCGCGTAGTGCCGGAGGAGGAACTGGTAGCGAAGCTCGCCCTCGGTGCGGGCGGCTTCCGTGTTCAGGCTGTCCACGATGCCCCGAGCCAGCGTGAGCCACCGTTCGCCCCGCTCCAGGATGTGCTCGGTATCGACGGGCTCGAAGCCCCCGCTGATGCAACCGAAGTGGATCAGGCTCGCGGCGCCGATCTTGCTCAGCTTGTCAGCGTCCCACAGGCATGCCGTTTCAACGGGTTCGAGGCGGTGGCTCAGGCGCAGGCCCACATGATGGAGAATGGCCTGTTTCACCGCGGGGATCTTTCCGGCCGGAAAATCGGTGCCGTCGAGAATGGCATCCACGGCCTCCGCCGCGTCCCGGGCGTGCGTATCTTTGCCCCCGGGGTCGTTGAGGTGCTTGCGGCAATCGTGGAGCCAGGCCGAGCACTCCACGATGTCGGGGTCGGCTTTAGCAAGGGGCGCCAGCCAGCGGGCGAGTTTCACCACCCCGAGGGTATGCTCCAGGCGGTAGTTGAAGATTGCCCTTGGGATGCCATCGGTATCGTGGGAAACCCGCCAGAAACGGATGGAATCCGCCTCGGAGTGGACTCGCAAATCCGCCTCGCACGCGATTCGCCATGGCTTCCGTGAATCACTCACCTGGGGCAACCTCCGGAGATGTCCCGGTCATTGTAGTGCAGACCCTGTGGGATCTTCCGGGCGAGGCCACCAACTGCCGGGTTTTCGTCACCAAATGGATTTTTCCAGAATCTGCCGAAGGGCCTCCTGGTCGCCGTTTCGGGGGGCAGTCTGGACCGCCTCGGCCAGCGCCTTCAAGGCCACGGGGGTGCCGATGGCCTTCAGGGCCTTGGCGGTGGCCAGGCGCACTTCGGCAGGCTCGGAGGTCTTCAGGATCCGCCCTTTCCGCTCGAGGAAGGGCGCCAAGGTGGGAACGGCCTGGGCCTGGCCGAGCAGGGCCAGAGCCTCGATGGCCCTCACCCGGAGTTCGGTCGATTCCACGGCGAGGCGAGCGATGGGCACTACGGAGCCTTTCCCCTTGATCTGCCCCAGGCCGACGAGGATCTCCTCCTGGATTTCCGGGACGCTCCTGGGCAGCAGATCCACGAGGTAGGATTCGGCCCGAAGGCCCCCGGTCTTCCAAAAGGCTCGGATGGCGGCACGGCGGATGCGCAGGTCCGGATGTTCCAGGAATCGACTGATGGCCTCGAAGGCTTCGGCGTCCCCCAATTCGCCCAGCAGGTTCAGCGCATTGCGCACCAGGTACCAGGCCTCCGCCTGGAGGGATTCCTTGACCGGCTCAAGGCTCTGGGGCGCCAGGGCCTTGAGGATTTCCAGGATGCGCCCCCGCCGCTGACGGTTTTCTTCTTCTTCCAGCTGACGGACCAAACCTCGCCCACCATCGGCTCCGGCGAACCGGAAGAAGGGCAGCACGCGGGACTCCAGAGCCCCTCGCCCCTCACGGAAAAATACGCGCAGGGGGCTCATCGGCAGCATTTTCGATGAGAGGATCTGCCTACGCAGGGTCTGCCCCTGGGGACCCGCATCGTGGATTATGCGGGCCAAGTGGGTGCGCGCGCCTTCCAGATCCCCGGTGGCCCCCAGGGTGCCCAGGATCAGGGCCGCGTCATCCACGGCGAGTTCGCGGATTTCGCCTTCGGATTCCGTCAACAGGCAGCGCCCGACCGCACTCAGCAACATGGCCAGGGTGCCGTGGGGCATCAGGTCCTGGTCCTCCTGACCAGCCATCCGCTGGATGGTTTCCAGGGCCCATCGGCGGGCGTGGCGTTCAGGGGCGTCGAGCCCGGCCATCACCTGCTCGATTCCCTGAGTAAACGTGGCGAGGTGACCGCGTTCTAGGAAGCCGTTGAGCAGCCCTTGGCAGGCTTCCGGCTTTAGCTCCTGGAGGCGGCCCTCCAGGACCATATGTCCCGGGTCTTCGGCCACCGGCACCGGCATCGGCGCAGCAGGAGCTGGTGTTTCGGATGGGACCTTCCGAACGCGCAACTCGGGGTAGGCATCGCCGGAGATGACACTCCCTTGGCGGAGTGGGTCGTGGTCGGGCGATGCGGTGGGCTTGGAAAACAGGTTCGCCATGGTCAGGTTTTCCTCGGGATGCTTAATTGCTTCCTGAGGCTTCATCTTCCACGGTTTTTCCCCTGTGGGTATCCATTTTCATCGTGATCACCGTCAGCTCTGGCGGCACCAGGAAGCGGTTGGGGGGGCCCCAAAAACCGGTGCCCACGCTGGTGTAGATCCACATCGCGCCGTGCTGGCTCAGCCCCTTCGGGTAGCGGTAGAGGGACTGCACGACCAGGCTCCATGGGAAATACTGGCCGGAGTGAGTGTGCCCGCTGAGCTGCAGGTTCACGCCGGCTCGCTCGGCTTCCTCGTACCCGGTGGGGGGATGATAGAGCAGGAGCTTGACGGCACCCGCGGGTGCGCCCGCCAAGGCCTTGGCGAGATCGGGTCCCCGCCCGGTGCCGCGCCTTCCCCCGGCGGTGGGATCGGGCATGCCCGCCACCACGAGGCGAGCACCCTCCCGTTCAATGATCGCGTGTTCATTATCCAGCAGGCGCCACCCCAGGCTTTGGATTACGGGTATCCACTTGGCCAACCCGGAGTAGTACTCGTGGTTGCCAGTGACGAAATAGACGCCGTGAGTGGCCTTCAGGGCCGCCATGCGCTCGGCCTTGCCCTTGACGCCGTCGGCTTCGCCATCCACCAGATCCCCCGTGATCACGATGAGATCCGGCCTGAGTTCATTGGTGCGGGCCACGAGGCGCTCCACCTTGGCGATGGAGACCAGGGGACCCAGGTGCAGATCCGAGATCTGCAGGATGCGGAACCCTTCCAGCCCTGAGGGCAAATTCGCAATGGGGACGTCCACCTCTTTCAGGCCGGGCTGACGGACCGCCATCACCCACCCGATCAGGACTGAGAGTACCGCCCCGACCAAGGCGGTTCGGAAGGCCCAGAGCCCCGCGACCTGGGGGGCATGAGCCAGGCGTCGCAGGAGAAACTGTCCCAGATCCGCCACCGCCAGGTAGACCAGAAAGGTGGACACGAAGCTGAAGAGCCCGTAACTCAGCCAGTACAGACCGTCGGCCCGATGATCCGCCAGGCGATTGACCAGGGGCACCAGGAACAGGAGCCCCAGAAAGAGCCCCAGGAAACTCCACACTAGGGCCGGATGGCGCCCCAAGGTCGGGCACATGGCCATGGAACGACGCCCTAGGTAGGCCAGGGTGCCGCCCAGGATGAGAAGCATAGCGCTGAGAAAGAGTAAGGTGCGCAAGATCATGGCTCCATGGCAGCACGCCACCGGGTTGGATGCAACGGAACCACTTGTCATTGACCGTGTGGGGGGGGGAATGGGGCATATCGCGACTGCAGAGAGTTAGGCGGTCACGCCATTCATGGCAGAGTGGAGGCACCCACATCCATCCATTCCCGGGAGTCTCGATGCCCGAAGCCTTCGATCCTGTGCGCCTCGAACTGGAGCAAGATTCCGAAGTCTGCCGCCTGCTCCGGGTTCATCCCGAAATCGAGGCCTTGCGTTTTAGGGACGGCGAATACCTCGTGCGGGAAAACGAGGATTCCATGGATGTGTTCCTGGTGCTGAAGGGTGCCTTCGTGGTGGAGCGGGCTCCCAATCGGCCGGATCTGCCCCCGGTCATCCTGGCCACCGTGCTCTGTGATCTCGAGAAACCGGGCATCGTGGGCGAGATGGCGTACCTGGGCAGCCTTCGCCGATCGGCTTCTGTGCGTAGCTCGGGCAGTAGCTTCGTGCTGCGCCTCCAACCGCCCCACATCGATGCGGTCATCGAGGACTTTCCCGGGCTGACACGAGCCATCTGCGCCCAGTTCTCCTGGCGGTTGCGGGAAACCAGCCGGTCCCTGGCCGAACTCCAGGGGCGCTTCGCCATGAACCCCCAGCAACGCTTGGCGAAACCCGGGGAGTGCCTCTTCACCCAGGGTGATCCCCCGGCAACGCTCTTTCAGCTCGTGACGGGGAGCGTGCGCCTGGTGCGGGAGGCGGGCGAGGACCTGGTTCAGCCCGAACAACTTCTTCAGGGTTTCCTGGAGCCGGAGGCCTTCCTGCGGAATCGCCCCCACCGCGCGACAGCGATTGTCGAAAGCCCCGCCTTCCTGGTGGCCATCGATCGGGAGTTCCTCCAGGCTGTGGTGCGCGGCTACCCCGAACTGGTGATCGGACTCCTGGAGGGGGGACGCCGCGCCTGAGGGGCGGGCGGTCCATTTTCAGGCCCCTTGAAACGGAATCGGCTGCCGGAGCAGCCGATTCCATCCTGATCATCCTGCAAAAAAACGGAACTGACCCTGAAGCGTCCCTGCGGACACTCAGCGGCTGGCCGTGTGCTCCCGCAGGGCCTGGAGGGTCTTGTCCATTTCTTCGAACATCACGCGGTCGCTCCAGGGGGCGCAGGCCTTGACGAGGCGCTCGAAGAGGGGACGAACGCCCTTGGCGGGCTTCAGGCCGATGATGCGGACGCCTTCCAGCGCCATGCGGGCCTCGATGGTGAGCACGTGCTCCAGGGCGTCCACGGCCCGCAGCAGCTTGCGGGCGGCGATGGGGCCCATGCTCACGTGGTCTTCCTTGCCGGCGCTGGTGGGGATGGTGTCCACACAGGCGGGATGGGCCAGGCCCTTCATCTCGCTGACCAGGGCGGCGCTCGTCACGTGGGCCATCATGAAGCCGCTCTCCAGGCCCCCCTGCTGGGTGAGGAAGGCGGGCAGATCGGAGTAGGCCGGGTTCACCATGCGCTCCTGGCGGCGCTCGGAGATGCTGGCCAGATCGCACACGGCGATGGCGAGCACATCGCAGGCGAAGGCCGGGTACTGGCCGTGGAAGTTGCCGCCGCTGCGGCTCTCCTGGGTATCCGTGAAGATCATCGGGTTGTCCGTGGCGCTGTTCAGCTCCCGCTCCAGGATCTCGGCGGTGAATTTCAGCGCATCGCGGGTAACGCCATGGACCTGGGGCAGGCAGCGCAGGGAGTAGGCATCCTGCACGCGATTGCAGTCCTTGTGGCTCTCGGCGATCTCACTGCCTTCCGCCAGCAGGGCGCGCATGTTGGCGGCAACTTCAATCTGGCCGGGATGGGGACGGGCATTGTGGATGCGGGCATCGTAGGCCGCGGTGGTGCCCCGCAGGGCTTCCAGGGACAGGGCGGCGATCTCGTCGGCCAGGGGGATGAGCTTGCGGAGCCGGGCCACGGCGAGATTGCCCAGGCTCGTGATGAGCTGGGTACCGTTGATGAGGGCCAGGCCCTCCTTGGGCTGGAGCTGGATGGGCTTGAGTCCTGCCTTGGCCAGGGCCTCACCGCCCGGGATGTGCTTGTCGCCGGACCACGCCAGGCCCTCGCCCACCAGCAGCAGCGCCATGTGGGCCAGGGGCGCGAGATCGCCGGAGGCACCCACACTGCCCTGGCCGGGCACCACGGGCAGGACGTTCTTGTTCAGGCAGTCCATCAGGAGCTGGATGGGTTCGGTGCGGATGCCGCTGTGGCCCTTGAGCAGGCAGTTGATGCGGGCGGCCATGAGGGCGCGGGTCTGCTCAACGGTGATGGGGTCGCCCACGCCCGCCGCGTGGCTGCGGATCAGGTTGAGCTGGAGCTGGGCCAGCTGATCCTCGGGGATGACCACCGTGGCGAACTGGCCGAAGCCCGTATTGATCCCGTAGACCACGCGCTTTTCGGCCAGGATACGGTCGATGACGCCGCGATTTTCCTTCACCAGGGCCAGGGCCGCAGAGTCAAGGCTGACTTCCTCCCCCGCTGCAATGGCAGCGAGCTGCTGGGCATTCAGCGTTTTACCGTCGAGTCGGATCATGGGAGGCTCCAGAAAGAAAAAAGAAGTCCACGGATACACACGGATGGACACGGATAAAAAAGAAAAACAGTTGGAATTTGCTTTTGCTTTTATCCGTGTGAATCCGTGTTCATCCGTGGACAGAATTTTTTCCTCGGATGCTCCGGATCCTCCGGTTCGAGAATATGCTTGCACGGGATTTCAAACTTGTATAGACAGGTATGAGCAGGTTTCTTTCGGAGCCCCCATGAGCGCCCTCACTGATTCCCGACGCGACGAGAGCCGTGTCATCCGCGCCCCCAAGGGCACAGAGCTGCATTGCAAGAACTGGCTCACCGAGGCCGCCTACCGGATGATCCAGAACAACCTCGATCCCGAGGTGGCCGAGAATCCCAAGAGCCTGGTGGTGTACGGCGGCATCGGCCGCGCCGCCCGCAGCTGGGAGTGCTACGACCAGATCCTGGCGAGCCTGCGGGAACTGAACGAGGACGAGACCCTGCTCATCCAGTCCGGCAAGCCCGTGGGGGTGTGGAAGAGCACCCCCGACAGCCCCCGGGTGCTCATCGCCAATTCCAACCTGGTGCCGAAGTGGGCCACCTGGGAGCACTTCCACGAACTCGATCGCAAGGGCCTCTTCATGTATGGCCAGATGACCGCCGGGAGCTGGATCTACATCGGCACCCAGGGCATCGTGCAGGGCACCTACGAAACCTTTGCGGAAGCGGGTCGCCAGCACTGCGGCGGCAGTCTGGCCGGGAAGTGGATCCTCACCGCGGGCCTCGGCGGCATGGGCGGCGCCCAGCCCCTGGCCGCCACCTTCGCCGGGGCCGTGAGCCTCAACATCGAGTGCCAGCAGACCAGCATCGATTTCCGCCTTCGCACCAAATACGTGGACAAGCAGGCGCGAAACCTGGATCACGCCCTCGAACTCATCAAGGAGCACACGGCGAAGAAGGAGGCCGTCTCCATCGCCCTGCTGGGCAATGCTGCCGAGGTTCTGCCGGAACTGGTGAAGCGTGCCCAGGGCGGTGAGATCAAGCCCAACATCGTCACGGATCAGACCAGCGCCCATGATCTCGTCAACGGCTACCTGCCCCTGGGCTGGACGGTGGCCCAGTGGAAGGCCGCCCAATTGGACGAGTCCACGCATGCCGAGCTGAAGGCCGCTGCGGGGAAGAGCTGCGCCGTGCACGTGAAGGCCATGCTGGACTTCCAGGCCATGGGTTGCGCGGTCGTCGACTACGGCAACAACATCCGCCAGGTGGCCAAGGACAATGGCGTGGCCAATGCCTTCGCCTTTCCAGGCTTCGTGCCCGCCTACATTCGGCCCCTCTTCTGCGAAGGGAAGGGCCCCTTCCGCTGGGTGGCGCTGTCCGGCGATCCCGAGGACATCTACAAGACCGACGCCAAGATCAAGGAGCTCTTCCCCGAGAACAAGCACGTGCACCGGTGGCTGGACATGGCCCGGGAGCGCATCGCCGTCCAGGGCC